>MWFF01000138.1 GCA_002071485.1 Verrucomicrobia bacterium ADurb.Bin006 | reverse complement strand
GGCTGCGGGTGAGGTATTTCAGCGACGGAGTGGTGCTGGGGTCGCGGAACTACGTGAACGAGGTATTCCGGGAGTTCCGGGATCGGTTTGGGGCGAGGCGGCGTGACGGGGCGCGACCGATGCGGGGCTTGGGAGTGTTGGGGGAGTTGGCGACGATGCGGGATTTGAAGGTGAATGTCGTGGGATAGAGAAAGTGACAGGTTCTTGATTTGACAGTGGTTTGTCGAGATCATCGCACGCCTACTACTCACCAAACCACGCCAATTGATAGGCGCTATTTCCAACCTCAACAACAGCAACCCTTCAGGAATTTAAATGAAATAACCGTGCCGGAATGACGCGGTGCCCGAATGATGCAGTTGCCGGGCGGCAATCCGTCGGTTAATCTCCCTTTCCGATGTGGGCGCTCTTGAAGGAATTCCTGGTCTTCCTGCGCCAGGAGAAGAAGTGGTGGCTGGTGCCGCTGGTGGTGCTCCTGCTTGGTGTGGGGGCGCTTCTGATCTTCGGCACCAGTTCGGGCATCGCCTGGGCGCTTTACCCCTTCATGTGAGCCAGCCTCGTCAAACATGGCCGGCCCCGTCCATATCCTAGGTCTTTCGGCATACTATCACGACTCGGCGGCCTGCTTGCTGCGCGATGGCGCGATCGTCGCCGCGGCGCAGGAAGAGCGCTTCTCGCGTGTTAAGAACGACGCGCAATTCCCCAGGCACGCGCTCGAGTTTTGCCTCAGGCACGGGGCGATCAAGCCGGCTCAACTCGATGCCATTGTCTTTTACGACAAGCCGATCCTGAAGTTCACGCGGATGCTCGAGAGTTACCTGGCCGTCGCCCCGGCCGGCTGGCGCACGTTCGCTGGGATTCTGCCCAGTTGGTTTTCCGAGAAACTCGACCTGCGCAAGACGATTCGGGACCAGGTCCCGGACTTGTCGGCATCGGTGCCCATTCTTTTCACAGAGCACCACCAGGCCCATGCCGCGGCCGCCTTCTTTCCCAGCCCGTTCCGGGAATCGGCGATTGTCACGTGCGACGGTGTGGGTGAATGGGCCACCACGACGATCGGTTTGGGGCGCCGAACGGAACTCGAGTTGCTCAAGGAGCTGCGCTTCCCCCATTCGTTGGGTCTGCTCTATTCCGCCTTCACGTCCTATTGCGGATTCCGCATCAACTCGGGCGAGTACAAACTGATGGGGTTGGCACCTTATGGCGAGCCGATGTACGAGAACACGATCCGGCGCGACTTGATCGATCTCAAGGAGGACGGCTCCGTCTGGCTGAATCTGGACTACTTCGATTTCCTGCGCGGCACGACCATGACGAATGAGCGCTTTCACCGGCTCTTCGGCGGCCCGCCTCGTCCGCCCGAGGGGCCCATCGAGCGCCGGCATCTCGATGTCGCGCGCTCGATTCAAGTCGTGACCGAAGAGGCCATGCTGCGGCTGGCCCGGCATGCGCGCGAGGTGACCGGTCTGCCGCACCTCTGCCTGGCGGGGGGCGTGGCGCTCAACTGCGTCGCCAACGGTCGCATCCTGCGCGAGGGTCTGTTCGAACGCCTCTGGATTCAGCCGGCAGCCGGCGATGCAGGAGGCGCCTTGGGGGCGGCACTGGCGGCCTGGCACAGCCGATGGCAGGGTCCAAGGGGCCGGCCCGACGACGACAATCCGGAAGCGGATGCCATGCAATCGGCCCTGCTCGGCCCTTCGTTCACCGACGGCGAAATCGAAGATGCGCTGCGCATCCACGGGGCGGTGTACGAGCGCCTGGATTCCGATGCCCTGCTCCGCCGAGTCGTCGCATGGCTGGCCGCCGAGAAGGTCGTGGGCTGGTTCCAGGGGCGCATGGAGTTCGGGCCGCGCGCCCTGGGCAATCGCTCGATATTGGGCGATCCGCGATCGCCCCGGATGCAATCGATGATGAATCTCAAGGTCAAGTTCCGCGAGTCGTTTCGCCCCTTCGCCCCTGTGGTGTTGCGCGAAAACGCCGCCGATTATTTCGAACTCGAGACGGCGTCCCCATATATGCTGCTCGTGGCGCCGATCCGACCCGCCTTGCGCCGCCCCGTTCCAGCCGGCCTCGAGGGGCTGGCCCGGTTGGCGGCGGTCCGATCGGACCTGCCGGCCGTCACGCACGTCGACTACTCGGCCCGCATCCAAACCGTCAGCCAGAGGCAAAACCCCCGACTCTACGATCTCCTGCAGTGCTGGCGCGCCGCAACGGGCTGCGCCGTTCTTGTCAACACGTCGTTCAACGTTCGAGGCGAACCGGTCGTCTGCTCCCCCGACGACGCCTATCGCTGTTTCGTAAACACCGAGATGGATGCGTTGGCGATCGGCAGTTTTGTGCTCGAACGCGGTGCCCAGCCCTCCCGCCAGATCGCACGACGCGTCCCGCTGCAACCGGATTGACCCTCGACACCCGTGTGAAACTCGTTCTCCAGGAAGATCCCCGCCAGTGGCGACGTTTCGCTCTGACTGCCTTGCCCGCCCCGGCTCTCCTCGGGCTGCTCCTGTGGTGGAAGCGCGTTGTGCCCGCTCCCGGCCTCCTGCTCTGGCTGGGCGTCCTGCTCGGTCTGGCTCTCCTTGCCCTGTGGCGCCCAACCTGGTTTCGCGGATTCTATCGCGCCGGGATGACTGCCGGCTTTCACGCAAGCCGTGTCCTGGGCTGGATCGCCCTGAGCCTCCTCTTCTTCCTCGCCCTCACCCCGTTGGGTCTGGTGCTCCGATGGAGCGGACACGATCCGCTGCAACTGCGGCGCCAGAGACAAGCCGCAAGCTATTGGCGCCGCCCCCGGCAGAAGCACGACCTCGACCGCATGTTCTGATCGGTCAAGGAACACGTGTTCACGCTCATGCGTTCGCTTCCGCCTCTTCGATGGGCGGCTCAGGCACGTGGGGGATGCCGCCCGGACGGACAGCCGACCACTCCTCGACAAGTCGGTAGAGGAGCGCAAACAGCGTCGGACCCAAAAACACGCCGATGACTCCAAAGCCCAGCGCGCCGCCCAGAACGCCAAAGAAGATCAGGATGAAGGGCATGGCGCTGCCCTGGCTGATCAGCCACGGTTTGATGACGTTGTCCACACTGCTGACACCCAGACCCCAGATCAGCATGAAGATGGCCCAACCGATCGAACCCTGATTGAAGAGCCAGATCACCGCCGGAATCCAGACCATCGGCGGTCCCACCGGTACAAACGAGAGGAAGCACGTCAGCAACGCAAGCAGGGCCGCGCCCGGAACGCCGGCAATCCAGAAACCGATCCCCGCCATCCCGCCCTGAGCAAGCGCCGTGCCGAGGATTCCGTACACCACGCCGCGCACCGTCTGACCCGCCACTTTGAGCAGACGTTTGCCGCGGTCGCCGGCGATGCGGATCACGCCGGTCGTGAGCCGTTCCGCAACGGCAGCTCCATCGCGGAAGATGAAGAAGGCAATGAACACACTGAGAGCGACCTCCAGGATGCCGCGTCCAATGGCCAATCCCACGCGCGGGACCCAGGAGCGGGCCAAGCCTATGACCCACTTCAGCACGTTGACCAGCCGCGATTCGCCGACGTCGGACAAAGGAACAGCCGGCGCGGGAGCAACCTCGGCCGCGGATGTCGCCTGCGTGGCTTCCGCGGCGTCCGCCGGCGCTATCTCCTCTTCGGCCGCCCGCCTCAGGTCCTGCAGCCAGCGCGTGGCGTCATCGGCGAATTCGATCCAATAGGCCTTCGCCTGGCCCCCCACGATGGGGACCTTGTCCATCCAAGCCGGGGGGGCGGGCGGACCGGCCTCGAGCCATTTGCGGGTGGCCACGCCCAAAGCGCGCGCGTCGTCGGCAAGCCTGAAGCCGAGGACGACGAAAGGAACGAGGAGCACCAGTGTAATCGCCGAGGTCATGAGGGCCGCGGCCAGGGTGCGGCGATTTCCAAGCCACGAGACCAGTCGGCGATGCAGCGGCCAAAGCGAGAAGCAGAGCACGACCGCCCACATGGCGGCGGACAGAAACGGCTTCATCACCACGAACCCGCCGATCAACAGAAAGACAAGCACCGTGATGCCGAGAGCCTGCTCGATCCGTGTTCGTCTCGGTTTGGTGGTCAGTGCCATAGCATGGCGCTCGATTGCCCGCGCCAGATCAGACCCTAACCGTTTCCCCGCTGACAAGCAATTTCCAGCAGCACGGACAAGCGGGAGACTTCACTTGCGTCGTGGAAGGCAAGCACCCCGAACATCTTTGGGTGGTCTATCCGAGAACTCCGCGCTACCCCCTGGCCGATCGGATCACCGAAACATCGCCTTGATCCGGACCCCGTAGTCGAGATACAGCTCGAATGGATTCGTCGCGATCGAGACGTCGCCGAGCCGCAGGACATGGACCTCGAGTTAGAGCGTCCACGGCGCGCGCATCGGGCGATCGAGCATGGCATTGGCTGTGGGGTCGTCGGGGAATCGCTCGGCCTCCGGATTCCACCGCAGCTTGCGCCGCAAGGTGGCGGCGATGAGCTGTAGGTTGCAGAGGGTGTCCGTCCGTACAGCCACATCGATGGGTGCGGCCGGCTTGTTCCGGCCTTTCACGGCGCCGATGAAATTGGCGCCATGGTTGTCGCTCTTGAAAAGGTGGATTTCGTCAGGGCCGATCTTGCTCCCGATCAGGGCAGCGGGGTGCGCATCGAGCTTCTCCCGGTCGACATGCACCCAGCCTTCGGTGCCGATGAGCATGACGCCGTGTCCATGACCGCCCTTTTGAAGAGGGTGTTTGCTGCTGGTCGCATTGTCCATGTGAATCAGCGTGACGCCGTTGGCGTAGCGATTCTCGACCTGCCAACTCACGGCGCAATCGGTCAGCAGACCCTTCGGGAACTCGGCAGTGCCTTCGATTTCCACTGGGCCGCTCAGTTCGCTGGCATTGGCCCATTGCGCGATATCCAAATGATGGACGCCCCAGTTGCCGATCATCCCCATGCAGTAGTCCGAGATGCCGTACCAGACGCTCCACCCGTCCTTCTGCGTGTAGGGACGGCAACGCTGGTAACAGTAGGGCGCCATCGGGGCCGGACCCAGCCAGAGATCGTAGTCGAGTTCCTTCGGCACAGGCTCGACCGGTTGGATGGGGCAGGACGACACGCTGCCAGGGACTCCCACCAGGATGGTCTGCAATCGGCCGATCCGGCCGTTGCGCACCAGCTCGCACGCCAATCGGAAACGGCCATCGGATCGTTGTTGCGTGCCGAACTGGAACACCACTCCGTTGTCGCGCACGGCCCGTTCGACGGCACGCGCCGCGCGGACACTCCAGCCCATCGGCTTTTCCTGGTACATGTGCTTGCCGTGTCGGGCGGCCTCGATAGCGATGAGCGGATGCCAGTGATCGGGAGCCGTGATCTGCACGGCGTCGATATCCTTCCGCGCGATGAGTTCGCGAAAGTCATTGTAGGCCGCACAATCGGAGTTCCCGTAGAAAGTGTCGACGACCTGCTTACCGGCGGCGCGCTGGGTCGCATGCACGTCGCACACGGCAACCACCTTCACCTCCGGAATCCCGAGAAATGCCCGCATGTCGCCGATGCCCTGGATGCCAAGTCCGATGACACCCAGGGTCACGCGGTCGGAGGGAGCGGTCGAACCCGTCCCGCCCAACACATCGGCGGGGGTCAATTGCCAGGTGGTGGCCGCGCCGGCTACAGCGGTTGCTTTGAGGAATTGGCGGCGGGACAAGACGCATTTCATAGGTCAAATCAGTTTGTCGGGGCGCACCGTACCATCCCAACCAACTTCACACAGCCAAAATCTTCCGGAGCGCGCAAACCGACCGCGCCAATTCATGAAGTCGAAAAGGTCGGAGTGGGGACGGCTCGACCGCCGCCATGTCAAGTGAAGACGGCGTGCGTTACCGCTCCACTTGATGAATTGGCCCTGACAAGCCGAAGACTCTCGAAGGCGTGCGAATGCGGGCTGACACCGAACAGGTGAATTTGAGGATTCTGCCTGTCAATGGCGCTTTCCCGATCTATGCTCAACGGCGTGCAGGCGTTTGCGGATCAACTGGCCGGCTTGACCGTCCTGAACCAGGTGGTCGTGCCCGACCTCTGGCAACAGGAAGCGGTCAGCGCTCTGCGTGCGGGTTGTGACGTCGTCGTCCAGGCGCCGACGGGTTCGGGCAAAACATTGGTTTTCGAGATATGGTCCAAGCAGGGCCACAATCGTGGCCAGGCGATCTACACCGTTCCGACACGCGCGCTGGCGAACGACAAACTGGCCGAGTGGCGGGCGCGCGGGTGGAATGTCGGCATCGCCACGGGCGATCTGGCGGAGAATCTTGACGCGCCGGTCATTGTCGCCACGCTCGAAACACAGAAGAACCGCCTGATGCAGGGCACCGGCCCAAGCCTGCTCGTCGTCGACGAATACCAGATGATCGGGGACGCCGACCGCGGGCTGAACTACGAGTTGGCCATCGCCATGGCTCCGCCCTCCACACAGCTCTTGCTGCTGAGCGGAAGCGTCAGCAATCCCCAAGACGTGGTCAAGTGGCTGCGGCGTCTGGGACGCAACGCCCACCTGGTGCGCCACGAGCACCGCCCCGTTCCACTCGAAGAAGTCCATGTCCAGCACCTCAATTACCATCTGCCATCGGAGATTCGAGGCTACTGGCCACGCGCGGTGGCGAAGGCGCTCGCCGACAACCTGGGCCCCGTGCTGGTCTTCGCCCCGCGCCGTCAGGCGGCGGAAGCCCTCGCCGCTGACCTGGCCCGCAACCTGCCTTGCCCGGACCCGCTGCAACTGAGCGTCGCCCAGCGCCAGATCGTGGGCGATCACCTCGCCCGCCTGCTCAAGTCCCGCGTCGCCTTCCACCACAGCGGCTTGAGCTACGGGGCGCGCGCCGGAGTGATCGAGCCCCTGACCAAGGCGGGACAGCTTCGCGCGGTCGTCGCCACCATGGGCCTGGCCGCGGGCGTCAATTTCTCCCTCCGCAGCGTCGCACTGGCCGGCGAATCGTACCGACGCGATGAACTCGAGCACCCGCTCAAGCCTGATGAAATCCTGCAGATGTTCGGACGCGCCGGGCGACGGGGCATCGACGAGACGGGCTTCGTGCTGGTGACAGCGAACGAGATTCGCCTGCTCGACGCCCACACCGGACATCTGGCCCGGAACGGGATGGTGGATTGGAGCGCGCTCTTGGGCATCATGCGCGCGGCAGCCCAACAGGGACGATCTCCGTTCCTCGAAGCCGTCCGGGTCCAGCAACGCCTCTTCACGACCAAACCGATCTTCCTAGGTGTGGAAATGTCGCTCGAACATCCCCACGCGCCCTGCGGCCTGCATACCGACGCCGAACGCGCCCGCCATGTCCGGAGATTGATCCGTGAGATGTGGAACAGTCAGGGCGAATGGCAACGGTTTCCCCCGCCCCGACATGTCCCGCTCGAGGAAATCAAGGTCGCACCGACCACCGCCGAGTCGGCACCCTCCGCCAACCCGCTGACCCCGCCGCCGGCCTTGCGACCCGTCTTGAGCGAGCCCGCGGCGCTCGCCAAAATCGGCTCGGGCAACCTCTGCGTTGTCGACGTGCAGAGTGGACTCCCGGTCTACGGGCGCGCCCTCACCGTCGCGGATCGTCTGAGCGACGACCGCGTGTTGATCGCCAAATGGGTGCGCCGATTGACCCAATGGAAAGGGCGCCAGGCCCCTTACACCGTCTGGAAAGAACACATTGTCCCCAGGCTCGAACGCGGATTGATCGCCCAGAACACCCCCGCCGTCAGATTCGTCGAATCCACACGCAAGATCGTCGCCGAGGTGAGCCTGGGGCGGCTCACGTTGAAAGTGCCCGTCGACGCCCACGGCGTCGCGCTCTGGAAACCGGCCGAACGCGAGGTGCTCGCCCCGGACTGCGCGCGTTGCGATCTGGTGCAGAGGTGCCGCGAGCTGACCGCGGCCACCGGCACGGCCCTGTTGTGGCGGCGTCTCGGCCTGGTGGATGCCGCCGGCGTCCCGACCCGCCGCGGCGAGATCGTCAGTTGCTTCTCGCAAGGCGACGGCCTGGCCATAGCCGCCGCGCTCGAAGACGAGAACTATCCTCTCGACGAACTGGTCTATGATCTGGCGAATCTCGACGCAGGATTCCGGTTCTGCGGCGAGGACAACCGGTGGGCCGGGCGGCTGGCCATTGCGTGCCGGCGCGCCTACGGGATACAGACCGCGCCCGGCTATCTCGAGAACGGTGTGCCGCCGAAGTATGGTGTCGGCGCCGAGGCCGTGGTGGCCAGTGTGCATCGCAACCCACAGGCTAAACACGCCTGGGTCAGCGAGTGGCTCGGCTCCGGCGATATCGACCGCATCATCATCGAATGGCGCAGCCTCCTCCGGCAGATCGCCCACGCCCGCGATATCGACTGGCCCCGTTGGAAAGCGCTCCAGGCGTGCGCCCGCGCCCTGCTCGAAGAGACCCGCTCGCCCACACTCACCGATCTGCCACCCCTCGAATACCACCAGACCCGCCGCATCGAGCATCGCCTCGTCCTCCGCCGTCACTGACCCGCATTGCCACGGGTGTTGCTGGTCAAGGATTCCAATCAAGCTCCGCCTCAAACCGACCAGTGGTTCCGACACTCGGCGGTCCTTGCGCGTATCTGGCCGGTTTGAGGCGGAGCTCTATTCGATGTGCTTCCCCCGCGCAAGCGGCCCGTCTTCCATAACCAGCGCTTTGACGGCGCAGGCAGGTGAATTGCTGGCTGCGAACGTTCCTGACTTGCTGCTTCCGTAAGTTCGGACGTCTAAGCCCGGATATTTCATAAGGCTTCGCGGAGTCTCATATCCGGGCTCTGGCAAAACCCCGCCCGGAAAGGGAATCCAGAGCTGCCTGTCAGTTCTGAAAGCTTCCTGGCATGAAAACAGCGTGTTCATTTTTTCTGCCCCTCGGACCTGGCGCGGTTTTGCTTCTCTAGCCCGCATAGCAGTCCTCTTGCGAAGTCTGAGTGCCCTGTTCACCATAGGGGTGTGAAATATGCGGGCTAAGAGCATGTCCGACCTCGGTGTGGAGATCAGCAAGAGGCTGGGGTGTCCCGAGGCGACTGTTCACCCCTGGCGGGTTCGCACACCGGCAGCTCCGCGCCCCGAGCAAAGTCGGACGGGAGGCGTTCGCGCCAGTCCGGCCAGCGGCGCTCGAGGAGCCCCGCCAGCCAGTGCTGCATAAAAACGCGCAGGTAACGGACCCCGGCCCGGCCTTTGCGGCGGACCCCCTGACGGAAGCGGCGATTGTGGTAGTACACCACATCCGCCTTCACCGCCAGTCGGACGCGCCACGAGCGCGGCAACTCCACTTCGAGCCACCGGCCGACCTGGTGGCACAGGTCCGTCGCGAGCGCCTCCGGCACAATGCGGGTGTCGAGCGCGATCCAAAGTCGTCGGCAGCGACGGGCAACCCACCGCCTCTGCCGCACGGCCTTGAATTCGCCGGATCGGCGGGGCGCCGGTGCCGGAAACAACCGCCGGGCATCGGCCTCTTGCAGATCAAAAATCGTTCCCATAACGCCGCCAGCCTACGCGCACCTCTGGGTCAAATACAGTCCCACCCCCAACAATTATTTTGCGCCCTCGACAATGCCGATCTCCTCTTCGGTCAAACCGTAGAGGTCATAGACCAAGCGGTCGATCTGCGTGTCCGTCGCGGCAATTTGCCGTTCGAGCGCGGTCTTCTCCTGCGGTGTTCGAACGGCGGGGAGCCGCTGGTTTAACTCGAGCATCTGCTCGACCAGTTGCACCATCCGCTCGTGATGCGATCGGTCGCCGGGTTTCGACAAGTCGAGGACGCGGATGGGAGTCTCGCTCAGGCAGGTGGCGCTGAACTTCAAGTAGCCCGCGAGCTTCGGTGGACAGACGCTTCTCAAGTGGTAAGACGCCAGCCGCGAATTGAGAAGACCCAGCAGGAACTTGATGTCGTGGCCCTCCAAGTTCTCGGGAATGATGGCCGGGCAATTCGCACCGTCGAAAGCCGTGTTCTCGGCCAGGAAGCCTCCGCAAGCACTCTTTGCGATGGCCTTGAATACCAGTTTCGGGGGGCGTATGTACCGGAATGTGCCGGGCCGCAAATGCCGATACCACTCCACCCCTTTTGCATAGAATCGGCGGCTGTCTTGTCTCTGCCTCAGTTGGTCTTTGAAGGAAAGGAGGTACGCGTGGACATGTGGGTAATCCCGCTTCAACTCTGTCTCGGGAATCAGTTCCGGACTGCCATTCGGACCTTCACGGTAGGGATAGATGACCACCGCATCAGGCTCAACCCTGGCATAGCGCCCGACTTCTCCCCCACGCAACGCGTACGAAAGCAGCGCAGCCTTCTCCAGCCGCAGTTTCCTAGCTTCCCCGCTGGATAGCACAAAAGCCTGGTTCATTCCCGTCTTGCATCCGATGTAAGCACCACCAAACGCGCTCAGCGGCTTCCAGGCCAGCTTTGAGCGCTGCAGAATCCTGGCGATGTCCAGTCGTCCGAGGTTCCAGGGCGCCGCGGTGAGAGAAGATAACCGGACTGTGACGGCGGGTGCGCCGTGAATACCGTGCGTGTTCAGATCTTCAGCATTGTTGATTCGCCTCACGGTGAGCGCGGAAGCGGGCGTCGGACTCAGGACCAGTATGGCCGGATACGTGCTTGCGTTGGCAAAAACCGGCAGGCTCCCAAAGTCCACGATTTCATGAAGCCTGCCGCCTGAGAGCATGCGCCGGAGATTCTGGCCATAGTCGGCGGTCAGCCATTGGGAAGTACAGATTAAACCTACGCGGCCGGCCTGATTCGACAACTCGAGTCCTTTCTCAAGAAAGACGAGCGAAAGGTCCATCTTGCTGGTCGGCGACTTGTAGTGCAGAACAAGTAGTCAGATTCGGCATGAGAAATCCGCTGAATGCGCACATACGGCGGATTCCCAATGACCGCATCGAAGCCCACTTTCTTTTCCTGCTCGATCGGCCCTGGGGGCTGTGCAGCCTTGACACGTCTCCCCTTCCGGTGGCTCACCTTGCTGTAGTTCCCATGCAACGGTATCCCGGGCAGCGTGTAGTCCAGCGGCGCGGCGGCGGCGGGTTCTCGGAGTTCCCCAGCGGTGTGCAGTGTGCGGAAGACCTGCGGAAACTCGGCGTGCCAATCGAAAACGTTGATGCGGTAACGCTCCTCCTCATCCAGGAGCCCAAGTTGCTCTTGTTGGTAAAAATCCGGCCCGATCAGCGCGTTGCCGCATTTGAGGTTGTCCCCCAGGTCCGGCAACGCGCGCTCGCGAAAGAGGCGAAAGATCGTCTGGAGGGTCTGGCCGGTTTCGCCCTCCAAAACCTTGAGCAGCAGGGAGAGCTTGGTGACCTCGACCGCCTGCGCGTCAATGTCGACGCCAAAAATGTGGTTCAGGAGGATGCGCTTGCGCTCGGCGATGGTGAGCACCCAACCCTTGCCCGTCTGCACCAACGCGGGCTGGCTGCCCCGGGACCACTTGGCGGGGTCGTGGGCGGTGTACCAGTCCCGATGCCAGTCCAGAAGGAATTGATACGCGCCAATCAGGAAGGAGCCGGACCCGCAGGCAGGGTCGAGAATGCGCAAGGCTGACACCTGTTTGGGCGTCCTGCCCTCGACCAGCTTCCCCACCGTCTGCCCCACGATGTAGTCCACCACGTAGGTGGGCGTGTAGTAAACGCCACCGGCCTTGCGAACCTCCGGCTTCTCCTCGACCGCCGCGCGGTGGCCCTCGGTCAGGCGGATGACCTTGCCCAGGAACTGCTCGTAGACCTGGCCGAGAATGTCGGCGGAAATGACATCGAAGGCATAGGGACTGTCGGGGTAGTAGAGCCCCCGCAGCAAATCGCGCAGGAGCTTGTCGTCGATATCGAGGGCCAGCGTCAGTTCATCGGGCGGCTCGTGGCGGCCCGGTTCCGATTGGAAGTGGAACAGGCCGGAGTTGTAGCGCGCATCGGCGGCCTGGAAGAGTTCGGCCAGGCGCGGGTAGATGCGGTCCCCGTTCACGAGCGCTTGCAGCCGGCCATGATCCTCGATGCCGCGCGCTTCGCAGATGCGCAGGAAGATGATGCGATCAATGATGCGCTGAACGGCAAAGTTGAGTTCGCGCTGGGTCAACTTGGGATTGCGGAGCGCGAGGTTGCGCGCCAAGTCCAGCCGCCACCCTTCGATGGTGGCGAGAAAGTCCGCGTCGAATTCCGCCGTGCCGCGCTTGGATTTGCTGGACTCGGCAAACCGGTCGAACGCCCCTTTCAACACCGCGTCGCGGCTGAAGATGGACGCAATCCACTCCCACTTCTCCGCGTAGTCGCGGAAGGTGCAGAAGAAAACGCGGGCGGTCGCGGCGGGATCATCCTTGTGCGGCTTGAAGCGTCCGTCATAGACGGCGAACTCCTCGAAATCGGACAGGATGTTCAGCGAAAGTTTGGCCGTGTAGGCGTAGCGGCGCAGTTGAAAGGCGGGCGCCGGCTCGTCCTTGACCGCGACCGACGGCTTCTTGGCTTCGAGGAAGAACTTGCGCGTGCCCCCGACCCGGAAGCAGTAGTCCGGGGCTTTGGTGGCCTCGCCGACCCGGAGTTGGTCTTCGTGAACAACGTCCTTGTAGGCCTCGGCCAGGCCCTGCTCATTGTCGATGTCCCAGCCCAGCGCCTTGAAGAAAGGGTCGAGGAATTCGCGGCGCAGTTGCGTCTCGTTGTACTCGCCGGAACGGTAGGCTTCGAGGTTCCGCTCGAAGCGGGCAACGAGTTCGACCACGGCGGCTGGAATACTCATGGCAACAGGGCGACAGATTGCGATCGCAATTCCGTGCTGTCAACCGACGGGCGGAATCCTGTCGGGCGGAATCCCAACTCATCCTGGCTGCTTCCTGGCCCAGCTTGTGCGCGGCAAGGCGCCACAATTCGTCATACACCTGCGGAAGGAACGCATCCGCAGCTTGAGAACCGGACGGCCGTGTTGTCGCAGCACCTCCCACGCCCTCATCTGGACGTGATCGCGACCAGGAAGGGCGCGGCCGCCGCCCCCTCCGACACCAAATCGAGGCTCATGATCTCGACTTCCGGCCTCGGGTTCGCCCACCACGTGCTGAACAGCCGCACCACCTCATCCGCCGGGTTCGGCTCGGTCTTTTGCTCCCAGTCGGTTCGTGTGATTTCCGCCGGGTCATCGCGGATTCGCCACGCCCGCACATCTTCGCCATACCGGATCGGAATCTCGCACTGCCCGCCATCGCCAAAGTGCGCCACATAACGGCCCAGCAGCGTGCCGTCAGGAGCAACACCGTGCGCGGCGTGAATGAAGCAGAGTCGAGTTGCCCGCTGCCCGATTGGCATTCCGCGAACCTCGCGCGGGAAGCCGGGCGCGTCCCGATCCAGGATCGGATTGCCCGCCTGGATGAGGCCACGCGGATCGAACGGCGTTCCACTCACGAATTCCCTCGGCCACCCCAAACCACCCGTCTGCACCGCGTTCCAGGCTGACAGCAAACTCCGGTTGCCGCTCGCCCGCCAGTCATACCACGCCTCGTCGAACGCCGCATTGTAGAAGGCGGAGAGGTCGATCGCCCGCGCTTCGAGTGCTGTGTCCCGGGGCGGGATGTTCCACGGACTCGGGTAATCGGCCACCGCCTCCGTTTGACGTCCCAACCGTTTCGACAACGCGGCCCGGTTGAGCAGCATTGTCTGCCGCAACACGTCAGGAGTTGAAGCGGAACGGTCCGCGCATTCCAGGGCCCTGACGTAGGCCAGACGGGCTTCCTCTTGCCGCCCACTCCAATCCAGCAGAACGCCACGCCCAATCCAACCGTTGATCGTCTCCGGCTCCCTCGACAGAACGCGGTCCATCGTCGCCAATCCATCATCCCACCGGCCTGCTTGGGCCCAGTTGTCGATCGCCGCCCATAAGGCCACGCGGTCCCGCGGATTCCATTCCGCCAACCGGGCCACCTGGTTGCTCACCGCGCTCAGCAACAAGGCATTCGTTCCCGCCGTTCCGCGCCGGGCCGTTGCCGCCAGACGCGACAAAGCGACGGCGTTCGTGGGCTGCAACCGCAGCACGTCGAGCAGCGGCGCCACCTGCCGCGTCAACATCTGGCGCGCGACATAATCGGCCACCGTCTTTTCCCCGGACGGCGCCGCAAACCGCTCCCGTCGGTCAGCCAGAAACCATCGGCCCCACTGCCCGTACACGTCGCTGGCTGCCGTCGCCGCGATCGCGGCACGAACGCCCTTGAACCGGTGCGCGCCCGGTTGGTGCGCCGCTTCATCCGCGTCGGTCCGTTCCCCCACAAGAAGACTCGCCAATTCGGGCAGCCAAGCCGGCGCCGGACTCGGCAGCCGCATCACTTCCCACCAGGTGATGGTGCCGTCCTTCGCCCCCGTGAGCACGCGCGTCCCGTCCGCGGTGAAATGAGCGCAGAGCACCGGCCCGGCGTGCAACAGGGGTTCGCTCAGCGGACGGCCTGTCATCACGTCCCAGAGTCGAGCCGCCTGTGCTCCAGCGCTCGAGCGGGCCAACACGCAGCGGCCATCCGGGCTGAACTCGGCGGCGACGATCCGATCGCGCAACGGCAGAGGATTGCCCCGGCCTCGGGGCTTGGTCAGGTCCCAAAGCCAGGCCGCGTCTCCCTCCGTCAACGTCAACAGCCGTGTTCCCTCCCGATTGAAACAACCAAACCGTACGCTTCGCTCGTGCCACCGCGGTTGGCCCAGGGCCTGGCCGGTTTCGGCATCCCAGATGCGCGCGGTTAGGTCGTCCCCCGCCGTCACGACGCGGCGTCCGTCCTGACTGAACTCGGCATGATACACCGCCCCTTGATGCCCACGCAGTTCCCGCAGCAGCCGGCCCTCGGGCACGGACCATAGGCGCGTGACCCCATCGCCCGACGCAGTGACCAGCTTGTTCGCCGTGGAACTGAATCTTGCCGACCATACCTCCCCATCATGGGGCAGGCCACCGCCCACACGCCTCACTCGAGCGAGGCGCCTCTTAGACCCGTCCAAGTCCTCGGCTTCATGCGCAACACCAGTGATTCCCCATTCCCCTCCCGCGCCTCGCTCAGGGGAATCCTTGAAATACGGGAGGGAGGAGGGCTGAACTTGACCTGATCGAACCAGGTCCGGGGTTTCAAGGATTCTGGCGGCCTCCCAAAGCTGGGCCAGGCAATCGGTTCCCCCCGTCACGATCCACTTGCTATCTGGACTGAACTCGACTGTGTGGACCCGCCCGCCCACCGGCAGCGGTTCGTCCACCAACTTGCCCGAGGCTACAGCCCAGATGCGCAACAATCCGTCATCCGTCACCGCCAGCGCGCGCTGTTCGTCCGGGCTGTAGCGGAAGTGCGACGCCACGCCGGGGAACCGGACCGATAGCGGAACGTCCGCCTCCTCGTCGGAGCGGCGGACATCTACGGCGCAGTCAGGCGTGCCGCGATCGGGCAAGAGGCCGACGAGATACCAACGACCATCCGCGCTGGGCAGGGCCTCTTCGACGGCCTGCCCGAGTTGGACACGTCGGCGCAGAGCCCGCCCCAGCCGCACATCCCAAACACAAGCGCTTCCATCCTCCGAACTCGTTGCCACCCGCGTGCCGTCCGGACTGAACTCCGCCCAGGTCAGCCGATGCCCATGCGCGAACGGCTCGGTCCAGGCCTCGCCATCAAAGGCATCCCAGACCCGGGCCGTCTGGTCCGCCGAGGCCGTCACCACGCGGAGTCCATCGGGACTGAACCGCGCCGCGCGGACTTGGTCGCCGCACTTCAACGGCCCCGTCACCGGACGGCCATTGCGGGCATCCCACACGCGCGCCGTGCCATCGTCCGAGGCCGTCACCACGCGCAGGCCGTCCGGACTGAAGCTGGCCATGACCACCGGCCCTTGGTGTTCGAGAGGCGGCTGGGCCTTGAACTCCGCAGCCCCCGGCGTCAGCCGGCGCTGGCCCTCGCTTTCGAAGACCCGAGACGGCGCGGACTGACGTCCGTGGCTAGGTTGCTCGGGAAGGATTGACACATCCTCTCCTGCGTGCCGCACCCAAATCCGCGCCACGCCATCGCGCCCGGCGGTGACCAACTGCACGCCATCGGGGCTGAATTCGGCCCATGCCACCCCGCCTGGGTGCGTCAATGCGCCGCCGACCGGTTCCCCCAGTTCCGCATCCCAGACCCGCGCGGTCCCGTCGTCGGAGACGGTCACCACCCAATGCCCATCGGGACTGAACCGAGCCGCGTTCACGCGGTCGTTGTGGCCCAAAACCGCGCCGATTGGTTCACCGGTCCGCGTGTCCCAGAGGCGGGCCGTGGCATCCGTGGAAGCGGTGACGACGCGCAGTCCATCGGGACTGAAGTTCGCCATCACGACCGGTCCTTGGTGTTCGAGGACCAACATCTGGCGAGCCGCAAGGCTCGGAGGGACGAGCTGCCGCCTCCGCTCAGGATCGCCAAATGCGGATGCTTGAGGCCCGGTTGCAGCTTCGGCGGGCCAAGCCGCGAGCCCCGGTTCACTCGAATCAGGGCCTCCGGGAACTCGGCTTTCCGCGATCGACGCGCTCGCCGAAGCTGTGGCCACGTCCCACACCCGTGCCGTTCCGTCGTCCGAAGCCGTAACCACCAGCCCTCCCTCCGGACTGAATTCCACCCAGCGAACAGGTCCGCGATGCCGGAGCGGCGGCGTGACGGGCTGGCCGGTCCGTCCGTCCCATACACGTGCGCTGCCGTCCTGCGAGGCTGTCACGACCCGCTCGCCATCGGCGCTCCAACGAACGATCGCCACGCCGGCGGTGTGCTCGAGCGCGGGGGTGAGCGGCAGGGCAAATGACCGATCCGTGAGCGCGTGGAGCAGCCGTTCGGCCGCGACTTGGTTCGCCGCATCTTCCCGCAGCAATCCCGCCAGACTCGCGATCGCTTCGCGGGGACGATCATTGGCGAACAGTTGCTCGACGTTCTGGGCCTCGAACTGGGTCAACCACGCCATGCGTTCGCGCTCGGCGCGCAGCCGCGCCTCGCGCTCACGCTGTATCGGCAGAAAGCCGAGGATCCCTATCAGTAACGCCACCAATGCCAGGACCGCCGCACGGCGGAAACACCGGAATTGCCGCTCGAGCACGCGCGTCCTCCGGAGCGATTCCCCCGCCTGCACCAGCAACAACTCGGCTCGCAAGGCCGCCATGCTCGCGTACCGTTGCCCCGGATCCGGCTCGCACGCCTTGAGGATGACCTCGTTCAGTTCCGACAGGCGCGCCTGGTCCGGCAATGCCGCCAGATTCGTCAACGGGGCCGGGAAGTCGCCCCGGTCCTTGCCGGTGGCCATTTCGTAGAGCAACTTGCCGAAGCTGAAGATGTCCGACCGGGGTGTCCCCGGACCTTCCGGCGCCACAAACCCCTCCGTCCCGACGAACGATTTCGTCGCGCCTATCTCTGCAACAAGACCAATGTCCGCCAGCTTGGGGCGTCCATTCACGAAAATGACGTTCGACGGCTTGATGTCGCGATGGACCAGCCGGTTGCGATGCAGATGCTCGACGGCGTCGGCCAGTGTGATCCCGATCTGCAGGCACTCTTCCGACGGCAGCCGCCCCCGCGACTTCAGCTCGTGGCCCAGGGTGCGAGGCACGTAGGAGTCCGGAGACATCGAGCAGGTGGCAGGAGACGGAGCGATGGCAGGAAGACTCCGCTCGCGCATCCCCGACGCCTGCGCCTCGGCGCTTTCCCCGGCGTTCGACGGCGCCGCGGGGTCCGCCAACTCCATCACGTAGTAGAAGTAGCCGGCGGCGTCCGCGCGCCCGATCTGCAGCAGGTTCGTCAGGCCCTCGTGCATGCGGGAGATGGGTTCGTACTTCTGAATTCCGGCGAATTCGCGTTCGTACGGGCGGCTGTCCTCGAAGGCGTCGCGATGGACGATCTTCACCGCCCGGTACGTGCCTACGACATTCCGCGCCAGCCAGACCTCGCCATAGCTGCCGCGCCCGATACGACGCAGCAACAGGTGATCGGCAATCTCCGGCGGGTGACCGGCAACCGCCGATCCGGCGGCTTCGGACGCAGGCGATCGACCCGAGTCGAGGGGCATACGAGGAAGCAGAGTAGCCGCGACGCACCAGCCTTGCGATTCCTTTCTCAGGCCGCTCGAAGCAGCGTTCTCCGTGTCCTCTGCGCCTCTGTGGTTGGTCCGGTTCGATGACTGTCACCGTCGGGGTTCAACCACAGAGACACAGAGAGCACAGAGAAAGGGCTTGGGGGGGGACTTGTTGAATGTCGCGGTCGTTGGCCCGTGTCACAAGCCGCCCGCCTTACGGTCCAGACCCAGACAAACCCTCGCCTGTTTCACCCCATTCCCCCTTTGTGTCCTCTGCGCCTCTGTGGTGAATACCAGCCGGGGCAATCACGGATCACAACAGTCGCCCCTCCAACCTTCTCACGATGCGTTTGAACACCGGCAACAGACGGCACTTGACCAGGTATACCTGCTCCACCGTGGTGCCGAGCGCCTTGGCCACTTGGGAGGGCGATTGCCGTTTGATCACGTGCAGGTAGAACGCCTGGAAATGTCGAGCCTTCGCCACCTGCTTCAACCGGCTCAAGGCGATCTCCAGGGCGTTCTCCTGCCACTCCGCATCCCACAGTGCCTCCAGGGCGTTGGGGGCTGAATCGGGAATCTTGTCGGTCGGAGCGGTTCCGGCTGTCCCGCTGCCGTCCCCGCCCGATCGGAACGCCTCCGCGACCGCGCTCGTCCGCCGCGGCCGTTTGTTGAGCTGATTGATGATGCGCCACTGGGCCACCCGGAACAGCCAACTCTTGAATGAACCCGCCGCCGGGTCCGCGTTGAACGACGGCAGGCTCTTGAACACGCACGTCACCGTGTCCTGCACCGCTTCTTCGGCCTCCTCCCGCGACAGCCCCGACTTCAGCGCCAAACCGTGGATCAGCGGGCGGTAAGCCGTGTAGAACTCCTGCCACGCCTCTTCGTGCCCGCCCGCCTTGAGCCGCCGCACCAGGCTCCAGTGCGTGCGCGTGTGCGCCCCACCCGGCTTTGGCTTGGCCGCAGTCATTGGCATACGCTTTCTATGGGATACACCGCGACAAAAGGCGGTTTCTTTCAGTGTGTTCTTCGCCTGTCCGTCCGATGCCAGACGGGAAGGCGGTTTTCTTCCAGTGGCGGCGAGATTCCTGAAAGAACTGAGCTTGGCCGCTTGTGGTTCTGTGCATGAAACACCTCGTCTCGCCGTCGCGGCCCATCTTGGCCGCTTCAATCCACCTCATGAAAGCCCGCCTCCTCCTTCGCGTCGGAGCCGTCGCTACAGCCATCGGAAGCCTGCTGCAATACTCGAGCCAGGCCGTCGTGCTCCAGAATGCAGCCGCTACGGCTACCCAAGGGGGCTTCACGACAAGCATGGCGATAGATGGGATAACCACGGGTGATGCCGGCTGGGCAATCGCATTCGGGTATCCTAACTGGGTAGCGCTAGCCCAGACTGCCGTGTTCGAGACGGCTACGGACATTTCCTATCCTGGGGGCTCTCGGCTCGAATTCACACTACACCAGAACTATGGTCACGGGTTCACAATCGGCTGTTTTCGCCTCTCGGTCACTACTGACGACCGGTCGCTCTTCGCCGACGGGTCGTCCAACGGCGGCGATGTCACCGCCAATTGGACAGTGCTTTCGCCCTTCTCGTACGTTTCCTCGGCAGGCGCGACCATGACGAAGCTGGGAGACGACAGCATCCTCGCTGGGCCTCCGCCTACTGGAGCTGACATCTACACGGTGATGGCGGACTCCTTTCTCGTGGGGATCACTGGCGTCAGATTGGAGGTGCTCGAACACCCGAATCTCCCCGACGAAGGGCCCGGGCATGGTCTCGCGGGCAACTTTGTGCTCACCGAGATAACACTCGATGCGGCCCCCATCCCCGAGCCTGGTGCGTTCGCTTTAATCGCCGGCCTTGGCCTGGTGGCTTTGTGCGTGTGGCGGCGCGTGCGCACCTGAGAACCTCTGCCGGAATCCCCCGCAGCAAGACTTGCAGCGCCTCGGCGGTTCATCGCGGTCCGGCACGGTGAGAGAGGACCTTTGCCGTGGCGCGCCTTCCGCGGGAGGCGTCGCCAAGGTCGATTGCCGGAGGTGCCCTCTGTAGCACAATCGCGCCACATCGCGCAGTTCCAGCCCTGAACCCTGAACCCCGAACCCTGAACCCTGAACCCGCGCCAAGCTCTTTCCCCGGACCTTCGGTTGCGGCTCCGTCGCGCCGCGTCCTCTGTGTCTCTGTGTGATCCCGTTCGAGGACTGTCGCCCGGCGCGGTTTTGCCACAGCCCGGACATCCGACCACGCGCAGCGGTGTGAAAGTCCGTATCGGTTAATCGTCATCCTCGTCTTCGCCGCCGCGCACGGTGATGGCCCACTCGGGATACGGCTCCCGGGTGCCGCGCATGGCGCGCCAGAGCACCCGATTCAGCACGTCCTCGGGAGCGCGGTCCACCTGCCGGAAGTTCATGCGCGACGACGCCAGGGCATCGCGCCGCAACTGCGGGTCGGCAATCGCCTTGGGATCGGGGTTCATCTCATCGATCGGCACGATGTTGGGCACCGACTTGAACGGCGTGTCATCGAGCGTGTCGGTGAAACAGTCGAACATCGGCGTGGCGCTGGCGTCGAACTGGTTCATCGGCGGCATGCCAAGAATCTGCTCCATGGTGCGCAGCAGACTGGTGGTGTTGTACTGCGTGCTCACCACGACGCCCCGTTTCGCGTAGGGACTCACCACATACGCAGTGGTCCGATACCCGCTCACGTGATCGTAGCCGGCCTGGGGATCGTCCTCGATACCGAAAATGGCCATCTCGCGCCAGAACTTCGAGTGGCTCAGCGCCTCGACGATGCGGCCGAAGGCCAGGTCGTTGTCCGCCACCGTCGCGGCCGGCGTCGGGCAGTTGCGGCTCGTCCCGCTGGTGTGGTCTTGAGGCAGACAGATGATCACAAGCTGCGGGAACTCTCCCTTGGCCTCGTACTCCTTCAACTCCCGCAAAATGAAGTCGGCCCGGTATTGATCGGGCACCGACATCTCCCAGCCCACGTAGTTGGTCGGCGAGAAGGGCGCAATGGTCGGGATCATCGGGTAGCTCTCGAAAATCACCTCGTCGCTTTCTCCCTTCCACGTGCGGTAACAGGCCAGAAAGTCTGGCGTCCCCTTGCGCCCGTCCCGCCACCGGACGTTTGGCGCCATGAATTCGCCGTAGTTGCGGATGCGAATCTTGTGCCGCAGCGCGTTGTCCCAGATGAAGCCCGCCGGCGAGTACGCCAGGGCATCGTTTTCGTCCACGCCCATGCCGTCCGGGTAGCTGCGCGGCCAGCCGGCAAACGAACGCTCGAGGTAATCGGTGCCAAATGCGGTGGTGCTCCACTGATGGCCGTCCGCGCTCAGGATGGCCGAACAGTAGGTGTTGTCCAGCAGAACGAACTCGCGCACGAGCTTGTGCTGGTTGGGCGTGACGCGTTCGCCAAAGATGCAGAGCCGCGGATCGCTGTTGCCCTTGCCCACCGCGCCCAACACCTGATCGTAGGTGCGGTTCTCCTTGATCACGTACACGACATGCTTGATCAGGCTCGGCTCGCCAATGCGCTCGGGAATCGCCCGCGGCGGCTGGCCGGGACGGGGCGGCTGCAGCGACTCCGCAATGCGCCCCTGGCGCAGGTTGTCATAGACCGATTGCGAAAGCCGGGGCAGGTCATCGTTCCGCGGGAGCGGCACCAGCGAGACCGAACCGTGGTACTGATGGCTATTGAAACCCTCCACGGACGCGCCGCTCTCCCGATACGGCCTGGGCGCGACGGCGTGCCCCTTGATGTTCGCGACACAAAGCTGCTTCCGCGGCCCGTCAAACACGAGCGCGCCGGGAAACCATCCCACCGGAAGCAACCCGCGCAACTGCGAGCGCTTGCCGGCCGGGGCGAAGTCCACGATCGCGATGGCGTTCTGCGTCCCGTTAGCCACGTACAGCGTCTTCCCATCGGCAGCGAATGCCAGCGCATTGGGCGACGCCGCCAGCAGATCGCTCGGTTTGGATTTCACCCAGATCGTCTCCGCCACCGCGTCGGTGCGCGTGTCAATGACGCTCAGGTTGTCGGCCCCAGCGTTGGCGCATACCAGCCAGCGACGGTCAGGCGACAACGCCAGCGCCGATGCATGAAGCCCAGTGAGGATGTCGATTTCCGGTTTGGCCCCGCTCTTGCCGACACCCAGATGGACGACGGAAACCGAGCCCTCGCTCGCGATGTGCCTCACCGGGTCGACGCGGACTACCGTCCCGCGACCAGCCGGCCCCACTAGATCGCCCGCGCCCGGACGGCGCCCGCCCCAGTTGCTCACGTAGGCCTTGTTCCTGAGGAGCACGACGTCGTACGGCGCCACGCCCACCGCGAAGGTGCGCAGCACCTCGCCCGTCGCGGCGTCGAGTTCGAGCAGCGTGTTCGACAGGTTGCCGCAGACGTACAGGCGCGCGCCGTCCGGTGAGATGGCCAGGCCCGCCGGGATTTCCTCGCTGCGCCGTGGCGCCTTCGCCGGCGGCAGCGGCAGCGAGTGCGACGCCGCAACCCGCCCGTCCGCGTCCACCGTGAACACCTTCACGCTGCCATTGACGTTGCTCAGGAAAATCCGACGGCCATCGGGCGAGAAGATCAGGCCGGTGAAGCTGAGCTGCCCCTTGGTGTCGGGTTGCAGGATGTTCGGCGACGCCGTGGGCGGCAGCGGCTCGTTCTGTTTCTCGGACGGCAACTGAACGCGCTCGAGAATGGCGCCGTTCGCGGGATCAAGGACGATCAACTCGCTCGTCTTTCCAGACACGACCAGCCGACGGCCGTCGGGCGACAGCGCCATCGCCTGCGGACGCAAGCCGGCAAGGTCGGTTTGCCGGCCCAGCGGGGTGACCTCCTGGTTGACCGGCAGGACCGTGCGGTTTTCGCCCCGCCTGCCAACCGTTTCGGCGTCGCCCCCAAACAGAGATACGACGAGCAGACCGGACACGAACGAAGAAACGGCCCATCGGCCGCAATGAAAGACTGACGCAGAAATCATGACACGAGTCTAGCCGGCCACCCTCGAATCGCAAGACGCGAGATTGAAAACATCGCCGTCTGAGACGCTGTGGGCGCAGATGCAATTGGCGCTTGGATCAGCGCCCAAGTCAGTCAGGACAAACATCACGACTGGGCAGTCAGCCTGGCCGGCCAGGTGACTGAGCTGTTGCTGACGTGCGAGGCGGTGCTTTCGGAAGCGGCGTTTCACTTGCAGGACGTTTCGGTCGTGCTCGCGACGGTCCGTGAAGATTTGGTGACCTTGACGTTCGCCTGCAACGATCGTCTGCCACACCCCATCGTCGTTACATCATGCGCCAGAGGGAGGCGACGAGGAATGTGACGATGAAGCCCAGGGCGAGCGGCAGGGCGGCGGCCACGAGCGTCCATTTGCCGCTGCCGGTTTCCTTGTAGATGGTGTAGAGCGTCGTGCTGCACGGGTTGTGGAGCAGGCTAAAAAGCATCAGGTTCACGCCGGTGAGGACCGTCCAGCCGCCGGCGGTCAGCAACTGGCCGATGGCCCGGTTGGAATCGAGTTTGAACAGGACGCCGGCGCCTTCGCCGATCCCCTGGCTGCCGGTCATCATGACGGTCAGCATCAGGATGGTCGGGATGACGATTTCATTGGCGGGTATGGCGATGACATAGGCGAAGAGGATCACGCCATTGAGCCCGATCAGGAACCCGATCGGATCGAGAAAACGGACACAGTGAGTGGCGAGGCTCTCGCCGCCGATGTGGACATTGGCGCTCAGCCAGATGACCGCGCCGGCCGGCAACGCGAAGACCACCGCGCGCCACAAAACGAACAGCGTCCGATCGATCAGCGAGGTGTAGAGCGCCTGCCAGACGCGGGGCGGGCGGTAGGGAGGCAGTTCGAGGCTGAATGTGCTGACCTCTCCGCGCAAGACCGTCCGCGAAAGCGCCCAGCCGACCGCAAGGGTCATGAACACGCCCAGAAGGGCCACGCTGGTGACGGCGGCTGAGGAGACAAGGCCGGCCAGCGGGGCGGGCGCCAGCGTGCCGACGAAGACGGTGGCGATCAGGAACTGGGTGGGCCAGCGGCCGTTGCAGAGCGCGAAGTTGTTGGTGAGGATGGCCAGGAGGCGTTCGCGCGGGCTGTCGATGATGCGCGCGGCCAACACCCCGGCGGCGTTGCAGCCAAAGCCCATCATGGTGGTCATGGCCTGTTTGCCGTGGGCGCCGGCCTGCTTGAACAGGCGGTCGAGGTTGAACGCGATCCGCGGCAGGTAGCCGAAGTCCTCGAGCAATGTCAGGAGCGGGAAGAAGATCGCCATGGGCGGGAGCATGACGCTCACCACCCAGGCGGTTGCCAGGTACATCCCGTCCACCACCAGGCCGGTGAGCCACCCGGGCGCGCCCAGGCTGTTGAACACGCCCTTGAGCCCGGGGTGCACGGTGTCGACCAGCAGGGAAGCCAGCAGGGTGGACGGGACGTTCGCGCCGGAAATCGTGAGCCAGAACATGGCGCCGAACAACAGAAGCATGATGGGGAACCCCCAGACCCGACTCGTCACCAGGCGGTCAATCCTGCGATCGATGGTCGGCATCGCGGCTCGGTCCGGACGGGACACCGCGCGATCCGCGACGCGGGCGGCCTGGCGGTAGAGGCCCTCGACGACCTGTTCGTGGACGTCGCCGGCAAGTTGCTGTCGCCATCGCTCGGCCGTGGCCAGGATCGCCTCGGCTGTTGGGCGTTCCGAAGATGAGGATGGCCGATGCGGGTCCATACCGTGAGCGTCAGGACGTCGCCGAGGCGCGCCCAGGCACGCCGAGGTCGGCAAGGCGCCCGCTCTTGAGGGCCGCGACGATCGAGGCGTCACCGCCCAGCAGCCGCACGGCAACCCAGCGCGGATTGGGCAGATCGGGGTAGGCCGCCGCCAGTTGAGTCATCAACTCGGCCAGCGCGGGCCTGAGCGCGTCCGGTTCGGTCTCGAGCCGCTTGGGGCGGCATCGGACTTCGCCGGAAGCCACGCCGCGGATCGCCTCGATCAGCTCCGGCAGACCTCTGCCGTACCGGGCGGAGGCGGCGACGACCGGCACCCCCAGATCGCGCGCCAATTGCCGGTCGTCCACACTGAAACCGTGGCGCTTGGCTTCGTCGATGAGGTTCAGGCAGACCACCGCCCGGTCGGTGATCTCGAGGACTTGCAGCGCGAGATTGAGGTTCCGTTCGAGGCGCGTCGCGTCGGCCACAATGACAGTGACGTCGGGCTGGCCGAACAGGATGAAGTCGCGGGCGATCTGTTCATCCAGGCTGGTCGAGAGAAGCGAATACGTGCCGGGCAGGTCCACCAACTTGAAGCGTTTTCCGCCGTATTCATAACCGCCCTCGGCACGGGCCACTGTCTTGCCAGGCCAGTTGCCGGTGTGCTGGCGCAAACCGGTCAAGGCGTTGAAGACCGTGCTCTTGCCGGTGTTGGGATTGCCCGCCAGCGCCACGACGTAATCCCAGCGGTCCGGGGCGATGCCGAGTTTCCTGAGCTGTGCGGCCCGGCGCACAAGGCACGCGGCGCAGGCCTCGCCCGAAGACGCACTCGAGCCGGGCGTCGAATGCGGAACGGAGTCGCTCATCGGTCCGGGACATCGCGCGAACTGACGCGGATGAGATTGGCCTGCTCACGCCGCAGGGCCACAACCGTCCCGCGCACGCGATACGCGGTCGGATCACCGCCGGGGCTGACCATCTCGACCTCGACTCGGGTTCCGGGAACGAAACCGAGGTCGAGGAGGCGCCGCCGTTCGGGGCCGCGGCAGGCCGGAGAGAGTCCGATGACCCGGGTCGGGACGCCCGGTTGGAGGCCCGAGAGGAACTCCTCCTCGATCAACTCTTCGGTCCGAAAGTCGGGCAACAGATCGATCGAGACATTCTCGGCCAGGACGGGGGCCAAAACATGCTCGTTGCCATCCGCCCAGAACCGGATGCGCGTGGGCGATTTGTCGATGACAAAGGCCCTCATGCCGGGGCGCAAGCCCGTCGCCATCAACTGGCGATAGACTGTGTCCGGCTCGTCCTCGATATGCGTGATCACGACCGCGGTGTCGGGATCGACGCTGTTGAGCGTGCGCCCCTGCTCGCCTTCCAACGCCCCGTTCGCTTTCGGGATGGCGTCGCCGTGCGGGTCGCGCGTGGGATGGCCCAGGCGCGCGGCAAGCGTGTCGGCCTCCTGAGGGGTCAGCAGGTGCTCCTGTCGTTCCGCCCGATGATGCCATTCGCCTTCCGCCACGCCGGTCTGTTCCGCCAGGTAGCTTTCCCAAAGACGATGCGCCCGAACGATGTGCAGTCCGAGCTCGCGTCCGGCCGACCGCAGACGCAGGCGCCCGCTTTCGAACGTCACGAGCGCGCCCGCCTCCAATTCCTCGAGCAGACGCGCGGCGGCGCCGGTTGTGATCTGGAGGACCCCGGCGATGCTGTCGAGCGTTGCGACGCGTCCGTTGGCCTCGCACTTGAGGATGTGCTTGAGGGCGTCCTCGCGACGCATGCGCCGGGCCAGTTCCTGCCCCTGACGCCACCGGGCGGCCAAGCCGTGCCTTGGCCAGAGGAGGATGGCCATGAACAGAAGTCCGAGTCCGATGGAGAATTCGTAAGGCACCGCCCAAAGCACCGTGATGGGGATCGATTAGCGCTGGATGCGCGGCGAACCTCCGGACGCGAACGCGCGGACCTGTTCGAGCGTGGCCATGGTGGTATCGCCGGGGAAGGTCGTGAGCAACGCGCCGTGGGCCCACCCGAGCTTCAAGGCGATCTCGGGGGATTCTCCCGACAGCAGGCCGTAGACGAACCCGGCGGCGAAGCCGTCGCCGCCGCCGACCCGATCCAGCACGTCGAGCTGGCATGTGGGCGAGACATGGCGTTGTCCGTTGATCCAGGCCACCGCGCCCCAGATGTGGCGGTTGGTCGAACAGACCTCGCGCAGCGTGGTGGCGACGACCTTGACCTGCGGCTGCTGCTCGAGCACGCGTTCGATCATGTCGAAAAACGCGCTCGGATCGAGCTTCGACGTGGCCGCCACCTCGGGTCCGGGAATGTCCAGGCCCTTTTGGAGATCCTCTTCATTGCCGATCAGCACGTCCACATTTCTCACGATGCGCCGCAGAACCGCGACCGCGCGATCCTTGCCGCCCGAGATTCTCCAGAGCTTCTCGCGGAAATTGAGGTCGAACGACACCACGGCGCCCGCCGCCTTCGCCGCTCGCATGCCTTCGATGATCAACTCGGCCGTGGTCTCGGACAGGGCCGCGAAGATTCCGCCGCTGTGGAACCACCGCACGCCGCCGGCGAAGATGCTGCTCCAATCGAAGTCGCCCGGTTTGAGGCGCGCCGCCGCCTCGTTGCAGCGGTTGTAGAAAACCACGGGCGCGCGCACCCCCCATCCGCGATCGCTGTAGACCGCCGCCATGTTCGGCCCCTGGACGCCGTCATGGGCGAATGTCTTGTAGAACGGACGCACACCCATCGCCTTCACCCGCTCGGCGATCAGTTCGCCGATGGGATAATCGACCATCGCCGTCACAATCCCGGTCTTCAGACGGAAGCAGTCGGCAAGGTTCGCCGCCACGTTGAACTCTCCGCCGCTGACATGAATCTGACACTCGGTCGCCTTTCGAAACGGGATGATGCCAGGATCGAGTCGATGCACAAGGGCGCCCAGTGAGATCAGGTCCAGCGCGCCTTCCGAACGAATTGTCAAGCCGTATTGCATGGGATGGATTAGAGCAGATGCACCCCGCGGCGAGAAGCTTTGTTTGCGTACGGCTGTCGTCAAAAGCGCCGTTGACACGCCCCTTTCCTTTGTTAGCGTCTCGGCCACCTTCGCAATCAATGAACCAGCGAAACCGAGTAAACGACAAAGAACAACTTATGCCAAAAGCACTGAAATCACAGAAACACGTCTATCTGTTCGGCAACAAGAAGGCCGACGGCGACGGGTCCATGAAACCGCTCTTGGGCGGCAAGGGCGCCAATCTCGCGGAAATGTCCCGCATCGGCTTGCCGGTGCCTCCCGGATTCACCATCACGACCGAGGTGTGCAACTACTACTACGCGAACAAGCGGACGTACCCCAAGCAACTCCAGGCCCAGATCAAGAACGGCATCGAGTTCATCGAGAAGATCATGGGCACCAAGTTCAACGATCAGACCGCCATGCCGCTCCTGGTTTCCGTTCGATCCGGCGCGCGCGATTCGATGCCGGGCATGATGGATACGATTCTCAACCTGGGTTTGAACGACCGGACGGTGGTCGCCCTGGTCAACGCCACGAAGAACGAGCGGTTCGCCTGGGATTGTTACCGCCGCTTTGTGCAGATGTACGGCGACGTCGTCATGGGTGTACAGAAGCGCCCCAACGAGGACCACGAACCGTTCGAAGTAGTGATTCACGAACTCAAGCACGAGCGTTATGCGCAGGACATCGAAGACACCCGGCTGACGGTGGACGATCTCAAGGAGTTGGTGAAGCGTTTCCAGGTCCTCATCAAGGACCGCACTGGCGGCAAGGAGTTCCCGCAAGACCCGTGGAAGCAGCTCGAAGGCGCGGTTGGCGCCGTGTTTGGGTCCTGGATGAACGACCGGGCGATCGTCTACCGCCGTAAGTACAACATCCCCTCGGAATGGGGCACGGCCGTCAACGTGCAGGCGATGGTTTACGGCAACACCGGCAACACCTCAGGGTCGGGCGTGGCGTTCACGCGCAATCCGGCCAACGGCGCGAAGGAATTCTACGGCGAGTTCCTGATCAATGCGCAGGGCGAGGACGTCGTGGCCGGCGTGCGCACGCCTGAGCCCGTGGCGCAGTTGGCGAAGGAGATGCCCGCGGCGTACAAGGAACTCGACAACATCCGCACGACGCTCGAGAGGCATTTCAAGGATGTGCAGGACTTCGAGTTCACGATCCAGGACGGCAAGGTCTTCATGCTTCAGACGCGCAACGGCAAGCGCACTGCCATGGCGGCGCTGAAGTTCTCGATGGACATGGTCAAGGAGAAGCTCATCACCTGGGAAACGGCCGTGCTGCGCAACCCGGCCGACCAGCTCGATCAGCTCCTGGCCCCGATCTTCGATGCGAAGGCGGAGAAGGCGGCCAAGGTCATCGCCACCGGCCTGCCCGCCGGCCCCGGCGCTGCGAGCGGCAAGCTCTACCTGAATGCCGATCGCGCCGATGCCGCCGCGGCCAGGGGTGAGAAGGTGCTGCTGGTGCGCAACGAGACGTCGCCCGAAGACCTGCGCGGCATGATCGCGTCCGAGGGCATCCTGACCGCCAAGGGCGGCGTGAGCTCGCACGCGGCGCTGGTGGCCCGCCAGATGGGCAAGGTCTGCGTCTGCGGCGCCGCCGCTCTGCAGATCGACTACAACGCCAAGACCGTCACCGCGGGCGGACAGACCTTCACGGAAGGCGATTACCTCTCGATTAACGGAACGGTCGGCAATGTCTACGTCGGGCAAATCCCGACCGCCCCGTCTGAAATCGTGCAGGTGCTCGTCGACCAGACGCTCGATCCGAAGAAAAGCGAGACGTATGCGATGTTCAAGACGCTCATGGACTGGTGCGCCAAGGCCACCCGCATGCAGGTTCGCACCAATGCCGACACGCCGGAGCAGGCCGAGAACGCCATCGCGTTCGGCGCCACGGGCATCGGCCTCACCCGCACCGAACACATGTTCTTCGAGGGCGACCGCATCAAAGCGATGCGCGAGATGATCCTCGCGGACAACGTGGCGGACCGCAAGGAGGCGCTCGCCAAGCTCCTCCCCTACCAGAAGGAGGACTTCGTCGGCATCTTCAGGGCCCTCAAGGGCTTCCCCGCCACCATCCGGTTCCTCGATCCGCCGCTGCACGAGTTCCTGCCCCACGACGACAACCCCAAAGGCCAGCAGGAGATCGCCGACGAAATGGACATACCGGTCGAGAAGATCAGACAGCGCGTCAAAGAACTGCATGAGTTCAACCCGATGCTCGGCTTCCGCGGCTGCCGCCTGGGCATCGTCTATCCCGAAATCTCCGAGATGCAGGCCCGCGCGGTCTTCGAGGCGGCTGCCGAGGTCCAGAAGTCGGGCATTAAAGTGAAACCGGAAGTCATGATCCCGCTGGTCGGTTTCAAGCGCGAACTCGATCTCCAGGCCGAAGTCGTCCACCGCGTCGCCAAGGAAGTCATGGCCGAGCAGAAGGTGCGGTTCAATTACAGCGTCGGCACCATGATCGAAATCCCCCGCGGCGCACTCACCGCCGACGAGATCGCCCAAACCGCCGAATTCTTCAGCTTCGGCACCAACGACCTCACACAGACCTGCCTTGGCATGAGCCGCGACGACTCGGCGAGCTTCCTCGGGCCTTACACCGAAGCCGAAGTCGTGAACAAGAACCCGTTCGCCTCGATCGACCAGACCGGCGTTGGCCAATTGGTCAAGATCGCAGTCGAAAAGGGCCGGTCGACACGCCCCGGAATCAAGCTCGGAATCTGCGGCGAACACGGCGGCGATCCCGACTCGGTCAAGTTCTGTCACAGAGTCGGCCTGACTTACGTCAGTTGCTCGCCATTCCGCGTCCCTGTCGCCCGTCTCGCCGCCGCCCAGGCTGCGATTGCCGAGAAACAGGCGGCCGGCGCCAAGACGCCTGCCAAGAAGACGGCCAAGAAGAGCAGGAAGTAGCCTGCCGGTCTCAGATCAGGACTCCGGCGAGTTCCTGACCGCACGATTCGCAGCCGCTCCGGCACACCGGGGCGGCTTCTTCTTTTGGATTCGACGCCAGCCGGCGCCCTGACTTGAACCGCGGAGATTCGGAGCGCGGCGGCTCTTGCGAGTCCGCATTTCAGTTCAAAGTGACAGTGGCCGGTCGGATGACACCAACAGTTGGTGAGAAGTGCAGGGCTAGGGTATTCGCTCGGCCCTGAAAACGACCCGATAGGTTTTCGCCGGATCACACACCCGCGGGTTCGGCACCAGGATGAAATCGTCCGTGATGACCGGTTCGAGGTCCGCGCCCTCGATGACCTGCGCGTTGCGGATGCGGTGCGGCAGGTAAGCCACGAACGGGCGCCCGCCCCGCTGCGAACCGTTCCGGTTGACGGCATCGAAGCTGTCCGGACCGCGCCGGGGCATGACTTCGAACACATAGGTCCCATCCTGCATGCTGATTCTCTGATCGAAGGCCTTCGGGCGGTCGGCCATCCGCGCCGCCCACCCGGGATCGCCGTAGAACGCAACGAAATCGCGGTCGAACACCAGCCCACGCGCGTCATTCTGCGTGAGTCCGGCCGCCTTCGCCTTCTCATTGACCTTGATCGGAACCGACGTGCGTCCGGCTGCGTCCGCATCCGCTCCAGCCAATTCGGGAAAGAACGTGACCAGGCGATGGACCAGGGCGTGGTGATTGGCAAAGAACGCCTCGGTTAGCGTGTAGCGGCCCGGTTGCTCGACGAAATAATCCAGCACCCCCCACCCCATGTAGCCGTACCACGTCGGTTGAATGTAACCGAGCATCTGGCAGACGCCGGCGCTGTTCATCCACGCCGTCGCCATGCAATCGCGCTGGTCGATGTGCCCCATGAGACAGTTGCCGACCGGCAGATACACCTTCGAATTCGGCGAGCGGATGGGGAACGTGTTGCCCCGCGTGTCTTGGCCAACGAGCACGCCATCGGCGTGCTTGAAGAAGCCGTTTCGATACCTGAACCCGATCTGCCAGTCGCGTTCCGTGGCGTGACCCGAGGTCACAAACAAATCCGCCTGATACTCACAGAGCGACTTCACCAGCGCCTCGGTGGTGTCGTCCGGACCCTCGAGTTCAACGGCCGTCTTGCCCGGCTCCTTTCGAACCATCCTGTTCTTGTTGAGTTCACAGTACCAGACTCCCTCGTCGACCATGTCCATCGGCAGTTCGGTTCCCGACGCGACCCTGCGGATGATCAATGGCTCGTGCTGCCTGGCAATGCGCAGGGCATTCGCCGCGTCATAGCCCGTGAGGATGCCCCAGAAGAAATCGGTGTACGGATCGTCATCGACTCGGCGCGCCAGACGGTGGACATCGGTTACAAACTGTCGGGTGACGGTCTCTGGAGGGGCCACAAAACAGACGTACCGCGGGAAGTGGGCCCGCAGCGCGGGCAGTGTCTCGAACACCGAGTTGGTGAACGACAGCACACGGTTGCCATGCTTCGCCGCCACCGCATCGGCGACGGCTTTCCAATTCGGATCGGCCAGCGTCTGTTGTGCCGCCACAAGCGCGTGGGCGGTTGGCGTATCATCGGTCTGGGCTGCCACGACCACGCTCACCGTGGTCCAGGCAAGCACCAGTCCCAGCCGGGTCGGGCGCAGCAACTTCATGGGGGGGAGTCTGGGCTTTGGTCCTCACACTTCCAACCCAAAAACAAACAGAGCCGATCCGCTCCAAAACCGGGTCATTTTCCCAATGGAGGGTGTCAATGGATGTCAGACCCGCCGGAGCTCCAGCGGTCCCTGGAATCGTCCGTAGATGACAGCAAGCATGTTGCAGAAAGCTCAGCGCTCGACTTTTGGGGACATGCCCAGAATGTCCGGCGTCTTCGCGGCAAAGTACTCGAGCCAGTCCAACGCCATCGACGCGGCGATGTCCCGTTTGCTCTGCCGGTATTCGGCAATGGTCTTTCCCCAATAGAATCCGAGCCAGCCGACCGCCAGCCTGCGCGATCCTTCGATGAACGCACCCAATTCCGTCGTCGAGCAATTCAATGGAAACATCTCCTCGATGACGATCGGCTTGCCCACATCGTAGACCGCAAGTGCCGCCAGCGCCTTATCCACCTCGCCCCGCTTGGGATAGAAGTGCAGACTGACAAAGTCCAGACCGGCTCCAACCTCTTGCGAGTAGAACAGCGGCTTGGCCTCGGGGAAGGTCAGCGCCCAAGGGATCGCGCCGACGGTAATGAGGCGCCCTTGATCCTTCTTCCTGATCGCTTTGACCAGCGTTTCGACCCACGCCTTGGCTACCTGCTTTTCGCTGCGCCCGGCGCGATCGAGGGTCAGGCGTTGCACAAAGCACATGCCCGCGAACTCGCCTGGCGTCCAGTCCCGGTTCTGTTTGTCCTCCGAAACGACCGGCTCGTTCATCAGGTCGTAACAGAACACGGCCGGGCTGGCCGAGCAGACCTCGGCGACCGATTCCCAGAAACGGGCTTGAACCTCCCACCGTCGGCCTTCGTCCAAGTCATTGTACCAACTCGGCGTATCCTTCCTCCGGTAGCAGCCCAGGCCGGTGACATCGAGGTAAAGCTCATTCGTCTCGGCCAAACGCAGCAGACGACCAAGCTGCGCGAGCGATCCTCGATCCGGCTCGGTTGCCGATTTCATGAACCTGGCGACTTGCAGATGGACACGCACGGTGTTCGCGCCGAGGGCTTTCATCTCCTCGAAATCTCCGCTTACGGTCGCCCACTCGTCCTCCCAGTAATCTTCCAGAAGCCTGTTCGAGGCGTCGTGGTCGTAATTGAAGCCCCACGGTCTGAACTCGCGTTGAGTGTTCGAGAGAACGAACCGCGTTCGGTCCTTGCTGACGCGGATGAACTCGGACGCGCATCGGGAGGACTGTGTTTCGGTTTGTTGGCCGCCCGCCAGCATCGAGCCGAAGCCGATCGGCACAGCCGCCAGCAACGCGGCGATTCTGCACGCGGAGGATTTCATCAAGATGAGTTCTTTTGCCGGATTCGTCACACGTGCCAAACGAATGCCGGACGGAGGTATAGAATTGGGAATGCGATCAGAGCAACACGAAATCCTCCACGGCGTAACAGTTCTCCCCTGTCCTGCACACCGGCGGTTCGATCATCCTGACCCAAACCCGGCCACACATTGAACGGCCTTCAAATCGCAGGCTGATCTGCCGTCACAATGGTCGGCAACCCCGCCGCACACACGATTCGGGTTAAGGTGCGGTACGGCGACTTCACGACCCTGACGCGCCAACTCACGGTCGAGGAACCGATCACGGAAGCCAAGGACATGTATCGGCTTGCGTGTCACCTGCTGGGGCGAAAGAAGCTGGTGTCACGTCCCTTGCGGCTCTTCGGTCTTGGCGTCAGCAACCTGCGCGAGCAGACGGCGCAACAGTTGATCCTGCTGTAGGCCGGGTCATTGAGCCGTCGGCGCCACCAACGGCAGGTCGAGCCAGGCCAGACCCACGTCGCGGTTCATGTGGCTCTTGACGCCGGTGGGCATCTGCTCCGCCGCGTTGCCGTCGTAGAAGATCGCCAGCCGCCGCCCCACCTGGACGACCGACGGCAAGCCGATGATGTGCCGAGACCATTTGCAGTTCTTCGAGTCCAGGACGACCGCTTTGTGCGCCGGGTCCCAGCGGTCGAGGGTTGTTGTCCAGTAAACCCAAATCGCGTCCGTGTACTCCAAGCCGCCGCGCAACCCGACATGGTTGGTAAACAACCACCAGGTCCGACTCGTCGGCTCGTAGTACAGTGAGCTGTTCTCGACTTGCTCGGCCAACGGAACGATCGGCTCGGAGTCGATGTGCCAGGTGCCGTTGAGGTCCTTGGTTCGGGCAATGCCCAGGGTCCGCCGGATCGGGGCATCGGTGGAGGCGCTGAAGAACATCAGGTAACCGCCGTCGTGGGCGATGACGTGCCCAGGGCTGGCGGTTGCGGAGTAGTACGTGCCCGGCTTGGTGCGGAACGGGATCACGTCCGGCTGCTTGGTCCACGGTCCGGTGGGTGAAGCCGCCCGCGCTTTCATCGTGAGGTACGGGAAGGCGGGGATGTAGTCGGGCGCCGGGGTCGTATTCGGCGTCCCGAGATAGAACATGTGCCAGCCTTTGCCGTCGAAGAACGTGACGCCATACGAAGCGGAAGCGGAGTCGTCGTCGCCTTTCCGGCCAAGTTCGAGCACGGCGCCTTTCTTCGTCCAGTGGACCAGGTCTGTGCTCGTGGCCAGGCAGGCAAGCCAGGCGTTGGTGCCCGCGCCGTCGTAATGCATGTAGTATGTCCCGCTGTGTTCCCAGACCCAGACGTCACGGGCACCAAGATGGTCGCATCGACCCGGACCGTCGCCGTGCCGCAATACCGGCCCCTGATCCAGGGCGTCGAGGCGATACCGGGCAGACGTTCGGTCGTCGGGGTACTTGATGATCTCCTGGGCCGATTGCACTGAGGCCGCGCGGGCGTCAGCCACGCCGAAGGTCAGCATAGCGATAACCAGGGCGAGCGGGCAGAAGGTCAAGCTGAGTGTCTTCATGGGGTTTGGATTAGGTTCTTCATGGGGCCGGAAACAAGCGGGATGGGATCAAAGACGCCTTGGCGTTGGGTCCGCTTCCAGACCTTCTTGGGATTGCTCTTCTCGTTGGTCTGCGTCTCGCTGTCGGTGCGGAGGTAACGGCCCCACCGCGCCGCGATCCTCAACGCCTTGGCCTGCGCCGATACCGCGAAGGTCAGGCCGAAGGACGACGGGATCAGCGATTCCGCCTGTGGCGGTGCGATGTCTACCATGCCTTCCTCGTCGGTACCTTTGCCGCCGACCGCCAGTTCATCAAACAGGTCCACGACCGCCGGGTTCCGCTTGGGTGCCAACATCCCGACCAGATACCGCTCGCTGACACCGGCCTCGTCCAGTTCCTCGTCAGGCCCGCCTGCCGGGCCATGCAGATCGGCCGGCACGAGTTTTTCGAGTTCGTCTCGGATTGTCCTGGGTGGCGGGATGATTGATTCGTTCATGCGACTCCTATGCCTGCCGGACCGGAACCGGTCCGCCCTGCGCTACATGGCCGGATTTGGCCGGGTTTGGCCGGATTCATAGTTGGCCCTCCGCGAGCCACCCTCACTGAACCTTCGACAAACGCTTGATTTGCAGGCTTAACCGACTCAGCCGAGGAATTCAGAGTATGGTGAATGCTCGTTTTCATTCTGGCCGGATTTGGCCGGGTTTGGCCGGGTGCCGATCTTGGTTGTCCACAAAGTCGCCGCCTTTGTCCATGGCATAAACCGTGACGCGCACTCGTACTTGGGGAAACTGCTGCGCCGGATTCCGCCCAAAGAGAACCTCTGCCGCATTGGTGATCGTTCCGTCCCGAAACAGGTTCAGCGCTGTCAAAATCGGTTCCACTTGGTTGCCCAGCGAGAGTTGCCGCTGTTCGCGTGCCTGTTGTGCGGTGCTGACGATCAAGTCCCAGGACTCCCGCTGGTGCCAGGAAACCCTGATTTTGACGGTGAGCCTACGCGGCCTTTTCCACGGAAACCAGAACAAATCCGGCGCAGCCGGTCAGAGCACTTTGGAGTGCCGCACGAACCATCCTGGGTCGTACCAAGGCGGAGTCGGCGCTGTGCGTGGTGGCCGGGACTTGCTCGCCCGCCCGAATCAACCGGTGAGCAGGCAACCCCGCATTGTTCCGTAGCTGAGTTTCAATGCTTGTCCTCATTCGCTGAACCGCCGACGGCGTTGCCGCAGAGAGGCCATCGAGCTGCCGGCGGATTCCCCTTTCGGCAACCTGAAGAAGGCCATGTGCACCACGCGGTCCTCGTGGACCAACGCCGACCCAGCCAATCCCGGTTTCTGGTAGCGGTAGTCCCTGCCGTAGCCGACCGATTCAAAGGCCTTCTCGTCGCTCTCGCCGGCTTCGTGCAGGAAGGCCTGGGCAGCGGCAGCGGCTTTCGCGACCTCGACTGCACCCGGCTTGGGCTCGATCAGGGCGTCGATCAAGTGGCTCTTGAGCAGTTTCGGGTGCAGTCTGGCATAGGCGTCGGCGTGAGCGATGAGATCGAATCCGGCCACCTCGCCGTCGATCGCTACGAACAGGCCCGTCTGCCCGGCAGTGGGTGCGAAAACGCGGGCACACGCCTCGAGCTCGGTCGCGCGGGCTTTGAACACGTCCCGCATGGCGTGCGTGGGAGAGTTCACACCGGCGCTGCAGGCCAGAGCGGCGACCTCGCGCCAGACTTCTCCCTGGTCAGACGAATAGTGCGCACCAGCGGCGAGCGACTCGGAAACGGATCGCACCTTGGACGCGCGGCTCTTGCGCGACATTACCGCGCCCGAATCGGCGAAATGAGCGGAGGCGTACGACCACCGTCCCTGCTCGACACAACTGACCGGGATCGTGGTCTCGGCGCGTTCCTTGAGCAGGATGGTGGTGTTCAGCACCCGGTTCTGCTTGGCGCCCACGAGCTCTTCGCCGTCCAGAAGCAGGATGGGCCGGTCGCTTTGGCTGATGACCTTGAGTTCGGGCACCGAACCGCCTTCGGAGACCTCGGTCACGGTGAGGCAGTGCCCGGCCAGGGCTTCGCCGAGCGTCAGGTACGGCGCGGGGCCCGCATCCGGGCCGAGCAAAGGAAAGACGACAATGTTGCGGTGTGTTTGCGGTGGGCCGAAAGCGATTCGACCGAGATAAGCTGCGGTAGCTGCATTCATGTTTTTTGCCTTTCCAGGTGCGGCGACTCGGAACCGACGCACCGGCGCACCGACGCACCGACGCACCGACGCACCGGCGCACCGACGCACCGACGCACCGACGCACCGACGCCCCCACCTCCCGGCCTGGCGAGCCTCGCCAAGATCGTTTCGTACTGTTCGCCTGCAAGATTACGCGAGGGGGTCTGACATCCGCTGACACCCCCTCATACAAAGTTTTGGCAGAATTGCAGCGGGTGGCGGCGTTTGGGGGACGGGTTGATGGGGTGTGGTTGAGGGTTGACGAGCAACCGGTTGGACGTTGGATGTTGAGCGTTGCACGTTGTGCGTTAACTATTTAGACGATTTCCCAATCGCCGATCGACCGGGAAACGGGCCTCGCGTCGGCTGCCGATGAGACCTGAACCTCCAACGTCCAACGTCCAACGTTCAACGCCCAACGGTCAGTTCACGGCCGGCCAACAGGAGGCGTTCAGCCAGCACCAGGGCGTCCACCGGCCAAAACTGCTCTGGTCGCGGGCGCCAACAGCGCCTCCCGAACGGACGCGGACTGCACATGCCTCTGCGCGTGTTCCTGGGCGAACGTGAACGTCGCTTGGGCATCGGCGCCCTCCCGGATCCCATGAGCCAGTGTGGCGGCAAAGAGGGCGCTGGCGTCGCGTAGCCGCGGACGGGAGTCCGCGCTGACTCGCTCCGGCGAATACAGACATCAGCGCCGTCTGACGACGGCGGCTACGGAGGCGTAGCCGTCCCGCGGCCGTCGCGTAGCCGCGGACGGGAGTCCGCGCTAACTCACTCCGTCAAAAGCAGGAAGCAGCGCCGTCTGACGACGGCGGCTACGGAGGCGTAGCCGTCGCGTAGCCGCGGACGTCAGTCCGCGCCTGGAGTTTGGACATTCTGAAGACGGATTATGGCGGGGGGCAGTGTGAGGCGGCGAGGGGAGAATC
>MWFF01000137.1 GCA_002071485.1 Verrucomicrobia bacterium ADurb.Bin006 | reverse complement strand
GGTATTGCTCCGGTTCCAGAGCCCGAACCTTTAGATTCTTGAGAAAGGAAACGGGCGGATCGGCACTGAACAGTTGGTGGTTTGTCGAGATCATCGCACGCCTACTACGCACCAAACCAGGCCGATTGATAAGCGTTATTTACAACCTCAACAACAGCAACCCTTCAGGAATTTAAATGAAATAACCGTGACGCGCCCGCTGACGCGAGCCGACGCGAGTTGACGCGCGTCCCGCATGGGTTAGGCTGGCGCCGTGAACACCATCGGTCTCGATAGCATCGATCGCCGCGAATTCGTGCGCACGGCCACCCGCGCGCTGGTCGGAGCGGGAGCCTTGAACGCAGTCGCCCACGGCCTGGCTCAGGACGGGGGCGAACGCCCCGGGCGTGCGCCGGGCGTAAGCGTCTTGAACCCGCGCCACCGCGTGCCGGTGGGTATCATCATCGACGACTCGACCTGTCTGGTGAATCTCAACCGGTTCGCGGTCCCCCAGTTCGCCGCGGTGTGGGGCGCGGAGAACGAATATTACCAGAAGCTGGCGTGGCGCGACTGGCCGGTCGAGATTCCCGATGCCTTCGTGCGCAAGTTCGGCGAGTGGGCGGCCGAGAATGGAGTCAAGGGCAAGTACAGCGTGGTGCCCTATCCGGCGTGCGTGGGGCGCCTCGACCGATTCCTTCCTGGGTGGACCGAACGCGAGTTGCAGAGCAGCCTCGAATTGGTCCGTACCGTGATCGCGCCGCACTGGGACATCCATCCCGAAATGGTCAGCCACACCCGCGTGATCGACACGAAGACGGGGCAGCCTTACCCCGAGTGTTCGCTCAAATTCATGGAGAACTGGGACTGGACCACAGGACGGTCAGCGGACGAGATGGCCGATTATTTGGCATACGCCTTGCGCATCCTCAAGAACGTCGGTCTGAACTGTGAAGGCGTCACCACTCCCGGCGGATTCGGGACGGGAGCGCGGCCGCAGTTGGCGCGGGGTACCCTCGAAGCCGTGCGCAGTGTGTTCGGCGCTGAAATCCCGCATTACTTCCGCGACGCCTTCGAGCGTGGTTCACAGAGTGTCGCACCGCGCGTCGAATGCGCCGCGGGACTGTCCGGTCCGGACCCGCAGTGCGTGGTCAGCATCGTGGCTTGCACAGGCGATTGGACCGGTGGCTGGGACAATACCCCGCCCGGCGGGGCCGACAAATTCATCACGCCGGACCTTCAAAGCGGACGCTTGGTCGAGGTGATTCAGCGCGGCGAGCCGGCGCTTTTGCTGGCGCACTGGACAGGCGTTTACTGGAACGGCCTGGAGTTGGGATTCAAGATTTTTCAGGAGGTGGTTCGACGACTGCACGCCCGGTTTGACAATCTGGTCTGGATGAAACTGGCTGAGATCGCCCGGTACTGGGCGGCGAAGGAATTGACCACGATTGAACGGGACGGAAACGCCGTCCGCCTCCAAGCACCGTTCGGGTGTCCCGCCTTCACGGTCCGTATGGAAGGCGCGCGGGGCGCCAGCCGGCCCCCGCGGCTCCAGGCCGGCAATCGCCTCCAGGAACTCGAAGAGGTAGCCGGCGCGCGGGAATTGGTCGCGGGCACCTGGTGTCCAGAGGCAAACGCCGTGCTCGCCTGTTTCGACCTGCCGAAAGGCGCGTCACATTTGTCTCTGAGCTAACCGGCTGGCTCCCGTTAGATGGACCGTCTGGTTCGCCTATTCCAGTTTCTTCTTGGCTGGGCGAACTTCATACAGGACGCGATCTTTTCTTCATTTTTCCATGTTCGGGCGCGGTTTTGCCAGAGCCCGGATGTCAGACTCCACGAAGCCTTATGAAACATCCGGGCTAGGCGCAGTTCAACGCCCGTTCGTATGCCGGATTGGCCAGGTAGCGTTTCCCGAGTGCGGCCTGGAGCGGGTCGGCCTGCTCGGCGCAGAATCCGAGGTGCGAATGGCGGCGCCATCCCTCGGCGAAGGCGAAGCGGCGCGACATCTTACCGACCGAGCGCGCCATTTGGTCCATGGCATCGAGGTAGGAGTCCATGCCCTGACTCGAATCGAGCCAGGTTTTCTGGCTCGAGTGCGCGGCCAGGGCGTGACGTTTTGCGGACTGCACTTCCGTGGTATCGACATAGGCGCCCGGGATAATCAATCGGCGGAGGCCGTCGCGCAGTCCGTGCGGCATCGCGTGATAAAGCGTCACGTCGCCGGGTATGGCGGCGCGCCGGGGAACAGTCCGGTAATTGGGCATGCCGCGGACGAACGAGGCGGTGACGGCAAGGCGACCGGCATTGACGTGATCCTCCATGTAGTCCTGGGGCGAATGGGTCAACACGATGTCCGGGCGGACGTCCCGCACCGCGGCGGCGAGTCGGCGCAGGAGGCGGTCTTCATAGAAGATTTCGATGTCGTCCGTGAGGCTTGGATGCCAATGGGCGCCCAGGCGCCGGGCGGCTTCCTGGGCCTCGCGCCGGCGAATGGCGCGGGTCTGTGCGGCATTGTATTGGGATGAGCCGCAGTTGCCTGTGGCGACATTGAGGCAGTGGATTTCCCAGCCGGCCTGGCGCAAGAGCAGGAGGGTGCCCGCCATGAGGAACTCGATGTCATCCGGGTGCGCGGTAACGGCCAGAGCGATGCCCGCAGGGGTTGTGGTCTTGGGTTGTGGGAGTTTTGTCATGCCGGGACGATGGCATACAAGCTCGGTCCGGTATGTCAAGACGGCTCAGACCAGCGACACGCCCTTGGGCAGCTTGACGATCGTTGTGCCGGCAATGACATCGTGCCAGGCTTGGCGTTCTTTGTCCCAACCGGCCCAGAAGAAACCGAGGCACAGGGCCATGAACGAGAGGACGCTGCCCAGCGAACGCACCAGGGCGACGCCGAAATCGAGATCGCGTCCGTCGATGCGCACGATTTTGAGTTGGCAGACGATGCCGCCGATGGTGGTGCCTTTCCAGGTCCACATGCCGATGTGATAGGCGAACCAGGCGAGGATGAACAACGGTCCCGCAATGGGGATGATCCAGCACAGCAATATGAAATCGAGTGTGGTCGCCGCAAGTCGCAACCAGAAACCGACGCGCGGCAGGACGGCGCGGTCCGCCTGGATGATATCCATTGAGGCGCTGGGGGGAGGGGCGGCGTCGGGAATCGACGCCTCCGCGGACGGGGTGGTATCCGGGCTTGGCGAGGCGGTTCCTGTGGTGTCGAGGGTTTTCATCGGCACCGCGACGGTGGGGACAGGGCCTTGGCCCGTGTCGTTCTGTCGGAAGGCGGCGGCGGCGGCGATGAGTGCGGCGCCGAGGCCCAGCGGCAGCAGGACGCCGTACACGATGAGGCCGAGGACCGGCACGATATAGAGCACCGTGACGAGGGCCGAGCCTGCCAGAAAGGCCGGCAACGACCGCGGGCTGGTCTGCGGGCCGAATCGCTCGAGAAGTTGGAGTCCGGCGAATTGGAGCACGGCGGTTTTGCCGACGAACTTGGCGGCCAGCATGGCAAGCCAGAGGAAAGGCACGATCAGGAGGCCGACGCCCGACGCCGCGAGAATGACGATCAAGGGCACCGCGAGCACCATTGTGAGCAGGCCGACCAGGAACGCCGGGAGCGTTTGTGTCTGGAGGGTCTTGAGGCAGGCCTCGACCGGTTTGGGCATCAGTAGGAAGATGATGAAATAGATGGCGAAGTGGAGGATGACGAGGGTCCAAGCCAGGCCGGATGTCAAAGGCAATGGCCGACCCAGCAACAACCCGGTCTTCATCCAATAGCCCAGGGGTTGGAGCCAGCCAAAGAGAATGCCGAAACTCACCTCGACAGGTTCGTGACGCACCTGGGCGCCGGGGTCCTTGTCGAGTCTGCCCCCGACCACCACGCAATCTCCCTGGAGCCTGGCGTTGGGACCGAGTTTGGTGGATCCCATGACGGTGACAAAGTCCCCTTTGACCGGGCCGTCCACGATGGCGTCTCCGCAGACGACTACCATGTCGCCGTCGACCTCACCCTCCATGGTGGCGTCGCCGAAGATCACAACCAATTGCCCGGCCTTTTCCCCCTGTTTGATGTGTGCACTGGCGCCAATCCTGACGATTTCGCCGCTGCCGGGGTTGAGGTGCAGGTCGAATCCTTGGGGCGAGTCGCTTCCCTGCTTGCCCAGCACTGCGACAGTTTCGGTTGCGTCCTCGACCTCGGCTTTGGCTTCGGATGCGGCGGCGGCAGTTGGGTCGGTGGGCTGCTGGGCCAGGGCGGGCAGACACGCCACACTGAGGGCGGCGATCCCGATCGCGGCGGCGAGGCTGCAGCCCAGCCACAAGGGAGTGGGATGTGCGGTCGTTTTCATTCAATCCTCCGGTAAGAAGCAACACGGTAGACGGCGGTGCCGAGGGCCACGCAGGAGAGATACATGATCGCGCACAGGCCTCCTGCGCCAAGAAGGATCCAACTGCCTGTGCCCTTAAACACAAGCGCCACGGCGCTGGCCAAGGATGTCAGGAGAGTCCAGATCGGGTTCAACGGAGCCAGCCAAGTCTCGAGTTCGCTGGCGGCCGCGGCAGTCCATGGATACTCGCTGCAGTGCATGACGAGCCAGGTCGCAAGACCGAGGAGACCGGACACCCCCAGCAGGGAGACGATCTTGAGGGCGGGCGGCCAGTCCCACCAGGGCCGCCGGTACCAAGGCGCGCAGACCCGGGCCTGCACGACGGCCATCACGCGGGGAATGAGTGTGTGCGGCGCCGGGCGATCCGGAAGGCTCTTGAGTTCGCGGTCCAGGCGTGTTTCCCAGGTCGGGTCGGGTCTTGAATCTCTCGGGTTCATACGTTCAAGCAGTGGCCGATTCCGGGTTGCGCACGAGTCTTTGGCGCAGCGCCACGCGTCCGCGATGGATGTCGGTCTTCACCTTGCCGAGCGAGATGCGCAGTTTGGCCGCGATTTCCTCGTAGCTGAGGTTTTCGAAGTGATAGAGAACCAGCGGGACCCGTTGGGCTGGGGGCAGTTTTTGCAGCGCGGATTCGAGCAGGTTCCGCCGGTCCGCGGTGTCGACAGCCTGGGTGGGCAGGTCCGGGGCGGGTAGGTTGGCGGCGAAATCGTGGTGTTCTCCGCTCTCGCCGTGGTCGTCGCATTCCGAGAAGAACCGCCAGCGGGCGCGGTAGCGTGTCAGGTGATTCAACGAGAGGTTGCGGGTGACGGTCTTGAGCCAGCCGCCCACCGTGAAGCTGTGACGCAACTGGTCGAAGTGCATGTAGGCTTTCAGGAACACATCCTGCGCGATATCCTCGGCATCGGCCTCGTTCCCGACCAGCCGCAACGCCGACGTAAACACCATGTCCTGGTAGTCACGCATAAAGGCCTCGAATTGGAGTGGGTCACTCATCCGTCCAGTCATGCGTCCGGCTGTCCCAGACTAATTCGAGTTCATTGTCACCTCCAGGACCCGCATCGAAAGCCGAAAGTTGCAAAAAGTTCAAAGCAAAGGCTGTCGACAAGGCCTCGGGAAAAGGCAAGAGCCTTACGGCAATGGTCTGAGAAACAGATCGTCATCGTCGCCCAAGGCCCTCGCCAGACCGCCTCGAACAGCGCCTCGAGCCCCAAACGCGAGCGCTATGGAATTCCGGGTCCATCCGCGACAAATCGCGGTGTCAGCCCGCCCCTCATGACCCTTCGTTTCAAGAAGACCGGCGCTGATGCCGCCGCCCGAAGAGAAGCCAGCGCCGAAGAGTTCGGCACGAGGGTTGTCCTCTGGACCCGTTGATGGATGGTATGTTCCAACAGAGCGGGTCGCCACGGACGAAACACGGATGATACGCCGATCGGGCGAGGAGAGAAGGTGCGCTCGTGCCGATCGGTTCTTGGCCTTCGACTGGCGAGTCGCAAGCGGTATTCTCGCGAATGGAACGGGCCTCATCCCACGTTCGATCCGTGTTTGACCCATGTTCCATCCGCGGCTCCCATTCCATCCGTGTTTCATCCGTGCTCGATCCGTGGCTCGCGTTCCATACGCGGCAGAAATTCCTTTCGCGGGCGGACAAGGCTTCGTAGCGTGGCGCCCGCATGTCAGCGGCTGGCACCAGTGGAAATCGGAGACGTCCGAGAGTGTCCGTGATTTTCGGCACGCGCCCGGAGGCCATCAAGTTGGCTCCGGTCATTTTGGCGTGCCGTTCCCGAACGGACCTCGAGTGTCGGGTTTGTGTGACAGGGCAGCATCGCCAGATGCTCGATCAGGTGCTCGATGTCTTCGAGGTCCGCCCGGACGCCGATCTGGACGTCATGCGTCCGAATCAGACACTGGCCGAACTGACGGCGCGCCTGATCGAATCGCTCGATCGCTATTTGGCCTGTGAAACGCCCGACCTGGTGCTGGTGCAGGGAGACACGACCACCGTTTTTTGCGGGGCGTGGACGGCTTTCTACAGGCATATTCCCGTCGGGCACGTCGAGGCGGGGCTGCGCACCGGCAATCTCGATGCGCCATGGCCGGAGGAAGCCAATCGCGTTCTGACATCGAGGCTGGCCCGGCTGCATTTTGCGCCCACCCAGAGCGCGCGGAACAACCTTTTGCGTGAGGGCGTGCCGCCGGATCGTGTGTTCACGACTGGCAACACAGTCATCGACGCTCTCAAGCACGCCGTCCGAACAGTGCGGTGCAATCCGCCGGTCGTTCCGGGCTTGTCTGACCGGTTGCAGCCGGCGGCCTTGAACGAACCTGGCGCATCGAGGCTGGTGCTGATCACCGGACATCGCCGGGAGAGTTTTGGCGGCGGGTTCGAAGCGATTTGCCGGGCCATTGCGGGCTTGGCGCGGCGCTTCCCGGATGTCTCGTTTGTCTATCCCGTCCATCTGAATCCGAACGTGCGCGAGCCAGTGTACCGGCTGCTTCGGCCGCGGCCAGGGGCGGGGGGAAGCCTCGGGCTCGAGAACGTTCACTTGATCGAACCGCTGGACTACCTGCCGTTCGTGGCGTTGATGGACGCGGCGACGCTTGTGCTGACGGACTCGGGCGGGATTCAGGAGGAGGCGCCCAGCCTGGGCAAGCCGGTCCTGGTCATGCGCGACACCACGGAGCGTCCGGAGGCGCTGGAGAGCGGCTGCGTGAAACTGGTGGGAACGAACGAAGACCGCATCGTGAGAGGTGTCAGCACGTTGCTCGAAACGCCCGCCGCCGCTGAATGTCCCAAGGCCGATGCGGACGGAATCCGCCCATCGCCCTACGGGGACGGCCAGGCTGCCGGGCGTATTGTCGATCTATGCCGCGCTTTTCTCGAAGGAGGAACGGCTTGCGGGTGAGTTGGAAAACCAGGTTGATCGCGGCCATCCCGCGTCCGTTGAGGCCCTGGTGGGACCGGATCGAGCAGTCGCCGTGGGGGACGCGTCTGGCGCGCGGTGCGTTCTGGAGCGTCACGGGCGGAGTTGTCGCGCGCGGATTGAGCTTGCTGGCCTCGATCCTGCTCGCGCGCATCCTGGGCAAGGATGTCTTCGGCGAGTTGGGGACCGTGCAGAGCACGATTGGGATGTTCACCGTCTTTGCAGGTCTGGGCATGGGCCTGACGGCGACCAAGCATGTCGCCGAGTTCCGACTCAAGGATCCGGCGCGCGCCGGGCGCATCATCACCCTCTCGAATCGGATTGCGTTCTGGGCCAGCATTGTGGTCGCGCTGGCGATGTTCGCGTCGGCATCCGGGCTGGCGTCGGCCGTGGCGGCCCCGCACATTGCGCCTGCGCTGCGGATCGCCGCGTTGTCGTTGTTCCTGAATGGAATCAGCGGCGCGCAAACGGGCGCGCTGGCGGGGCTCGAGGCATTCCGGACCATTGCGGGCCTGAACTTCATCACCGGTGTGGTTTCGTTTCCGCTGCTTGTGGCAGGGGCTCTGTGGCGGGGGATCGAGGGCAGCATTGGGGCGATGGCGGCCACAGCCGCGGTGGGATATGTCGTCAACCACTTTGCCCTGCGGCGCGAGCTGGCCCGCGCCGGCATACCCCAGGGCGAACCGTGGCAGCGGGCGGACCTTCCGTTACTCTGGAGTTTCGCCCTGCCCTCGGGCCTGGCCATGCTCATGGTCGGGCCGGTCCATTGGGCCTGTTGTGCGATCCTGATGAACCAGCCGGGGGGGAGCGGGGAGATGGGGGCGTTCAACGCGGCAAACCAATGGTACACGGCTCTGATGTTTCTCCCGGCGCTGCTCGGGCAATCGGTCCTGCCCATGATGGCCGAACAACTGGGGGCCGCCGGCAAACGACAGAGTCTGCAGTTGCTGCGACTCTCGATGAAACTGAATGCCTGCACCGCGCTGCCCGTGGTCGTGCTATGCCTGGCCAGCCCGTGGATCATGGCTCTCTTCGGACCGAATTTCGCCCACGAATGGCCGACGCTTGTCGCGGTCTTGGTGACCGCGGCCCTCCTGGCCGTGCAGATTCCCGTCGGGCAGATGATCATTGCCAGCGGCAACATCTGGCCCGGGTTCTGGATGAATGTCGGCTGGGCGATCGTGTGCCTGGCCGGCAGTTGGGCCCTGGCGGGCTGGGGGGCGCTGGGGCTTGCGACCGCCCGGCTGGTTGCCTACACTGCCCACGCCGTGTGGACCATTTGGTACGCTTTTCGTCTCTTGCGCACTGAGAGCCCCTGACCCTTGCGTGAACCCGACTGACGCCATTCCATTGCTGCCGCCCCTGCCGCCCGGCGTCAAAGCCGGGCGTGTCCCGCTGTGGCCCTTGGACGGCCTCATCCACCGCGGGTGCCCGGTCTGTGGCGGCGATGCGCCGCGTCCGATTTGCCGGAGGCCGGATCGGCTCGTTGTGGCCTGTTGTGCCGCGTGTGGCATGCATTACCTGCCCGATATTCCCAGCGAGTCGGAGATGCAGGCGTTCTACAGAAACTACGGTGAGTACAAAGGGCTCCGTCCGCCGCCCGAGCCGAGGTGGCGGCGTTGGATTCCGTGGCAACGACCGAATCCGTTCCTCGAGATACTGCTTCAGACCGGCGGCCTGGCCGGTCTGCAGCTTTGCGAAGTCGGCTGCACCTATGGCTATTTCCTCCGCAAATGCCGCATCGCAAAGGCGCGGGTCGCCGGGGTCGAGTGGGACGAGCTGGCGCTGGACTATTTGCGCGGCATGGGCATCCCGGCTCACAAATCCATGCCCGACGATGCCGTCTTCGACGTTGTCTGCGCGTTTCAGTTGATCGAGCATCTGGCCGATCCAAGCGGATTCGTCGCTGAGGTTGCCCGGCGGTTGGCGCCCGATGGGCGGCTGTTGCTCGCGCTTCCGAATGGCAGCGAAGCGGACCGCATCGGCCCGAGCTGGGTTGGATTCCGACTCGATCTCGAACACTTCAATTACTTCAGCACACGGACGCTGGCCGCGCTGCTTGCGCGGCACGATCTCTACCTTGAACAGGTGTGGGAATACATGCAGGCTGACTTGCCCCGCGCCGACGCCCGGCCTGTCCGGCGCGGACGCGCCAGGCGCCTGATCGCAAGCGTCTGGAACCGCCTCGGGCAGGGTCCGTACCACCTCGACGGCACCTATATCCTGTGCGCCCTGGCGCGCAAAACATCCCGATCATGACCTACGCCGACGGGCATCCTTTTCATCGGTCGGGACAGGCAGCGCTGTCCGATCTCAACACTGCCGAGTGGATCGCTGTGTTTGACCGGCTCGAACGGGAAGCGGAGCGGTTCCGCCGGCACGAATCGTCTTTTCGGAGCGCTGAGTATCGATGGCCTCGAGATCCGCTGCACGACTGGAGCCGATGTTGGGAGTATCCGTACGCGTACTATCATCTCGAACGCTTCATTCAACACGCCCCTGCCGCGTCGCGCCCGGTCGCTGTGGACGTCGGAAGCGGCGTCACCTTTTTCCCATTCGCCCTGGGAGCGCTCGGATACGACGTCGTCTGCACCGACACCGACCCGATCTGCCGGACGGACCTCGAGCGGGCCGTCCCGCTGGTGTCCGCCGCGCCCGGGCGGGTCAGCTTCCGCATGATCGAGCAAGGGCGCCTGCCATTGTCTGAGGGCGAGGCGGATGTCGCCACGTGCATCAGCGTGCTAGAACACATCCCGGATTTCGAATCGACGGTGCGCGAGCTTGCGCGTGTGGTGCGCCCGGGGGGATTGGCGGTGCTGACCAACGACCTTGATTTGCGGGGCGATCACGAGATTGGGCCCGAGCGATACCGGGCCTTGCGCGCGGAGTTGCTCAGACACTTCGAGTGGGTCTGGCCCGAGGCGGCCGTTCATCCGGCGGACTTGCTGCGCACCAGTAACGGGCCGTACCGTTCGGAGACTCCGCGCGGGATGCGCCGGGCGTGGTGGCTGTTCAGGGAACAGGTTGTGAAGAGGATGTTGGGGCGGAAGCGATGGCCTTTGTTGGTGTACGATTTGGCTGTCCAGGCCTTTGTCTTGCGCCGCAAAGCCTGAACACACCTCCTGTGCAGGAAGCGCTGACGTCCCGGTTTCCGTCGTCGCTGAGAATCGAAAATCGTTTGATATGCAGACAGCAGTCCTCGTCGAAGCATGCGCCAATTCCCTCACCTCCGCTCTTGCCGCCCAGGCGGGCGGGGCTGCCCGAGTCGAGTTATGCGCCGCGCTGATCGAGGGCGGCGTGACTCCGAGCGCCGCGGTCATCGAGTTGGCGCGCCAACGGCTCGACATCGGACTCAATGTTCTGGTGCGACCGCGCGGCGGGGATTTCTGCTACGACGATACCGAGGTCGCGGTGATGTTGCGGGACATCGAGTTCTGCCGGCGCGCCGGGGTGGACGGGGTGGTGATTGGCATGTTGACTCCGGAGGGCAGTGTGGATGTGGAGCGGACCGGGGCGCTGGTCGCGGCGGCGCGCCCGATGCAGGTGACATTTCACCGCGCTTTCGACATGGCTGCCGATGCCGACCGTGCCCTGGACGATGTGCTGGCGCTTGGGGTCGAGCGTCTGCTGACCTCCGGCCGGCGCGGCAGCGCTTTCGAGGGCAGGGGACTGATCGCCGAGCTGGTGCGGCGGGCCGGCGCGCGGTTGATCGTGATGCCCGGGGCGGGCATTCACGAGGGCAATGTGCGCGAACTCATCGAGGCCACCGGCGTGCGCGAGGTGCATCTCTCGGGCCAGAGCAAGATTGCCAGCCGGATGATCTACCGCAATCCGCACGTCTTCATGGGCGTGCCCGGCCTGCCCGAGTACGAGATCGGCGTGACGGACGCCGACAAAATCCGGCGCGTCGTCGAGGCGGCGAACCAGGCGGCTTGAGTCCGTCCGCTTCAACTCGACCAATCGTCAGCTCCACAACGAACTGTTGCGCCGATCCGCCTGTTTCCATTCTCAAGGGGCTGAGGGTCCGAGTCCGACAGCCGCACAAATACCAGTGGATCGGCCAACAGTTCCAACTACTACCAGATGCACTATTCCGGAGCACCGCTCAGCGGCGCCACTCGACAAGGCGCCGGAGTGCAGGGACCATCGCCGGAGTCCAACCCACGCAAACGGGCGCCAAGCCTTGTCGATCTGAGACCCCAACCCGCCAAACTGCGGATTCATTCTGCCCATGAACCTCGAATGCGGAAATCCTTGGGAATCAGGAGAGCATTCCGAGGTTCACGGGCGGGCGAAGCCTTGCTAACACTTGCCCCACTTGCGCATCACTTCGAGGCATTTCTCGACGCTTACGAGCGGCGGGAAGGCATCGCTCTCGTATTCGATGATGTACCATTCGGTGGCGCCAACGGTCTCGCACAGGCGGAAGATCTCCGGCCATGGCAGTTCGTCTTCGCCCAGCAAGGCGTTGGGTTTGGCCTTCGAGAACGGCTTGATGTGCACCGTCGCGGCGCGCCCGGGATACTTCTTGAGATAGATCGTGGCGTCGCCGCCGCCGTGCATCGCGTTGCCGGTGTCGAACTGCATGATCACGTCCTTGCGGGTCCGGCCAAAAAAGGTGTCCCACGGCATCTCGCCATCGAGTTCGTGGAATTCGGTGGTGTGGTTGTGGTAGCCGACGCGCATTCCGTGGGGTTTGACCTTCTCGGCGATTTCGTTGAAGATCTCGGCTGTCTCCTGCCAGGCAGTCCGGGTCTTGGTGTATTTCTCTCCCAGGCCCGGGACAATGAGATACGGGTTTCCCAGGACCCGATTGAACTCGATTGTCTTGGACAGTTCATCGCCGAGCAGCGTCTCGAGTCCGATGTGCGTGCCGCAGCACTTGAGCCCCGTGTCATCGAGCAACTGGCGCAGGGTCTTCGCGTCGCGCCCGTAGTAACCGGCGAACTCGACGCCCTTGTATCCCATCTTGGCCACGGCCTTGACCGTGCCGACGATGTCCTTTTGGCACTGTTCGCGCACCGAATAGAGCTGGAGTCCGACGGGTATCTTCTTCGCGTCGGCCGCCAGAAGGCCGACTGGGAGCCCGCTGGTGGCAGCCAAGGTCGCCGTGCCCGTGAGTTTCAGGAAATCGCGTTGAGAAAGATGATGCAATGTCATAGCCATCCCTTACCCCGCGCAGGACGAGGCGTCAAATCAATGTTGAGGGCCGAGCGCGGTCTTGATCTTCACGACCGGTGTCTGATAGCCAAGGGCCATGATTTCGGAATCGGTGTTTCGTTCCGCTGGTGCCGAAGGCTCCGGCTTTCTCGTGGCGGTCTTGTTGGGCGGGCTCATCTGCGTCTGTCGCGGCGCAGAGGTCGAGGCGTCCGTGATGCCCGGACTCGAGTTGGTGCGCGATCCGCACTTCAGCCTGGGCTTTCACCTGCTGAATCCGACGCCGGGCCGGCGTGTGGTGTGCGGACGCCTTGCGCCCAAGGGGAGCAAGGCTGATCCGGTCTGGGATCTCGCGCAGTGGAGCAGCCGGTTTCCACTCGCCGCCGGGCCTGCGGTCGAATCGGAGCATGGAGTTCTGCGGTGGTCCAACGCGGCAAAGGGTGTTACCGTGGGCGGAGGCGGGAGGAATCGGGCCGATCTATCGCTGGCTGTGAACGCGAGCCGGGAATATGTGGCGGGAGCCAGGAAGCTCGGTGAGCCGTGGGTCCACTTGCTGGTGCAACAGAACTTCACGAATTCGCCCTCGCTCGGGGAGATCGGGACAGCCCGACTGCGGATCGAGGCCCGCCTGGTCAACTCCCGCCTGCACCGCACACACGATTACACGCCCGAGCTGCACGCCGCGCAGTATCAGATGTTCCTCATTTTGCAGAACTCGAATCGGCGTTCGCCGGGCTTCGGTCGGTTCCTCTGGTTCGGCATTTCGCTCTACGACGATCGGGCGCGCATCCCGCCCGAGCACAAGCAATGCGACACGGCGGGAAGTGGCATGTTCATCTACACACCGCCGGGCGAGTCGTTCACTCGGCGCAGCGCACATGATGGGGAGTGGATTCAGGTGGACCGCGACCTGCGCCCGCTGTTAGTCGAGGCGTTGGAGACGGCCTGGGGGCGCGGGTTTCTCGATGAATCGCGAGACCTGGCCGACTATTGTTTGACCGGGATGAACCTCGGTTGGGAGGTGCCGGGGGTGTTTGACGTTGAGATGTGCGTGCGCGGCTTGAGTCTGGTCGTGACAACGGTCCGCGCCTCTGGCCCTTGAGCCCGCATTTCCCACCAACTGTTGATGTCATCTGACCGGTCACCGTCGCATTTCACTTGAAATGCGGGCTCTCAGAAACTCGCGCCCCAAACAGTTGGACCCAATCTCGACCACACTGTGTTGGCGTGGCCGACGCGTCCAAGCGGCTGGGTCGCATCCCGGCTTTGATGAACCGATGAGCCGATTCTCCTTGCTGGGCGCGGGTTTTACTGACCCGGAAATCTCACCCGCAGACCGTCCGGAATGCCGCGATCGTCCCACTGGTGAGATTTACGGGTTGAGACAGCGCGCTGACGCCCCCACCGGCGCTTGTTCTGATCCGCATCGCAGTCCTCTTGCGATATCTGACCGTCCCCTGCACGGACGGGCTGTGCAGAATATCCGGGTTAGGCCTGCTGGCGGAGGGCGGTCTCGCGTTCAAGCAGGGTGGGGTGCGAGTAATGGAAGCCGCTGTACCAGGGGTGGGGAGTCAGGTTGCTCAGGTTTTTCTCGTTGAGTTTTCGGAGCGCGCCGATCAGGGACTGGGAATCGCCCATGACCTCGGCGGCGAAGGCGTCGGCTTGGTACTCGAAACGGCGGGACCATAGATTGGCCAGGGGCGAGAACCAGAACATGACCGCGTCGCTCAGCAGGACGAACAGCAGGAGTGCGGGCATGATGTTGCCTGGGATAAAGCCGAAGGCATGGAAGAACCAGGGCTGATCGGCCAGCCATGCGATGGCGTAAAACCCGGCCAACAGGGTGAGGGCTGACCAGGCCAGCAGCTTGAGGACATGGCGTTTGCGGTAGTGTCCGATCTCATGGGCCAGCACGGCTTCGAGTTCCGGCTCCGCCAACTGCTGGATGAGCGTGTCGAACAGGACGATCTTGCGGAAGCGTCCGAATCCTGTGAAGAACGCGTTCGAGTGGCGCGATCGCTTGCTGCCGTCCATTACCTGGATGCTCTGGGCGCGGAAGCGGATGCGTGCGGCCAGGGCAAGCAATCGCTCGCGCAGCGTTCCCTCGGCCAAGGGGGTGAACTTGTTGAACAGGGGGAGGATGAGCACTGGCGCGAGCAGGAGGATGAGGAACTGGAAGCCGAGCACCGCGGCCCACGCCCAGAGCCACCACCACGGCCCGGTCCATTCGACGATCTTCAGCACCAGAACGAGCAGGGGATACCCGAGGACCAGGGAAAGCAGCAGACCTTTGAGCCGGTCCATCCACCAGAGGCGAGGGGTGGTTGTGTTGAAGCCGAAGCGCGCCTCGAGTCGGAACTGGCGGTGCCAGTCGAAGGGAAGATCGGTGAACGAGAGACAGACTCCGACCGCCAACAGGAACAAGGCCAAGGCCCAGGGCGTAACGCCGCATGCCTCAGCAAATTGCGTGTAGGTCCACGGCAGAACCCCGCTGAGCAGAATCGCCACAAGCACCACGGTCCCCCAGAGGCATTCCAGTTCGTGGAAACGGCTCTTCGCCAGAGTGTATTGGACCGAGCGAACGTAGGTGGGTTGGTCAACCACGCCGGCAAAGGCGTCGGGCACCCGTCCCGCATGCGCGCGGACGTGGCGTTGGTTGAGCCGTTCGAGTGACCACTCCGCGGCGCACCGGGCCGCGATGAGGCCGACCACGGCCCAGAGACAAACGCTCGAAGCGCTCGAGCTGAAATTCAGGTCAATCATCCCGTCGACTCTACGATGTACCGCCGGCAGAGGCGATCACTTTGGGTGGAGTGGTGGGGGGCGATCAAAACCACTTTGGGTGGGTTGACACCGCCCTGGGACGGTGCGGGCAATGGTGCGCGAGGTTGTCAGGGAGGTAGCAAGCATGAAGTCAGCGATCAAAGGGACCATAGGGACGCAAGGGCATTGTGAACAATTCCGCGCCCGCGGTCCTGTGGTCGCTCTCGTCTCTTGGGTCCCTTGCATGTTATGAAATCCATGCCCTAAGGCTTCATCCCCGCGCACGGCGGCCACCGTAAACTGCCGCAGACTCCAGGCGCTCTTGAAGGTGCACTTGAAGGTTGAACTGGTGTTTCGGCCGCCTATCCTGCGCCGGTGACTTCGAACGAGAACCGCCGACTGCTTCGAGGGCAGGGCGCCGGAGCCCGATGAACATGGGCCTGACGTTCCGGACGGCGTGCGTGGCGATTCTGGGCGTTGGTGCTGTCCTGATGGCGAGCGAGCCCCAGGACATTGCCTTTGTCGCCACTCATGACGGCAGCGAGCAGCGTTATGTGCTCATTCTGCCCGAGCCGTTCGACACCGCCCAGTCGCACGACCTGTTGATTTGCCTGCACGGGCACGGCTCGGATCGCTGGCAATTCGCCCGGGAAGATCGCGGAGAGGCCCGTGCCGCCCGGGACACGGCTGCGCGGCATCGGATGATTCTCGTTCTGCCCGATTACCGGGCTCCGACGTCGTGGATGGGGCCGGCCGCCGAGGCGGATGTTGTCCAGATCATCCATGACATGAAGGGCCGGCACCGCATCGGGGGCGTGGTTCTTGCGGGAGGGTCCATGGGGGCGACGGGCGCCTTGACCTTCACCGCGCTGCATCCCGAATTGGTGGATGGCGTGGTGGCTCTCAACGGCCACGCCAATCACATCGAGTATTCGGGCTTTCAGGAGGCGATCCGGAGCTCGTTCGGCGGAACCAAGGAAGCCGTTCCCGACGAGTATCGCAAGCGAAGCGCCGAGTTCTTTGCGGACAGGTTCACCATGCCCGTTGCGATCACCGCCGGGGGGAGGGACGCCACGGTGCCGCCCGACAGCGTTTTGCGGCTGGCCGGCTCGATCCTGAAGCACAATCCGTCGGTCTATCTCGACTACGTCCAAACACGGGAGCATGAAACCGATTACGAGGCATCGCGCGCCGCTTTTGCATTCGTCGTGCGCGCGCTCGGCACGACTCCGATCCGCATTGGCGTTTCGATCAATGGGAAGAGCCTCCTGCCCGCGCACGGCTCGGCGGCGGGAATCTGGTTCTATGCGGACGGCGCGGATGGGTCGCAGTTGTTGCTCACGGGCCACGCCGAAGTCCCGGGATCGTGGCGCCTGACGGCATCGCTGAACGCCGGCGACAGGGTGCGGATAGCATTTGGCGGAGACGAGCCGCCGCCGATCGCCGTTGGCTTCCAGGCGCACGCGCTGTCGTCCGAGCCGATCGAGTGCCGCGCGGAATCAGGCGCGCTTGTTCTCGAGGCCGGGGCCGCGGCCGGCTCGGTGACGCTGACGCATTTTGCCGTTCGGGCCATGCCGGTTTCGTTTGCGCCCGAGCGCCGTCCGTTTTCGCGCGCGCCGGTGGCGTCGAGTCCGGATCCGCGTCCGGCGATTGCGGAGGCGTTGATCGAGTGGGACTGGCAGATGCAGGACGGCATTCAAACGCCCCGCGAAGCGCGGTCGTTCCGGGAAGCGGTCGGGAAGCTCGTGCGTCGGACCGATGCGTTGGTGGCGGAGCGGCTCAGGCTGGGAACGCTTGCTCCGGAACAGCAGTTGGCCTGGAGGGAGTTGCGGGCGATCAGCGAGCCTGCCGAGGGCGACGCGTCGGGCTGGGAGGCGCGCTGGCTCGATGTGCACCGGTTGCGCCGCCGGATCGTGCTCTCGAATCCGGTCTTCCAGTTCCCTGCGCTGCTGTTCGTGAAACATGTCCCGTCCGTGATGAGCCATCAGCTCACCCAGATGTACGGGTACTGCGCGCGCCCGGGCGGCGGTTTGTTCGTGCTCGAGAATCCGGGTCTGGGCATGCGCACCCGCAACATCACCCCACCGGCCATGGCACCCGGCAATTTCATGACTCCGGAACTCTCCCACGATGCAGAACGCCTGTTGTTCGCTTACTGCCCGGTCAAGGAAGCTCCGATGTCGTGGGATTTCAACGATCAGACCCGACACCTGCGCTATCATATTCACGAGTTGTCGCTGAGCTCGGGCGCCGTCCGCGCCCTGACTCGGGGCGACACGGACAACTTCTCGCCGGTTGTGCTGCCCTCGGGCGAGATTCTGTTCCTGTCGACCCGACGCGGCGGCTATCACCGATGCGGGCGCGGCCCGTGTTTTGTCTACACGCTGGCGCGGATGGGCGCGGGTGGCGAGGACCCGCGCAGCGTCTCGTTCCATGAGACCCACGAATGGGATCCCTCGCTCTTGAACGACGGCCGGGTGGTTTACACGCGCTGGGACTATGTGGATCGCAACGCGGTGCATTACCAGCAGTTGTGGTCGGCGTTTCCCGACGGCGGCGACGCGCGGATTTACTACGGCAACAACACGTGGAATCCCACCGGCATTTGGGAGGCGCGGGCGATTCCGGGCAGCTCCCGCATCATGGCCACGGCCGCCCCGCATCACGGCATGAGCGCCGGATCGGTCATCCTGGTGGACACGACGCGAGGTGTGGACGGGCCGGCGCCGCTCACGAGGCTGACGCCCGAGGTTCGCTTTCCCGAATCCGAGTCGCCCCTGGCCTTTGGCCCGAGTCCGGCGACGTATGATTTTGACACGCCGTCAACGCATTTCTGGAGCAGCCCGCTGGTGGAACGATGGGCGGAGCAGACCGTGCCGGAGGAGGAGAAACGCTGGCCGGGGCATTGCTACAAGTCGCCTTGGCCGCTTTCCGAGGCTTTCTTCATTGTCTCGTACAGCTACGACCGGCTTGTGGGCGAGCCGGGGCCGAACATTCCAAACATGTTCGGACTCTATTGCGCGGACGCCTTTGGCAATAGGGAACTGCTCTATCGCGATCCTGCCATTTCCAGCCTGTGGGCGCGTCCGCTTGTCCGCCGGGCGCCTCCGCCCAATCTCGCCATGCCGATCTCCAATCCGGAAAGCGGCACGGGCACCTTCTTCTTGCAGAACGTCGCGCGGAGTTGGCCGCGTCTGCTGCCGGACACTCGCATCGCGCAGTTGCGGATCATTCAGGTCCTGATCAAGACCACCCCCAATGCCGATTCGCCCCGCGTGGGCGCCGCGTTTGCGGCACCCGGCAAGCAGGTGCTCGGGACGGTGCCGGTCGAACCCGACGGCTCGGCTTTCTTCGAGGTCCCTGCCCGGACGCCTGTGATGTTTCAGGCACTCGATGCCCGTGGACGGGCGGTGCAGACGATGCGCAGTCTGGTGTACCTCCAGCCTGGCGAAAACCAGAGCTGCATCGGATGCCACGAACACCGGATGACGGCGGTGGTCGGCGGCGCGGCCCCTCAGGCGATCCGGCGCGCCCCTTCGAAGATTCGGCCCGGCCCGGACGGGTCGCGTCCCTTCAGCTATCCGCGTCTGGTGCAACCGGTGCTCGATCGGTTGTGCGTCCAGTGTCATGACGGGCGCGAGCCCGGGCGTCCTGTGCTCACGGGCGAGCCGGAGGCGCCATTCAGCAGGTCCTACAACGCCCTGGTCAGCCGCGTCTCCTTCTCCGCCTGGAACCGGCCCGAGCAGAACTTCGAGCCGTTGACCGAGCCGATGCGATTCGGCGCGCTGGGGAGCGCGCTGGCGAAAATGCTCGAAGAAGGTCACGGCGAAGTGGTGTTGACGCCCGAGGACGAGGAACGGCTGTACACGTGGATGGACGCGAACGCGCTTTTTTACGGCACATTTGACGTGGTCGAACAGGGCAAGCAACTTGCAGGAGAGGCGATCGAGGGTCCAAAGCAATGAGGGTCGGGCACAGGGCTTGCCGCCACCGTCCAATATCCTTAAAAAGCATTGGGCTGCTGTGGGTTGAGTGCGTGATGGAAGGGCGGAAGCATCTTTTCAGCCAAGCTCGTTGTTTTTCCTTCGTTTCGCCTTGAAGAAGCGTCGTTCACTCGGGCATGCTGCCATTGTGCGATGGCGCAAACATGTTTGACGGGTTGTGACTGAGGCGCGCTCGATGACGACCAACCCTCAGCTCAAAGCTTGGTTTCAAGGCGTCCAGGACCATAAACGATACGAACTCAAGAAGGTCCTGGGTGTCGAGTATGCGCATTTGATTCTGGACACGGGCGATCTCTACGTGACGGCGGACGGTTTGGTCTTTCTGAAGCTGCTGGACCCTTCGAATTACTGGTTCGATAAGGAGTGGTTTGACTCGCATGCCGTCCAGTTGTCGGGTACCAGCTCGATCCACAAGATTCGCACCAAGACCGTAGACGGACGGTCCAGGGACATCGTGATGAAGTGGAATCGGATGGGCCAGGACATACCCGGAGCGGAGGAGGTGGACGCGCTCGAGGGGGCGGCATTCAACAGTCCGTTCGAGGAGTTCTCCCTGGTGATGGAACTGCGGGGGAAGCTGTACGGGATGGGGCGTCGGGTCGTGGTGCAGAAGCCGCTGGCGATCTTCGTGGCCTCCGAGACTGTGGACCTGTGGCAGAGCGGTCGCAGGGAACACAAGATGCAGTCCAAACTGCGCACGCACTACGAGGTGGCGCTCGACATGCACCGCCTCTACGCAGTGGTGTACGAATGGATCAAGGGCATCGATGCCCACCAGGCGTTCAAGGACGGCATTATCAGCCGCGAGACGATGAAGGGGCTGGCCCTGGACGCCCAGCAGGTCATGGACGACGCCGGGTTCAAGGTGTGCGACAACAAGCCCGATCACATTATCGTCCGGCCGAGATCGGACCACGAGCTGGCGCGCACGCCCAAGGGGCAGACCGTGTATGCCCTTGTCGATTTCGAGCTGCTCCAGCGCACCGTGTCGAACGAGGAGCGCGTGCGGCAGCTCAAACGCCTCGATTACCTCAAACGCCAGCGTGACCGCTTCAACGTGAGCCGCGCCGAGAATCCTTATCCCAACCTCAATCTCGTGACGCTTCTGGGTGTGGATTACGTTTATGGCCGCGTGGAAAGCGTTCGGGGCCGGCTCTGGGTGGTGGGCAAGGACCCCGTCCTTTACGACTATTTCCTGCCCGAGCGCTGGCGCCATTTCCCGAAGACCCAGATTTCGGTCTACAGCGACATGTACCAGACGATCACCAAGGACGGCATCCATCTGGTCTTGCAGGCCTCGCGCGTGGGCCAGCAGCCCGACATGGACCCCTTTCGCGAGGACGAGCAGAGAATCCTCGAGCACGGGTACAACAGTCCTTTCGAGGAGGTGTCGTTGGCGGTCGATCTTGCCAAGCGGGGAGTGGCCTGCATCTATCCGCGTGCCATTTTCATGTCGGACTCGACGGCCGAGATCGGCCGCACTGTGTTCGACGGGTCGCGCTACAGCTCCCATGAGGGTCTGCTCACACCCGACGGCGAGCCGATCCTCAAGCCCCACCGCGATTACATCATCATCTGGGGCTATTGGAACGGGCCGGACGAGAAGCTGGCGGACAGAGACGGCGATTATTACGAGGGCATCCATGCGCTCCGCGCCTACAAGGAGGGGCTCATCGACAGGCCAACCTACTTTGCGCTGCTCGAACAGGCGCGGCGGAAGTTGGGCGACGTCGGTGTCGAGGACCTCAACCTGCGAGGCAATCACATCCTGGTTTCCCGCGATAGCCGCAGTCGGCTGGTGGTCGACGATCGGGGTTTTCCCGAGATTCGCCTCAGCAATTTCGAGTTTCTCAAGAGAGTGAAATCCTGACACATGAAGGACACCAAGACAGACCACAAGAGACTTCTCGCCTGGGTCGACGAGGTAAAGAGCCTGTGCCTTCCCGACCGGGTCGTATGGACCGATGGTTCGAAAGACGAGTACAACCGTCTGCTCGCAGACGCGGTTCGAACCGGAGCCGCCACTCGCCTGAATGCGCGCAAGCGCCCGAACAGCTACCTGTTCCGATCCGATCCATCGGACGTGGCGCGCCTCGAGAACCGGACCTTCATCGCCACGCGCAACGAGAAGGACGCCGGTCCGACGAACAACTGGATTGACCCTGGCGAGCTGAAGAGCACGATGCGCCAGCTTTACGCCGGCTGCATGCGGGGCCGCACGATGTATGTGATCCCCTTCTCGATGGGGCCGATCGGTTCTCCCATTGCCAAGACAGGCGTCGAGATCACCGATTCCCCTTACGTGGTGGTGAACATGCACATCATGACCCGCGTGGGCCAGAAGGTGCTCGAAGCCCTGGGATCGGACGGCGAGTTCATCCCCTGCCTTCACTCGATCGGCGCGCCGCTCTCGCCGGGCGAGCCCGACAGGCCCTGGCCCTGCGCGCCCATCGAGCAGAAGTACATTGCGCACTTTCCGGAGGAGAGCCTCATCTGGTCTTATGGTTCCGGATACGGCGGCAACGCGCTGCTGGGCAAGAAGTGCCTTGCCCTACGCATCGCCTCCCATCTGGCCCACAGCGAGGGATGGCTCGCCGAGCACATGCTGATCTTGCGGCTCACCAATCCCCAGGGTCGGCGGTTCCACATCGCCGCCGCTTTTCCTTCGGCCTGTGGCAAGACCAACCTGGCGATGTTGGTCCCGACGATCCCCGGTTGGAAGGCCGAGTGCATCGGCGACGACATCGCCTGGATGCGGATCGGACCCGACGGTCGGATTCGCGCCATCAATCCGGAAGCCGGCTTCTTCGGCGTCGCGCCAGGCACCTCGAACAAATCCAATCCCATGGCCATGCGCTCGATCGAGCGGAATACGATTTTCACCAACTGCGCCCTGACTGACGACGGCGACATCTGGTGGGAAGGAATGGATCAGGCGTGCGAGCATGCCATCGATTGGCGGGGTAACGATTGGACTCCCGACTCCGACCGGTTGGCCGCGCATGCCAACGCCCGCTTTACCGCGCCCGCCTCGCAATGCCCTGTGATCTGCCCGGACTGGGAGGATCCAGCCGGTGTGGCGATCGACATGTTCATCTTTGGCGGACGGCGCTCGACCACGATCCCCCTGGTCCATCAGGCGTTCAACTTTGATCATGGCGTCTTCCTGGGGGCCTCCGCGGCGTCGGAAACCACGGCCGCCGCTCTCGATGTCGGTAGAACGCTCCGTCGCGATCCGTTCGCCATGACCCCGTTCATCGGATACCACGCGGGCGACTACATCGCGCACTGGTTTCGGATGGGCGAGCGGTTGGGAGCCAAGGCGCCCGCCGTCTTCTTTGTGAACTGGTATCGCAGAGATCGCTCGGGCCGCTGGCTCTGGCCGGGTTTTGGCGAGAACAGCCGGGTGCTCAAATGGATGTGCGAGCGCGTCGAAGGCAAGATTGACGCCGTGCGCACTCCGATCGGATGGATGCCCAGGAACGGCGACCTCGACGTGAACGGCCTCACGATCCGGTCGGACGACTTCGCCGAGCTGATGCGCGTGTCGGTCGAGCCCTTGAGAAAAGACCTCTCGGATGCCGAGCAGTACTTCGCCCAGTTCGGCGACAGGCTGCCCGACAAACTGAGAGTCGAACTCGATGCAATGAGGCAAAGGCTGGCCGCCGCGGGATGATTCGATCGCGCTTGTGTGGGGGACCCATCAAGGGACTGACGCGATCCGATCACTCGTCGCGCACTTCGTCGCCTGTGCGGGCCTCGCCGCTCATGATGTCGCCGGCCATAAAACTGCCGTTGGGAGCGCCTGTCATTCGCACCGTGCCCACCGCCTGGTTGGTCCGGAACACCGTGAGACGCTGTTCGGGACGGGGCAGGGGATTGAATCCGAAATCGACCACCACGAACATGGCCTGGGTGTTGACCCCCGTCACTTTCCCGATGCTGCGCTCGATGACGGTCACGATCGGGTAGCGTGTGGGAGCCGGCCCGGGGGCGGGGCGGGTGGCGCCCGATTGGGAAGGGCCGGCGACCGCGTTGGTGACGGCTTCGATGGGTGGTTGGGGGCGATACGAAGGCGCAGTCGGGACGCACCCCGTCAGCAGCAGAATCAGACACCAGGGCGTTCGGGTTGTGGCCGGCAAGTTCATTGTGGGGGGCTGCGCGAGATGAATTGACGGCTTTCGAGTTTCTGGCAAATGGCCGCCCAGCGGCAATCCCAATCGGCCCAACTGGCCGCCCACTCCTCGCCGGCGTATCGTGTGCGTGCCGTCGGCAGGAGCGCCGCCGTGTCCGTGTAATGCCGTGCCGCCTCGGTTTCCTCGCTCCAGGCAAGCAACGTCTCGATCAGGTTCAAACGGTTCTCGACCGAGTCCGGGCAGCGTTGGACGGCCCGGAGAAGGTGGGCGCGCGCTTTGGACTTGCTCCCAAGGCTCAGCGGCCAACCGGGGGCATCGCGATAGAGGAGGCCCAGACAGCGATCAGGACCCGCATGATCAAAGTCCGGATCAAGATCAAGGACCTCTTTGAAGTGTTTCTCCATCTCAGACACCAGAGAGAGGGCCCCGAGGAGGCGGGTCCGGGCCAGTTGCCCGAGGTTCATGGCCAGGTAGTACCGCGCGGGCGCCAGCCTGGGGTGTCGACGCAGCACGGAGCGCGAGGCGGCGATTCCCTCCTGGGCGATGGCGGCGCGCTGGGTATCGTTGGTGGCGAAATCGGCCCAATCGTAGCAGGCGCGGGCGAAGTGCCAGGCGGCAGAAGGATCGGAGGACTCTCGATCACGACGTTCGCCCGCGGCGCTGTAGATACGTTCGGCCCGCGCACGGAACGCGGCGGTGTCGACCGTGTTTGTTTCGGACGCGATGCAGGCGAGAGTCCCAGTCAGAGAGAGAAAGGCCAGCCAGTTGATGGACCTTTTCATAGGGAGGGCCCATCCCGCGGTTGCGGGAGAGCCCCCGATTGGCGACGGCAATTGCCTGACGCCCTGGAGTGGAGGAGTTCGGCCCTCCGAGAGTGGTTCAGGTGCGAACTGGCTGCTGGAGTTCGTATTTGCCATCGAGACAGTCGGGTCTATAGTGCCCGAGTGAAATTTAGCTGCAACCAGATGCTCTTTGCAACTTTGGTGGCAATCGCATTGCTCGCCAGCGGTTGCGGCGGTTTGGCGCTCTCTCCCTCAATTTCCCCGCTCATGTTTCTGATTCCCGGTCTCGGACAGGCCCAGCCGCAATCGGCTCCAGGCAGCCCGGTGTCGACCCCCTCCGCGCCGCCTGTGCCCGCACTGGCCCAGGCTTCGTAGCGCCAGCGTATGCGCTTTCCGTTCGCGTTGTCGGCGAAGATCGCCGGGCACATTATCAAGCACAAGCTTCGGGGCACCCCGAAGTTCGCTATGGTCTTGCAGCTCGAACCGCTGCACGCCTGCAACCTGTCCTGCACCGGGTGCGGACGGATTCGGGAGTACTCGACGAGTCTCAAGGACAGCGTGCCGCTTGACACGTGTCTGGCGGCGGCCGCGGAGTGCGGGGCGCCGATGGTGAGCATCTGCGGGGGCGAACCGCTCATCTATCCGCAGGTTGAAGCACTCGTCGAGGGGTTATTGGCGCAGGGCCGCATCGTGTACATTTGCACCAATGGCGTGCTTATGCGCCGGAAGCTCCGCGACTACCTGGCACACACGCACAGCCCGGCCCGGGAAGGCTTGCTGCGCAGGCTTCTGGCCGAGGAGTTGATCACCGCCAGCCAGGCCGAGACGATCCGGCGCGGCAGGACCGGAGAGGGGCCTGTCATTGCCCCCAGTCGATGGCTCTACTGGAACGTCCACATCGATGGTCTCGAATCGACGCATGACCGCATCGTCGAGCGCGAGGGGGTTTTCCGGGAGTGCGTGGCCGCCATCCGCCTGGCGAAAGAGTTGGGCTTTCAAGTGGCCACCAACACGACCGTCTACCGCGAGACCAGTGTGCGCGAAATCGAGGAGATGTTCGCCTTCTTCTCCTGGATGGGTGTTGATGGTCACACCATTTCGCCCGGATACGATTACGACGCCGCCAAGCGCGACATGGCGCAGCGACTGGGGAAACGGCCCGAGGACTTCTTTCTTACCCGGGCGATGACGCGGGAAAAGTTTGCCGGGATTCTCGATTGGGGCAGGCGGTTCACGATCTTCGGCACGCCCGTTTACCAGGAGTTTCTGGCGGGCCGGCGCGAATTGACATGCAGCGCCTGGGCCATTCCGACATACAACATCAAGGGCTGGAAAGCCCCCTGCTATCTCATCACCGACGATCATTATGCCGGGTACGGCCAGATGCTCGAACGGGTGGACTGGGACAGGTATGGCGTGGTCGACGGCGTGGTTCGGGACCCGCGTTGCGAGAATTGCATGGTCCACTGCGGCTACGATCCGAGCGGCGCGCTGGGCACCGACTACCGCCGCGGCGATCACTGGAAGAACTTTATCTACAACTTTGGGCCGCGCCCGCCGCCCGCCATCGAGGGGCAACGGGTGAACGCCTTCAATCGGACCGCATCATGAGCCGAGTTCTATTTCTCTCTCCTCCGAGCTTCGATGGCTTCGATGGAGGCGCCGGATCGCGCTACCAGGCCAGACGCGAGGTGACCAGCTACTGGTATCCGACGTGGCTGGCCCAGCCGGCGGCTTTGGTGCCCGGGGCGAAGCTGATGGACTGTCCGCCGCATGAGATCGGGATCGAGGAATGTCTCCGACACGCGCACGGCTACGACCACGTTATCATCCACACCTCGACGCCCTCTCTGCGCAACGACTGCAGGGTGGCCGAGGCCATCAAGGCCCGGCGCCCGGATACGACGATCGGATTTGTCGGAGCCCACGCGGCCGTTCTGCCCACCGAGACGCTCAAGGCCTCGCCGGCCATCGATTGGGTGGGGCGCAAGGAGTTCGATTACACATGCAAGGAAGTGGCCGAGGACCGCCCCCTGGCGGACATTGCCGGCCTGTCCTACCGCAAAGAGGGCCGGATCATCCACAACAGGGAACGGGATCTGATCGCCGACATGGACGCTCTGCCTTGGGTGGTCGACGTGTACAAGCGGGACCTTGTCATCGAGAAGTACTTCATCGGCTATCTGCTTCATCCCTATTTGAGTTTATACACCGGACGCGGCTGTCCGGGGCAGTGCACGTTCTGCCTTTGGCCGCAGACCATTGGCGGACACAGGTATCGCGTCCGCTCGGCGGGGAATGTCGCGGACGAGATGGCGTATGCGAAGCGACTCTTTCCGGAAGTGAAGGAGTTCTTTTTCGACGACGACACCTTTACGGCGAATCTGCCGCGCGCGCGCGATGTGGCCCGCAAACTCAAGCCACTGGGCCTGGTCTGGTCGTGCAACAGCCGCGCCAATCTCAACTTCGACACGATCAAGCTGATGAAGGACTGCGGCCTGCGGCTGTTGCTGGTCGGCTACGAGTCGGGCAGCGATGAGATTCTGCGTCGGGCGAAGAAGGGGGTCACGGTCGACCAAATGCGCGCGTTTACGAAAGCCTGTCACGACATCGGCGTCATCATCCACGGCACGTTCATCCTCGGACTGCCCATTGAGACACGGGAGACCATCGAGGAGACCATCCGGTTCGCCCAGGAACTGGACGTGTTCAGCATCCAAGTATCTCTGGCCGCGCCGTATCCGGGCACCGAACTCTACGAAATGGCCCGCCAGAACGGCTGGTTCGCCCGAGAGGACAAGACCGACATCCTGCATCAGGACGGTCTGCAGCACTCAGCCCTCGAATACCCCGGCTTGAGCAAGGAGGAGATCTTCGAGGCGGTCGAGGTCTTCTATCGACGCTACTTCCTGCGGCCCAAACCGATTCTGCGCATTCTCAAGACGATGCTCGAAGACAAGGAAGTCTGCGTGCGGCGTCTGCGCGAGGGTTACGAGTTCTTCCGCACCATGGCCCAGCGCCGTGAAATCCAAGGCGGGGCTTGCGAACCTGCGACAACCCGCTAACATCGCCCCTGGCTGTGGCGGCGAACCAGTCAGGCGCCCCTGTTTTCGATTGCACATCACCTCGAGCGAGCCGCGGCTCATCAAGGTGATTCGGAGGGGCGCGCGAACAAAACCGCATGATTAAGAGAAACATTCAACTGTCGGATTTCGAACAACGCGCGTCTCCAGGAGACGCAGCGTTCGAGGTGTTCGAGGGGGAGTTGCGCCGGTTTATTCAGGATTCCGTTCCGTTCGGAACAGGTCTGGAACGGGATGATTCGGACGAGCAGGAGGCACGATTCCAGCGACTTGCCCTGGCGCTCTTTCGCCTCCAGCACCGCGCGGTCGGTCCGCTGTTTCGACTGTGTCAACGACGCGGGATCGCGCCGGAAGACATCGGGGATTGGCGCGCGATTCCCGCGCTGACCACGACGGCATTCAAGGACTACGCGGTCACCAGCCTGCATTTGGAGGCTCGGACACGCGTCTTTCATTCGAGCGGGACGACGGGGCATCGCCCGAGCCGGCACTTTCACAGCGCCGGTTCATTGGCGGTGTACGAGGCGTCGCTGCTGCCTTTCTTTCGGGCGCGCCTGATGGGTGGGGTGGGGCAGGGGAAGGGCGAATTCACATTCCTGGCCTTGACGCCAGACCCGGCCGAAGCGCCGCATTCGTCCCTGGCGCACATGTTTGCCACGGTCATCGAGGCCTGGGGCGCCGATGACTCCGCCTTTGTCGGAGCAGTTGAATGCGACGGCGGGTGGCGGGTCGATACGGCCGCGTCGACCGCGCTGCTGCGCCGGTGCGCGCGGAATGGCCGACCGGTTTGTGTTTTGGGCACGGCATTTGGCTTTGTGCATCTGCTCGATGCGATGCATCAGGACTGCCTGCAGTGCGCGCTGCCCCCCGGCTCGCGCGCGCTCGAGACGGGGGGTTACAAGGGGCTATCGAGGAGCGTCTTGAAACCGGACCTGCACCGGTTGATTGGCACCACGCTCGGTATTGCCCCGACGCACATCGTCTCCGAGTACGGCATGAGCGAACTCAGCTCGCAGGCCTACGACGCCTGCGTGCCGGCGTCCCCGCTCGCCCGAGGCGCTGTCGACCCACCTGCTCGCGGCGCCACGAACTCCGGCGCCGCTCCGGGCATCGAGACCGGCGCCCCGCAATGGGGTGAAGAGGATCGCCGCCTGTCCGCCGGGCATTCGGCCGGTGAGCCTGCGCCTGCGGGCGCGCGGGTGTTTCACTTCCCACCCTGGGCGCGGTCGGTGGTCGTTTCTCCCGAGAACGGGATCGAGGTTCGGGATGGCGAGACGGGTCTGCTGCGGGTGTTCGATCTGGCGAATGTGCGGTCGGTGCTGGCGATCCAGACCGAGGATCTTGCCGTGCGCCGCGGAACCGGTTTCGATCTGGTGGGCCGGGCCCAGATGGCGGAGCCGCGGGGTTGCTCGCTGCGGGCCGTCGCGGTGGCAACCTGATCAGTGCCTGATGCGATCGAGTCTTCGAGGATTCCGTCGTGCAGCTTCCTGACTACTTCCTGGCCGACATTCCGGATCCAACGGCGCTGTCGCCCGCGGTTCTCACGGACGCTTGCCTTGCGCTCAAGAGCAATCGTCGGCGCTTTCTGGCCAATCGCACCACGGCCGATCTGATCGATGTGGTGGCCAGGCTCGCGGAGGACTGGATGGATTCGGACAACCCCTTTCGACGGGAGGCCCTCGAGTTCGGTCCGGCGGCAACGGGCTTCTCGCCCGAGACGATCGCCGCCGGCCTGGACGCCTTTTTCGAGTCCCTGACCGGCGAGAACTTGCGGCAGTTGGTGCTTCAGGACTTGGGACATCCTCATCGGCTCGAACGCCTGACTGCCGGCGAAAACGAGCCCGGGCGGGAACGCCTAGGGTTCGCACGGGGCCCTGAGTTGCTGGTGCACATCGCCGGAGGTGTGCTGCCGAATCCACCGCTGGTCAGCCTGGTGCTGGGGCTGCTGACGCGCTCCGCCCAATTGGTCAAGTGCGCCTCCGGAACGTCCTTTTTGCCGCGGTTATTTGCCCATTCGCTCTACGAGATCGAACCGAAGCTGGGGGCGTGTCTCGAGATTGCCGAATGGAAGGGAGGCACCTCGGCGTTGGAATCGGTTTTGTTTGCCCAGGCCGATTGCATCTCAGCCATGGGCGAGGACGCAACCTTGACCGCGATTCGCGAGCGCTTGCCGCCTGGGACGCGGTTCCTCGGTTATGGCAGCCGGGTCAGCTTCGGCTATGTGGCCCAGGAGGCCCTGTCGAAATACGCCGCCCCGCGGCTGGCCGCGGCTGCGGCGGAGGATGTGGCGGCGTGGAATCAAATGGGGTGTCTTTCGCCTCATGTTTTCTACGTCGAGAACGGGGGCACTGTGACTCCAGAGCGGTTCGCCGAGATGCTTGCGTCCGGCCTGGCCGCCCGCGAGCAGTTCCAGCCGCGAGGACCGCTTCCCGCCCCAGCCGCCGCTGCCATCTCGAGCCGGCGCGCCTTCTATGAAGTGCGGGCGGCCCACTCGAACGAGACGCAGCTCTGGTCCAGCTTCGGGTCGACCGATTGGACTGTTGTGTTCGAGAGCGACCCGCGCTTCCAGTTCTCCTGCCTTAACCGCTTCGTCTACGTCAAACCGGTCGCAAACATCAACGAGGCCCTGCAGGGCGCCGATGCGATCCGCGGCAAGGTGTCGACCGTCGGCCTCGCCGCGTCGGGCACAAACGAGCAGGCCCTGGCGCAATGCCTCGCCCAATGGGGGGTCACCCGAATCTGCCCCCTCGGACGAATGCAGCGTCCACCTCTGGCCTGGCGCCACGATGGGCGCCCGAGTCTGGGCGACCTGGTCACGTGGACCGATTGGGAATTGCCGTCGCGCTGGTGAGGATGTTCCTATGCACGTTGAATTGCGAAAGACCTTTCAGTTTGAAGCCGCTCATCTCCTGCCGCGCCTGCCCGAGTCGCACAAGTGCCGGCGTCTTCACGGGCACAGTTTCCGCGCCGAGATCGCCGTGGCGGGCGAGTGCGATCCCGACCTGGGATGGCTCATCGACTACGCCGAGATCACGAAGCGGTTCAAGCCGCTCTTCGAGCAGTTGGATCACAGGTATCTGAACGAGGTGCCTGGTCTGGACAACCCGACAAGCGAGAACATCGCCCGTTGGATTTGGGACCGCCTCAAGCCGCGTCTGCCCGAGTTGACCGAGGTGGTCGTCGCGGAAACCTGCACGGCCCGGTGCATTTACCGGGGCTTGCCCGCTCGCTGAGAAACTGAACAAACCTCCGCCGGCCCAGAGAAAGGCGTGGAAGCGCTGGACCTGGTAGAGCAGTTCGCTGCGGTCGGCCGGACGCGCCCCGGCCGTGCCGGCGGCGCCGCCCATCCGGTGGCCGCGGAGCAACATGAGGTCGCCGATCTCGCCCTGCTGGATGCGGGCATGGAGTTCCTGACGGCCCTTGCAGTGGCGCACCATGAGTCCGACGCCCACCTTGAGCTTCTTGCGGTCGACCTCCTCGGCCAGGGCCAGCATCTTGCGCGTGGAGGAGCGTCCACGGTGACCGGTTTTTCCATGAACACGTCAAGCCCCTTGGCGATGGCATACGTGAAATGAACCCACCGGAATGCAGGCGGCGTGGCGAAGATGGCCGCTTCGCCCACATTGAGACAATCTTCGCGCTCTTTGCGTTCTTTTGCGGCTGAAGACCTCCGCCGCAAGACAAGCCGCTTCAACGGAGGTGCGTCAGTGAGAAAGTCGGCTCCGGCAGTCGATCCCCGATCTCCCATCTCCGCGCTCTCTGTGCCTCTGTGGTTGATCACCCTCGCTGAATGTCACCGCGCGGAATGGACCACAGAGACGCCGAGGACACAGAGAAGGCTATGGCCGGACAATCTGTGTTCCGCCCCTCACAGATTCGGGACGGAACACTGATTGACCCCGAGACTGACCGAACGGGACTTCCGGCAAGCTACAGATGCACCGGACCGCGGCGCAGCGCCAATTCATGAAGACGAAATGGCCGGAGCGGAGCCGTCCTCGTCGCCCCCCGTCGCGAGTGAAGACGGTGGTTCTCGGCGACGGGTCGTCGCCGCTTGAGGTTCGCGGGCCGAGCAATGGACACCGGCGCGGTCAAGGTGCGGTGGCTGGTGCCTTGAGCACGTAGCCGACGCCGCGAAGCGTTTGAATCAGGGCCTTGTCCGGATCCACCTTGGCACGGACGCGATGGACAAGGACGTCGACGACGTTGGTTTGAGGATCGAAGCTGTAATCCCAGACATGTTCGAGGATCATGGTCTTCGTTACCACGCGCCCGGCATTGCGCATCAGGTATTCGAGGAGGGCAAACTCGCGCGACTGGAGGTCAATTCGCTGGCCGGCCCGCGTTGCCTCTCGATTGATGAGGTCGAGGGTCAGATCGCCCACGGTCAGGCGGACCGGCTCGGGCGTCTGGGAAGCGCGGCGGATGAGCGCCTGCACGCGGGCAAGCAACTCCGAGAAGGCAAACGGTTTGGTGAGATAATCGTCGGCGCCGGCCTGCAGACCCCGCACGCGGTCATCGACGCTCGCCCGCGCGCTCAGGAAGATGACCGGGACGTGGAGGTCTTGGGCGCGGAGGCGTTTGACCAGGCTGAGTCCGTCGAGCTTGGGCAGCAGGATATCCACGACCGCGGCGTCGTAGTTGGTGATGGTGGCGAGTTCGAGCCCGCGCTCGCCATCGGCTGCAATGTCGACGGCGAAGCCGGCCTGTTTGAAGCCCTTGACCACAAACGAGCCGATCTTGGGATCGTCTTCCACGACCAGAATTCTCACGACGTTGCTCATCATGGGCAGATCGACAGGCTGTTCAAGTGGAGAGTGCATCAAGCCGAGAGAGAGTGCGTGTTGGTCTCGAGAGGCGCGCCTCAGACCCAATCCTGTCCTCCCCTTCCCATCAGGAGTCTCCGTGTCTTCCCGCCATTTTCTCCCGCGCCCGCTAAGTAGAATCCTCGACCAGTCTGACGCAGCACAGAAACGTGACTGGTCTGCAACACGTTTCACCGGTCAAGGATTCTATCGAGAGCGGACGGCGCCGCAGGAAGGGCCAAACGAGAACGCCTGCGAGGATTAGACTCGCAGGCGTGCGTTTTACACAGACGAAGCAGGTTGGCGTCTACTTGCCCTGGGACTCATCCACGACGAGGTAGTGCCGATTCCCTTCGCGCCAGACTCTTAGAAGTGTGGTCTTGTCCTTCGCTTGCTCAGTCATCCGCACGGCATCGTCGGCGTTGCGCACGCGTTCCCGGTTGATTTCCAGGATCACGTCGCCCCGGCGCAGACCCGCATCCGCGGCGGGTGAATATGGTTCCACATCCGTGACCAGGGCGCCCTGAAGATCGGCGGGCAGCTCGAGTTGACGCCGTGTCTGGGTGTCCAGGTCCGACACCGTCACGCCGTTGAGCGTGCCTTCGTCCTGAGGCTTGGAGGAGTCGGCGCGTGCCAGTGGCGCGCTGTCCGGCAGTTCCTTGAGAGTGACCTTGATGGTCTTTCTCGAGCCGTCTCGAACGATCTTGAACGGGACCTCCGTGCCGGGTTTGGTCTGAGAGACCATCAGCCTGAGCTGACGGCTGTCCTTGACCTCCTTGCCGTTGAACTCGGTGATGACATCGCCTTCCTTGATTCCGGCCCGTTCGGCCGGGCTCCTCGAGGCGACATCGCCGATGAGTGCGCCCGTCCGATTATCGAGTCCGAACTTGCTGGCCAGAGCGGGTGTCAGATCCTGGATGATGACCCCGAGGTAGCCGCGAGCCACCCGGCCATCTTTAGCGAAGCTCTCCATGACGTATTTGGCCAGGTTCGTCGGGATGGCGAAGCCGATGCCCTGGTTGCCGCCGGTCCGGCTGAGGATGGCCGTGTTGATGCCGATCAAGCGGCCTTCGCCGTCGACGAGTGCGCCGCCGGAATTGCCCGGGTTGATCGCCGCGTCAGTCTGGATGAAGTCCTCGTAATCGAGGCCCATGTTGGCGCGCCCCTTGGCGCTGACCATGCCCATCGTCACAGTCTGACCGATGCCGAAGGGATTGCCAATGGCGAGAACCAGATCGCCCACCTCGATCCGATCGCTGTCCGCCATCTCGATGAACGGCAGGTCCTTGCCCTCGACCTTAAGCACGGCGACATCGGTTTTCGGATCTTTGCCGATCACCTTGGCGCTGAATTCGCGCCCGTCCTGAAGCGCCACCTTGACTTCGTCGGCGCCGTCCACCACATGATTGTTGGTCAGGATGTCTCCTTCGGCAGTGACAATCACCCCCGACCCGACGCCCTGCTGCCGGGGGACCGGCATCTCGCGGTAAAGACCGCGCCCGCGACGATTGGGCCCAAAGAACCAACCGAATGGGTCCTCAGGCAGAAACCCCTCGGGCGACTCCACGATCTTCGACTTGGTCGTCGTGTAGACCCGCACCACGCTCGGGCTGACCTTCTTCACCACCGGGGCAAAGCTGGTCGTCAATCCCCCCGACCGACCGGCGGACTTCTCGTCGACCGTCGCGCTCGCGGATGTCTTCTCGGTCTTCGCCGAGCTGTCGTCGCTCTTGATTCCCGTTTGCTCGATGGCCAGGGTGACGGTTGCGGCAGCAATGACGCCGCCCCAGGCCAGGAAGGGAAGGCGTTTCCATATAGGCTTACTTTGCGCTTTCATAGTCATGTCATTCATTGTCGTTGTTGTTGTTGTGATCTCTCAACTTCCATTCTCTCTTCTGGAGGCAATAGACCACACCGACATGACGGGAGCCTTTCGGTACCATTACATGTCTGTAAGGAATCACCCGGATCGATGGGTTTCGAGTGCCACACGGGCGGCAACCTGAGCGACGTCCTTGTCGCCGCGCCCGGAAAGGTTGACGATGACCACCTGGTCCGGATGCATGCATGGGACCCGCTCGATGGCTGCCGCAAGTGCGTGGGCCGATTCGAGGGCCGGAATGATGCCCTCGGTTTTCGCCAGGCGCATGAACGCCGCGACCGCCTGATCGTCGGTTGCGTAGCCGTACTCGACGCGCTGCCGATCACGCAGCCAGGCGTGCTCGGGCCCGACCGCTGCGTAATCAAGGCCGGCGGAGACGCTGTGGGTGAGCTGGACCTGCCCGTGTTCGTCCTGGAGAAGATAGCTGCGCGTGCCCTGAAGGACACCCAGCGATCCGCCCTGAAAACGGGCCGCGTGTTTGCCGGGGAGAATCCCTTCGCCGCCCGCCTCGACGCCGAGCATCTTCACGGACGCATCATCGAGAAACGGGTAGAAGAGTCCGATGGCATTCGAACCGCCACCGACGCAGGCGATGAGGAGATCGGGCAGACGCTTCTCCAGTTCCAGCACCTGGCGGCGCGCTTCATCGCCGATAATACGTTGGAAATTGCGGACCATGACCGGATAGGGATGGGCGCCGTAGACCGTGCCGAGGATGTAGTGCGTGCCGCGGACGTTGGTCACCCAATCGCGCATGGCCTCGTTGACGGCCTCTTTCAAAGTCTGTTGGCCGGCCCGCACCGGGACCACCTCGGCCCCGAGCATCTTCATGCGATAGACATTGAGGGCCTGCCGCTCGCAGTCCACCGCTCCCATGTAAATGACGCACTCGAATCCGAACATCGCTGCCACAGTCGCCGTCGCCACGCCATGCTGGCCGGCTCCGGTCTCGGCGATGATGCGCCTTTTGCCCATCCGCCGAGCCAGGAGTATCTGGCCCATGGCGTTGTTGATCTTGTGCGCGCCGGTGTGGAGCAAATCTTCCCGTTTGAGATAGACCCTGGCGCCGCCCAACTCGCGGGTCAATCGCTCGGCCAAGTAGAGCGGCGTCGGGCGCCCGCAGAACTCACGCAGATAGTAATCGAGCTGCTGCTGGAATTCGGCATCCTGCTGCGCCTTGAAATACTCAGCTTCGAGTTCCAGGAGCGGGTGCATCAATGTCTCGGGAACAAATCGCCCGCCGTAAACCCCAAAGTGGCCTTGTGTGTCTGGCAAATCCGGTCCGGCAACCACAGTCATGAGGCGCAGGCTAGAAACACAGCCGCTCGGAGTCGAGCGCCGAACTGCGGCCCAAGCGCCTCTCGAATCCCCGGGCATGTGACAGGCCGCGGAACCTGGCTTGCCCTGCACAGGCATCTGCCGTCTAATCCTGTCCGTGATCTTGCCGCTGAGTGACGCACCGAATCCGCGTGGCGTGCCGATTGTCAATTACACGCTGATCGCGATCAATGTCGCGATCTACCTTTTCATCACGTGGCCCATGAGCCGCCAGGCAGTGGATCGGAGCGATCCTGATCTGCGGGCTTACATGATGACCATCCGCGAGAGTCTGCCGCCCGGCATGCCCCTCGAAATCGCGGTGCGCAGCGTGTCCGCGTACGATCTGGTTGTCTTCCGACACGGCTTCCGCCCCGCGGCGCCTCAACTGCTCGATCTGTTGACGTCGGTGTTCCTGCATGGCGGCTTCATGCACCTGTTTGGGAATATGTTGTTCCTCTGGATTTACGGCGACAATGTCGAGCATCGCCTCGGGCCGATGCGCTACGCGCTCTGGTACCTGCTGACCGGCGTGGCCGCCACGCTCTTTTACACCCTGTTTGCCTCCGGATCGAAGCTCCCGCTGGTCGGCGCGTCCGGCGCCATTTCCGGGGTGCTGGGGTTCTACTTCCTCTGGTTTCCCCGCAACACGGTGCGGCTGTTCGTGTTCTTGTTCCCCTTCTTCATGAACACGGTTCAGATTCCAGCCCGGATCGTCCTGGGTTTCTACCTGCTCATCGACAATCTGCTGCCGTTCGTTTTCACGACAGACCGCGCCGCGGGCGGGATTGCGCACGGGGCCCATATCGGCGGCTTTGTCGCCGGCTTGGCCGCAGCCTGGTTCATCAGCAGGCGCGAGGTCCAAAAGACGCCTCGAGCCTTTCGCTCCTCCGTTGCAGGGGGGGGCGACAAACCGTCCACGTCCCTCGCCGAGGCGATGCGGAGCGGTCTGTTCCCGGAGGCGGCGCGGGCGTATTTCGCCCTTGCCCCCGATCAGACTCGCCGGCTGCTCTCACCATCCGATTCGCTGGCGCTGGGGAACTGGCTCGAGCGGAGCAACCAAACCGAGGCTGCCCTCGTCGTGTACCGGCGGCATTTGCGGGATTATCCGGGCGGGCCTGGAGCGGCGGAGGCGCATCTGCGCACGGGCTTGATTCAACTGGAGGTGTTCGGGCAGCCGGTCCCGGCATACCAGCATTTTCTGGATGCGCTCGAGTCGAATCCCTCGCCCGAGGTGGCCGAGCGTGCCCGAGTCGCTCTGCAGACGATCGCAGAACTCCAAAAGTACCCGCTGCCCGGTTTCACCCGACCCGCAACCTAGACTTGGCTCATCGCCTCGGTCGCCGGTTGACATGGCAGGGTGGGATCGGATTTGAAGGCATTCCTTTCGGCGCGGCTTTTGCGTTGGGGGACGGAATCGGTATGCCAGGCATGGCCCACACCCACCCGCGCGCACTGTTATCCTGAGGGTGTTGACCGGTTATTCACAGCCTGGCAAGGCCCACCTCAGACGCAAGCGAGCCCTCGGCCCATTTCTCCCGCACCTCGCTCTGCAGAATCCTCGATCTCGTCAACGCGGCTCGGGAACTTGACTTGTCTACAATCGTCCTGAGCGGTTCAAGGCTACCGGGTTAGACGGACCGTATTTCCTGGCGCATGAAGACGACATAGGAGAGTCCGAAACAGACCAGGGTCATCGCGGCCAGGAGGGTCAGGTAGGGCCAGACGACCAGGATCGATTGGTCAAGGGGCAGGGGCCTTTGGAAGCGTTCGAGCGAGAGCCGTTCCATCGGACCGGTGAGGACCAGGTTGCTGCGGGTGCGGCGGTACGGATCGAGGATTGTGGAAGTCGCCTGGGAATAGAGAACGGCCGGGGAGACGAGGCTCGAGGCGTCCGCAAAGCGCCGGTTGGCGACGATCTTCTCGGGATCGCGCGGATTGCGGACCGGTCGGACGGCGTCAGCCGCCAAATCGGCGAGGAACCCGATAAAGAAGGCGGAGAAAATCCAAAGCGCCACGGCCGCGAGCGCGGAGGTCGCCAGCGACCTGAACAGGACCGAGGAGAGGATGGCCAATCCGAGCCAAAACGACACGTAGGCGATGCTGACCAGGAGATAGACGGCCAGACGTCCGATCTCCTCGATACCCGGGATGACGCCGACGGTCATGAGGCCCATGCCGGTCAACAGGAGCATCATGCTGAGCAGGGCGATGCTGATGGTCAGGACGCCGGCGAGGAACTTGCCGTTGACGATGGCGTCGCGGTAGATGGGCTGGGAGACCAGCTTGCCCAGGGTCCGGTATTGTCGCTCCCGATTGATGGCGTCGAATCCCATGATGATCCCGAGGAGCGGTCCGAAGAATGCGATGAACTGGACGAGTGAGAAGAACTTGCCGGGCGTGGTGAACAGGAGGAGGAACACCTGGGATGGCTTGGACACGCCGTCGAGGGCTTCGCGGACGTGTGTGGCGGCCATGTAGGTGGACACCAGCGCAACCATCAGTATGAGGCAGAAGAGAATCAGGAATCGGATCGACCCGAAGTGATCAGCCAGTTCCTTGCGACAAATGGTCCACATAGCTCAGGCCTCCTTGAAGTATCGCATGTAAATCTCCTCGAGATTCGGCCTGGCCTTGTCCCCGGGACTGCCTTGGGACAGTTCATCAAGGCTGCCCAGCGCGACCAGTTTGCCCTTGATCATGATGCCCACGCGCGTGCAGATGCGCTGCACCTGCTGGAGTTGGTGGGACGAGAGCATGACCGTCATCCCGCGCTCGCGGCGCAGGGAGACGATGAGTTCGAGCATCCTGTTCGTGCCGTCGGGATCGAGGCCGAGTGTCGGCTCGTCCAGAATCAACAGCTTCGGATTCTTGATCAGCAACTCCGCAATCCCCAATCGCTGCCTCATGCCGCGCGAGTAAGCGCCCACCAGCTTGTCCCCTTCGCCCTCGAGTCCGACGGTGGACAACGCTTCCTCGATGAGCGCGGGGGCCTGGGCTTCGGGCAACCGGTTGAGCCGGCCCATGTAGCGCAGGTTCTCACAGCCTGTGAGATCGTCGTAAAAACCGACGTTCTCGGGCAGGTAACCAACCTGCTGCTTGATCTGCAACGGGTCGCGCGCCGGGTCGAATCCGAGGACTCGGGCGCGTCCGGAGGTGGGCTCGGTGAGACCGAGCAGCATGAGGATGGTGGTGGTCTTGCCCGCGCCATTGGGTCCGAGGAAGCCGAAGATGTCCCTCTCGCCGATCTCGATCGACAGTCCGTCCACCGCCGTTTGGCGTCCGTAGCGGCGGGTCAGTTGGTCGGTTTGGATGATGGCCATAGCATCGCGGCACCCGATGCGGTCCGGGTCATGACGGGATGCGATCAACGGCGTCCGAGGATGCGGAAGGCGGCGGCGAGCCCGAGGATGACGAGCGCGATGATTCCCACGCCGATCCAACCCCAGGCCGATGCGGCGCGGATGGTGATGCGCAGTTCGGTCTCCTGGTTGGCCTTTTCGCCTTCGGTCTGGAGGCTGACTGAATAATCGCCGATGAGCGCCTCTTCGGCGGGCGTGATGCTGATCTCCGTCTGCTTGATGGCGCCCGGTTCCAATTCCTCGATCGTCTGGGGCGTGAACTCGACCTTCCAGTTTTCGGGCTTGAATGCCTCGAATCGCACCTTGTGCTGTACGGCTGAGCCTGAGTTCTGCACCAGCAACGTGACAGTGCTCTTGCGCCCGCGCTCGGTGACCAGCGACAGCAGGCCGCTCGAAGTGCCCACCTTTAGACCATAAGTGCCTGTGAGAACCACCCTCACATCCGTCTCGGCCCTGGCTTTGGGCGATTGCGCCTCGACCTTGAATTCGTATTCGCCGGCCTGGGCGTTGTAGGGCGGGGTCACCTCCATCTCGACCGTCTTGCTCGCGTTGGCGGCGATCTGGAGCGAACTGATCTGCTTGGACTCGTACGCGGGCTTGAACGACGCCTCCCAGCCCGGCGGCGTCGTCGCGCGAAAGTTGAACACGGCGTCCTGGCCTGTGTCGTTCCGCACGTCCAAAGAGAACTGGAACTTGTCGCCCGAGGGCCCCCGCAGAGTTGGATAGGACGTCTCGATGCTGACGCGCTCGGACGCCTTCTCCGCGGAGACGACCGTCACGACAATCGCGGACCCTTGAGTGAGCTCGCCGTCGGCCGACTGGGCCTTCACGGCGAAACGATATGTGCCGGGGGGAAGCTTCTTGGTTTCCTTGTTCGCGGGCGCGCCCGTGAGGTTCAACGTCTGCTCTTCTCTCGAGGCAACGAAAATCCCGCTCACAACGGTTCCGTAGCGTTTGATTTCGGCGGTCCAGTCTTCCGGTTTCTCGATGATCTCGACCAAAACGGTCTCATCGCTGCGTCCGCGGTTCTTGATCAGAAAGTCGACGTTCAGAGTGTCGTCGGGGCCAAGCGTGATGCCGGGGTACTGCAGCGCGGCGGAAATGCGCCGATCCGGGAGATCCGCGGTCTTGTCTGTCTCGGCCGCCAGCGCGGTCCACAGGCCGGCGAGGCCGGCGATGACCAGGCCGAGCAAAGCGTGGCATTGTCGCAATCGCATAAGTCCGTTCCTCAACTTCAAATCCTATCGGCAGCCCGGGCGGGGCAGGCGTCAGACCCAGCGTGCGATCCCGCGCGCGGCCGCAACTCGAATCGGCGTTTTATTTGTACAAGCGACTCGGCCTTGTCAAGTCGAGTTGGCTTTCTCAAATTGATGGTTGCGAGTTGAACGTTGGGCGTTTCACGTTGATGACGATTCACCGCGCGAATGCATGCGAATGTGGCTGGCGCCACAGGAGAACGCTCTGGACTCTTGTCGGGCTATTCGTGCCCATTGGCGTTCATTCGCGATTGAAGATTCGAACAGTTGCCAGAGACGTGCCGGACTTCGCGGCCTCGCCTCTGTCACTTCCACATCTTCTGCCATCCCCGCGGTTCCACCACCAACTTCCGCCCGTTCAGTTCGACCTGCGCCGGCTGATCGTTGAAGTTTTCGATCACCCAACTGCCGTCCTTGAAGAGATAAAGACCGACCTGGTTTGGCGCGCGGAAGCCGGTCTCGAACGGCCGCAGCAGGGGTTGGCGGAGACGGTCCAACGTTTCTTGGGGCAAAGCGAGAAGCGATTTGGGGTCACCATGGACGGGGAGCACTTGAACGTTCTGCGCCGTTAGGTCGACTTGGTTCGTGAGCCGCGCGGCCAAGCCGTCCGTGACCAGCACCGGCTTGCCGGCACGGATGAATCCCTCGAGCTTCGTGGCAAAGCCAGGGTCCTTCAGCGCATGAACGGAGAAAAAGGCTGCGGCGGCCTGCGCGGGAAACTCGTGGCACGGGACCAGCGGCACCCCCAGCATCCCCACGAAATCGAACACCCGCGCTTCGTTCTCGGGGTGGCTGTTGGCCGGTTTATACGCGGCCACTCCCACCACCGGACGCCGCCCGACTTCCCGCGCGACCGCGAAGAGGTCCGGGATTTCGGCGCGCAGGGCTTCGACATTCCGCGGTCCGGTCTCGCCCTGGAGGCTGCCGTAGCAGAACAGGAGCGATTCGCGGGCTCCGCCAAGGACCGTCTGTCGTGCCTGCTCGATGTACGTGCGTTCGGTCGTGCCGTAAGGATCGAACCAGCCACCGCCGCACTTCGCCCCGCTCAGATTTCCCAGCCAACGCATGATGAAATACGCCTCGTACTGGACGGTTCCGCCCCAGCGCGGGTCCCGATAGTCCCGCGTCTCGGTGCCGACCCACGTGCGATCGAAATCGTGCGTCTGGCGAAGGACCTCGTACCCCCGTTCGTGGAAGCGGTCATACCATTGCGGATACTTGATGATCAGGCAGGCCTTTGGATTGACCTCCTTGGCCACACGGAGCGCGCAATCACGGGAGAGTCGGACCATCAGCTCGCAACGATAGTCCTCCCACGCATCCCCATTTACGGGATAGGTGCGCGCGCCGAGCGTGACCGTGCGGGCCTGTCGCGCGGCGTCGCAGGCGGCGCAGGTGCAATCGGTGAACCAGAAGTCGTCGATCATGATCTCGTCCGACAAGCTGGCGGCGAACGCGAAGATGGCCTTGACCCGCTCCTGGGTGGCGGGATCGGTGTAGCAGGAGATGACGTTCCACCCGGTGGAGCGCTTGCCGACATGCGTGGGCGTCACGCACCCGGACACACCAAAGCCCTCGGCGCGAAACCGTGCCATGGCATTGGACAACGTGGTGCGGTCGGCCTGGTAGCCATCCCGGAAGCACTCGATATAGACCTGCGTGACGGCAGTGCGCTTGCACCACTCGATCGCGGCGGCCAGGCCGCTCTCGTTTGCCAACCGGCCGCGGACGTCCTGCGCCGTAAACAGCGTCGAGAACCGGTGGGCGTCGGATTGCTCACGGGCGAGGCTCCAGAGATCGAGGGCGACCGGCGAACTGGCGGTGGTGGCTGTGGAGTGGGCCAGGAAGGCACTGAGGAGCAGAGCAGTAAGAAGGGTCCCTTTCACAGCGCCGAGTATAGCACACTCGCACACGTGGTTTCAATCAACCATCTGCTCGGCGACAAGCGCGTCAATCTCCGCGCGGTGATCCTCATGGAAGGCTAGGCATTCGTACGCCTGCGCACGCGTCAGGGCGGGGAATCTCAGGAGCACGTTATCGACCGAAGCTCCGCGGACGATCAGACCCACGACGTCATGCACAGCCATGCGCACGCGCTCGACGATCGTCCGCCCCCGGCATACGCCGGGCCTACGGAGGCGTAGTCGGCCCGCGGCCGTCGCGTAGCCGCGTACGGGAGTCCGCGCTGACTCGCTCCGGCGAACGCAGACACCAGCGCCGTCTCACGACGGCGGCTACGGAGGCGTAGCCGTCCCGCAGCCGTCGCGTAGCCGCGGACGGGAGTCCGCGCTGACTCGCTCCGGCGAACGCAGACACCAGCGCCGTCTCACGACGGCGGCTACGGAGGCGTAGCCGTCCCGCAGCCGTCGCGTAGCCGCGGACGGGAGTCCGCGCTAACTCGCTCCGGCGAACGCAGACACCAGCGCCGTCTCACGACGGCGGCTACGGAGGCGTAGTCGGCCCGCAGCCGTCGCGTAGCCGCGGACGGGAGTCCGCGCTAACTCGCTCCGGCGAACGCAGACACCAGCGCCGTCTCACGACGGCGGCTACGGAGGCGTAGTCGGCCCGCGGCCGTCGCGTAGCCGTGGACGTCAGTCCGCGCTAACTCGCTCCGGCGAATACAGACACCAGCGCCGTCTCACGACGGCGCCCTGGAGTTTGGACATTTTTTTGCTGGACTCGAAACGGCCACTGGGGTAAATCGTGGGCGCAGTGGAACCGATCC
>MWFF01000136.1 GCA_002071485.1 Verrucomicrobia bacterium ADurb.Bin006 | reverse complement strand
GAAAGCCAAGCCCCTCGCCGTCAAGTGGTCAACTTCCCGTGAGCAGACCCGGTAAACTCCCCGTGAGCGCCAACGTACTGACCCGCCACCGCAGTAAGTTCAAGGAAATCCAACATCAAAACCGCTACCACAAGGACAGTCTCTATGCTGACAAATACCGCAAGTCTGCGAGGCCTTAACTAACTGCCATTCGGGACCGACCCCTTTACTGATTCCCCCAGAACGGCGAAATTATCGCCAAAATGTCAATCCTTCTTGACTCGTGCAGCACGGAGGCGTACTTTGTGAGTCGTGGGTGGAAAAGGTACGATCATTATGGATCGAACGGGTCCATGGCCGCCGTTGGCCCAGTGTGAAGGAGGTCACGATGCAGAAGCTGCACACACACACACACACACACTCTCTCTCTCTCCGCGGCAGTGCCGCAGGTTCACGCTCGCCATCTGTCTAACGGCCTTGGTAGCAGCTTTCGGCCCAATTGAAGGGGCGGCAACGCCTGAGCAGTCCGAGCCGCCAGGCTCAGACTCCGAGTCTCAAATCGTGTCGGTTCGAGCGGGCCCCGAACTTGAACGGGGGCCACATCACCAAGTCCTCCAGACCATCACTGAGTACTCCGACTCGACCGGACGGCTTGTCGCACAGACGAACGCGATCACTGTCTTGGCCACGGGCTTGTCGTATTTCCAAGATGGTCAATGGCGGGAAACGGTCGAGGAGATTGAACTGTTCGAGCAGGGTGCCGTGGCCCGCCAGGGGCCGCACCGTGTACTTTGGTCCCTGGATGGCACTTCCGACGAGGGCGTGGACGTGTTGACGGCGGATGGACAGCGGTTCCGCAGCCAAGTGCTTGGGCTCAGTTACTACGATGCGGCCAGTGGGGCGAGCGTACTGATCGCGGAAACCAAGGCAAGCCAGGCTGAACTGTCTGCGCCGAACCGGTTGGTCTATCCAGACGCGTTTGACGGGGTGCAGGCAGACCTTGCGTACGAATACCGCCGGGCTTCGTTAGCGCAGGAGGTGGTTCTGCGCGGGCCTTTGCCCGACCCGGCCCAATTCGGGATGAACCCGGCTACGACGCGACTCGAAGTATTGACCGAGTTCTTCGAGTCACCGGTGCCCGTGATCGAGCGCTTGGTTGTGCGAGCAGAGACTGACCCGGGCCAGCGGGCGTTGATGCATGAGCCGGACCTGACGGACGACCAACTCCAGTTTACCGAGTACGCGATGGGTGCCGGGCGGGCGTTTGGCGTGGGGTCGGGCGCTTCAGTGGACTCAGAATCGGTGCCCGTCGTCAAGCGCTGGGAGGTGATTGACGGGCGAACGGTATTGTTGGAGCAGGTCCAATGGCCGGCGCTTGCGGCGCTGCTGGCCCAGTTGCCGGAACAGGCCAAGGCGGCTCCTTGTGAGGAGAGAGTGAGGCGCGTGGCCTCGATCGAGCGCCAGTTGCCGTTGTGGCCAAGGGTTGCCCAGGCCAATCGCTACGAATCCGATCTGGTACCGTCTGAGTTGCTCGCCGCTCAGCGCCTGGACCGCCCGGGTTCGGGCACCGGCGTGGTGATTGACTGGGTGTTGGTCCAGAGCCAGGCCGATTTCACCTTCAAAGCGGACACCACCTACCTGGTCATGGGCAGTGTCAATTTGAGCGGGAGCACCACGATCGAAGGCGGGACGGTTGTCAAGTACACCAACGCAGTGGCATCGCCGAAGCTCTCGATCACCGGCACGATTGTGTGCCAGACTGGGCCGTACCGTCCGGCCGTCTTCACCGCCAAGGACGACAACACCGTCGGTGACTGCATCCCGACCTCGACCGGCAATCCGAGCGGCTACTACGGCAACCCAGCCATCGAGATCCGGAGCGTCGGGCAGGTCCTGGGAGGAATCCGGCTCCGGTATGCGCAGACCGGTGTGTTCTATCACGATTTGAGCGCTGGAACGGGGAGCGGACTGCTGCACGCGCAACTGGTGGGGTGCGCCGTTGCTGTTCGGTTCAACGGCCGCGGTACGGTCTTCCAGAACTTCACTTTGCGCAACGTGTTAGTCCACCAATGTCCGACGGCGGTGTACGGCTACAGTTTCGCGGGCCAGGTCGAGCACTTGACGGCGCACGATTGCACCCGGCTGGCGTACGACTACTACGGGCAGAAGTACGGGACGACCAGCAGCCTGTCGGTCACCAACAGCGTGCTGGCTCAAATCGGCTCCCTTTATTCAGGACGGCCGGTGACGGTGTCCGGCGGCTATAACGGGCTGTGGGCCAGCCCCGTGGTCGGCAGCCCGTGCTGGACGAATAACAGCAACCCGTTTCTCACCGTGGGTGCCGGAGCCCATTATCTTGAGGCGGTCAGCGAGTTCCACGACAAAGGAACAGACACCATGAGCCAGGTCCTGCTCGACGCGCTCAAGACCCGCACCACGCACGCCCCGGAGGAACTGCTCACGAACTTCACCGTCGACACGACGCTTCCGGTGTCCTCGATGGTGCCGCGGGACACGGATGCGCCCGACCTGGGCTGGCACTATGAGCCGCTGGATTACCTATGGAGCAACCTGGACCTCACCAACGCGACCCTTACCCTGACCGGTGGGGTGGCGGTCGCCATGGGCGGGTCTCGGGGTCTACGGCTCCAGAACGGGGCGCGGGGCCTCAGCGAAGGCGATCCGCTCGCCTTGAATTGGTTGGTGCCGTACGACGTGGTGCAAGAGCAGCCGGTGGTGGTGGGCGGAGGGGGCTCGGTGAGTCTGTTCGAGGTCAACAGCCTGCCGGCGGTCTTGCCGGAGGTCCGGTTGCGGTTTACCGGCATCTCGTTCCTGGCCGGCCACTACAACAAGCGGCTCCTATTGCGGAACTGGGATCAGTCCAGCCTGGACACGCTCGAGTTGCGCGACTGCCGGGTGTACGGCGGCGCGTTGGATTTGTCGCTTTATCCGGTGGGCGACGCGCGCGTGATGACCGTGGGCTTGACCAACAACCTGTTGGCGCGCGTCCGGTTCAGCCTTGACCAGGACACCGACGTTCCCCGCCTGGTTGTCCATGCTCGGAACAACCTGTTCTTGCAGGGCTGGCTGAGGTTGGCGGACTATATGGGGACGGGCACCTGGAGCGTCCGAGACAACTTGTTCGACGCCCTGAGTTTAAGCGGAGAGGCCGTTCCCAATTCCCACAACGGCTATTACGGCACGCCGCTATTGCCTGGGAGCACGAACCACAGAGTTCTGAGCGCGGTGGATTACCTACCTGGCCCGCTGGGGACCAACTATTACCCGAACACGGGCGGCAACTTGAGTGAGTTGATCGATCACGGGAGCCGACCGGCCAGCGAGGCGGGGCTCTACCTCAAGACCGTGTTGGCCAGCCAGGCGCCCGAAGGGACCTCGCAAGTCGATATCGGATACCACTACGTGCCGATCGTGACGCCTGAGTTGGTGACGACGAATCTGGCCGGCGCCGTTGACGTTGATTACCACCCCGCCACACCGGGTGTGAGCGAGTGTCTGATCGTGTCGGTCAACTACAATGACGGTGACCCATACAACCTCGCTAGGTTGGATGCCAATGGAAACGTCTCGCAGTGGTCCTCAATAGTGGGCGAGCTTTACGAGAATCCACTGACCACAGCCAAGAGCGACGGCTATGGCTTCACCACTGGACAAACATACTTTGCGAGCCGCACGGCACCGCTGTGGATTTGGCAGGTGAGCTCGGAAGGGGCAGGAGCGATAAACCGGACGACGGTAAACGACGTAGATTGGCCGGGCGGCCTGCACATTGACGCGACTGGTGTCTTTGGGCACGACTTGATTCTGGTGACGGGGTGGTTGGAGAATTGTATTAGTGGCAGCGTCTGGCGCATCAACGGACAGACGGGTCTGCCCACCTGGATCACGACTCTCGACACCTGCATCGAGGGGGTTTTGGTCTGTCCCACCAATCAGGCCCTCTACGGTCCCTGGGCGGGCAAGGTGCTGACGGGCGCGGGGAACCAGTGGTTGGTGTATCACATCGCTCCTGATGGAACCACAGACACGACCGACCTGGGCTTGAGTCCACATGACTTTCACGTCATCCCGCCTAACCAGGACCTGTATGTCATCCAATTCGTTCCGAAAGACGAGGGGCCAAGCCGCTTGTTGAAGGTGCCGCGTGCGTTCTTTGCCAATCTGCAGGGAGACATTCTGATCGTTCAGTCAGGTGAGTTTCACCACCCCGAGACATTAGTGCAGAGTAACGGCGAGTTGTTTGTGGGTCACTGGACTGGGGCGGCCTTTACCACGACACGGATCACTGACGGCAAAGGGCGGCAAGCGGACCCACGGCAGTTTGAACACGCGGTGTTCGCACCGATGTCCATTCCCAGCAACCCGTGAAAAGAGGTGCTACTATGAAAAGGTCTTCCTTCTGCGGCACTGCTAGACTCCATCCTGGGCGTCTGTGGGTACAGGTGGTTCTCATGTGGTCGGTTTCCTGGGCCTCCTTGAGCCAGGGGACGATCAAAGTGTATGACCAAATGGTCACCTACGGCGTTCCAATGCCTGGTGATGTGCACTCGGACTTTGCTCCTATCAGGACAAACACGCCCTTCGCACAGTCCTTTGTGCCCATCCTCACTGAGGTTGGATTTGTGGAACTTACGCTGCGATACATGCTCTATCTGGAGCCTCCTCTCAGCGAGACGCTCTACCTCAACCTTCGCGAGGGGAGCGTGACGGGGCCGATCCTGGGTTCGACACCTCGCCTTACATTCACCTACGAAAGCCGAGACCAGACGTTCGAGGAGGTCTTCGTGCAGGACTTCATATTCCCCGCGGCTGTGGGGGTGGAGCCAGGTAGGAACTACTTTGTTGAGGTTGTTCATGTGTCAGGCAGCGACGACCTGATGAGGGTTGCCATCCTCTCACCGGTCTACGCAGGCCAACCCACTTACTATCTGCCAGGAGAGTTGGTCATGACGGGGAAGCCGTTTCGCCTGTGGGACATGTGGTTTCGGGAGGGCATTTTGATACCCGAGCCGGGCTCTGGGGCGTTGATGGTGCTGGGATCGGCCTTGCTGATGTGGCATTTCGGATGCCGGCGCATTCGCCAGCCACGAGCCACAACGATTAGCGTAAAGGGGTCGTAAAGGGGTCGGTCCCGGAATGCAGGAATGTGGACTGGACGATCACGTCGTCAGGGCATGGCGGTCGCACCTCAAAGGGCTAATTTCATGACTTCTGGGACCGCCGCCTCTGCTCCTGGCGTTCCTCATCCCAGGCTTCCGTTTCGGCGATGTCCGCCTCGAGCTTTGGGCGGATGAAAAGCGCGCGCTTGATCTCTGGCAGGCAGCGGGCCTTGAACGCGCTCGATGCATATTCCTGCATTCCGAGACCGACCCCTTTTACGGACCCAGACGTTTCTACCGACTCTGGCAACCGTGAAGTCGCGATCCTCGCCAGGCACGCCTGGTTCGCCGATCCGGCTGGTGCTGCTCCTGACCGCGATGGCGGGGGGAATGGGCTGGGGAACTCGCGGCCAGTACGGCCGCGAGAGCCGCGAGATGGGGGCCATGATTGCAGGCCTGCGGGTCAGTGTGGTGTGGCTGAGTTCTACCGATCGCTTTCGTTGAAACTTTGGCGTCCGCGGGGTGTCTGAGAAGATGGTATGACGACACTCGATACCATGATGGGGCTGTGTCTGGGCATCGGACTGAGCGCAGCGTGCGGATTGCGCGTGTTCTTGCCGCTGCTCAGCCTAAGCGTCGCATCGCATCTGGGCTGGATTCCCCTGGCTGCCAGCTTCCAGTGGGTGGCATCCCCGCCGGCGATGGTGGCTCTCATCGTTGCCACGTTCATCGAAGTCACGGCCTATTTCGTGCCGTGGCTGGACAATCTCCTCGATTCGCTCAGCGGGCCTGCGGCGGTTCTGGCGGGAACGCTGATCACCGCATCTCAGTTGGACCAACTCAACCCGCTGCTCCAGTGGGGACTGGCCTTGATCGCAGGAGGGGGCACAGCGGGTGTGGTCCAAGGCGCAACCTCACTGCTGCGCGGGACTTCCACAATCGCCACCGCGGGTCTCGGGAACCCATTGGTGGCCTCGGCGGAACTGGGCGGGGCCGTTATGGGCACTCTCTTCTCCTTGTCCTTGCCGTTTCTCGCAGCCTCGGTCGTGCTTGGCGGGATGTTGGCTGGAACGATCGCTCTTTGGCGTCGGCGTGCGCGACAACGCCAGGAATCAGCCTGCCACTCCTGCTGAGCCTGTAGGAACTGTTGTCGGGCAGGCGAGATTATCGACAACTATCAGATGCGCCCTTTGCGCTGGCCGTCTGTCGAGTGCGCTTGACACGTCGGCGGGTGGCACTCGATGATCCGTATTGTATGCGAAGGATACCCGAAATCTCACGCAACGCCTCCCGCGCGGGCTTTACCCTCATCGAACTGCTGGTCGTGATTGCGATCATTGCTATTCTGGCGGCCATGCTTCTGCCGGCGCTCTCGAAGGCCAAGGCCAAGGCGCAGGGCGCAGGGTGCATCAGCAACGGCAAGCAGCTTCAGCTCGCCTGGGCCATGTACGCCGACGACTTCAACGGTTTCATCGTGCCCAGCCGCTGGTGGGTATCCGGTGTCCTTGATTACAGCTCGCATCCGGACAACACCAACACAGCGCTCCTGATGGATCCCAAACAATCGTATCTGGCTCCGTACACAACCTCGCCCGGAATCTACAAATGCCCGGCGGACAAATCGTACGTCAAGATCGGCAACCGAATTCACCAGCGGGTCCGGAGTTACTCGATGAACAGTTGGATGGAAGGCAACCCCTCGCTTCCAATCGTGGCCGGATCCAACGAGGACAACCGGGGAGACGGCAAACGGTACTACTCGTTTCACCGCGCGACCGACATCGTGTCTCCGGGTCCCGCGATGGCCTGGGTGATGGTGGACGAGCATCCGGACGGGATCAACGACGGCTGGCTGGCCGTTCGCATGTACACGAACGGGCGGGCCTACTGGCGCGATCTGCCCGCCAGCTATCACAATGGAGCGTGCGGCTTCGCATTCGCGGACGGCCATGCGGAGGTCAAGAGATGGCTCGACCACACGACGCTCGAACCGATCCGGCGCATCTACAACCCCTTCAACTTCTTCACGACCCAACTGCGCGATTACCAATGGTTCAGCGCCCGCACGACCGCCGTCGTAGGCCAGTAATCCCGCCTGCTCGCTGCCTTCCCGAGCCCGGATCACAGGTATCAGTCGATCGAGGGCCGTGGCGCTTTCGCCGCGATCCGGGCTCCCGTCCACCACTTCGGGCTTTGTCCCACCGATTGTGCCGAAGGCGTGCCGCTACTCGGAACACTCCGGGCAGGGCAGGAGGACATGATTCTGGGTGCAGACTCGCGGGCTGCTGCTTGACGCCAACGTCTGAAGTGCACGCGTGGTCGTCAAGTGCGCGCTGCCGTCGGCCAGGCCCACATTGCCCATCATGCCGTGTATCGCAATCTCCCTGCCCCAATAGGTCGAACCCCGAATGCCTCCGGCCACCATGCCCGGTGCGTTTGTGCATTCGCTCAGCGGGGAAAGGCCTCCGAGATTCCGGTCCCCGACCAACAGCGAGTCCGGAGTCTGCCCGTTCGCACAGACGCCCGCGAAATAGGAAAGGCTCTCGAGCGCATTGGTGCTGAACTCCTCCCAGCTCGTCTTGGCCCGGACGGTCTTGTCGCTTGGGCAAGTCAACATCTTGGGCGACTCGATCAACCCCGAGAGCGGCAGGAACTGATAGGCGGCTTCGACTGGCAGATGCCGCGTGCCTCCTTCCTCCGTCCCAACCATCCAAGGGAACTTGCCCTCCCGATCGTGCGACCACAACTGAAGCCCCAGCGACACCTGTCTCAAGTTGCTCAGGCAGTGAATGCGCTGCGCCTTAGCCTTGGCCCGCCCGAGCGCCGGTAAGAGCAGCCCCGCGAGGATGGCTATAATAGCGATCACGACCAGCAGCTCGATCAGCGTGAACGCCCCGCCATGGCGATGAGCGCCTCTCGTGCCTTTCTGGTTCAGAAATGTCATGAATGTTGTCTGCATCGCCTGTTCTCGCCTTCTCCCAGGAGAGACACATCCCGGTCGTCTATGCGCCCCCCCACGGTCGTTCAGGCGAGAACCGATGATGCACGGACTGTGCCAGCCAGTCCCAAACCGCGAATCAACTGCGCAAAAACGAGCGAATGCGCCGTTTTGGCATGGTTTTGTCCGCGACCGAATTCTCAACCCGAGCAGGCTGCAACCGCGCGTGCAGGGAAGCGTTGCAGAATGCGACGCACGACGTAACACGCGCAATCGCGACTTCGTTCGCATTACTGCCGGCTCGGCCGGCGGCATCGCACTCGCCTCTTGCGCCGAAGCCCCCCCTTCCGTCCCCCTTCCAGGCGTCCAACGCCTCCCCGAGCAATCCGCGTCTCCCGGCGGATGTCTTGCTTCGGGCCGGCTTTCTGGACTTCCTCGACGTGACTGCTGACACCACGATGCGCCGCTGTCATCACTGCGCCCAGGCGACGTTTGTGTCGCTGCAGGAAGGGTTCGGCCCGGAGGGCGGCGCCATCGTGAAAGCCCTCACTCCGCTGCCCGGAATTGCCGAGCGCGGCGAGACGTCGGCGCGGTGATTGGCGCGCTTCGCTTGGGCCCGCTCGGGCCTTCTGCGCCCGTTTCGAACATGCCCTGGGCAGCACCCAGTGCGTTGTGTTGCTCGAACGGCTATGCGGGAAACGCTACGATCTCGCCGATCTGGCGCAACTGGCTGAGTTCCTGACTGCCCGCCCAGGGCCCGTCGAGGCCTGCGGCCGCGTCGTCAAGACGGCGGTCCGGCTCGCGGCGGAGGTGGTTTTGGACGAGCCTCCTCGTTAGCGGGGGCTCGCATCCGCTTCCAGGTCGCCCAACGCATACTGGATGCCGTCCAGATAAAAGCGGAGAACGCCAGCATCCTCAAACACGTTGGCGGCGTGTCCGAGACTGCAATAAAAGACTCGCCCCTGGCCGTGTTTCTTGATCCAGGCGACGGCGAAATCGCCATCCGTCCGTTTGACGCCGTTTTTCACCGCGGCTGTAGCCGGATCCGAGAGATCCAGACTGACCAGCACGCGGCGATCGGCGCGTGTGTAGGGCGCTGTGAATTGGTAGATCTCGTCTTGCAGCTTGAATCCTTTGCCGCCCCAGGCCCGATTCAGAGTATGCGTCGGCTCCTCGATCTTGAACGCCCAGGTGCCGCCCGCTCCCCACGGGTGCCCGTCAAAAAGACCGCCGAGCATCGCCGCGGCCTCCGGCCAATCGTAGAAGCAATCCGTCGCGGCATGGATGCCGACAATTCCCTTGCCCTTTTGGACGAAATCGAGCAGGGCCTGCTTCTTGACGGCATCCGGAAACTTCAGGTGTGTCGTGTTGTTCAGGACAATCGCATCGTACTTCGCCAATTGATTCGGATCGAACACGCTGTAGTCGTCACTGAAATCAGCCGTGTACGCGCCCGTGCGGCGCCCCATGTGGGCCAGAGCATGATTGCCGCCGGCAATGCCCTCGCCGTGGAAGAAACCTTCGCATCGCCAGAACACCAGAATCCGCCGCGCCGCCCGGGGCTTGGCCACAGCCTCCGCGGGAGCGGCTGCTTCAATCCGCTCGATTGTTGCCGGCGTCAGTTTCGGCGGCGTCTTGGCGTTGCCTTGTGCATGCACGGGGCTGACGATGTCCTGAGCCCCGATGGCCATGAGGATGGCACATCCCGTTCCGATGATGAGTGATGTTTTCATTCGATTCGAGTTTTGGTGATGGATTGAGTGAGTGGACCAGTGAAAGAGCGTTTCTTAGTCTGCGCCGATTAGCAGGCAAGCGAATCCGTGGACCGTTCGGCAGCCGTCGGTCGGGCTGTTATCGCCGGTTCTTCCGGCTCGACCGGCAGCTTCGGCAATCTCACCAGAAACCATGCCGCCGCCGCGGCTCCGATGAGCAGCCCAAGCCAGGCGCCCAGGGTCGGGTTCAGACGAAACCCGACGTCCTCGACCAGAATGTAAGTCGCCGTCACCACGGTCATGAATACGGCGGGCACGAAGGCCAGCCACCATCGAGTCCTGCGCCTTGCCAGGAAGATGGTCCCGCCCCACAAGGCAACGGCTGCCAGGGCCTGATTGGCCCAGCCAAAGTACCTCCAAATCACGCTGAAATCGACGAAGTTCAAGGCGAAAGAAATCACAAACAGAGGCGTGATGAGCAAAGAGCGGTTGAGGAAGCGCACCTGGGACACGTGGAAATAATCGGCCAGGATCAAGCGGCTGACTCGGAAGGCCGTGTCGCCAGATGTAATGGGCAACACGACCACGCCCAGGATCGCCAACCCACCGCCAAAAACGCCCATTGTTGCAGTACAGGCATCATGGACCACTGCGCCAGGTCCGCCCCCGCCGGGCTTGAGAAGAACCGCGGCCAGGTCGTCGTGGCTGCCGTAGAAACCCTGGGCGACCGACGCCCAGACCAGCGCGATCAACCCCTCGGCGATCATCGCGCCGTAAAACACCAGACGCAGATGTCTCTCGCTCTTGAGACACCGGGCCATCAGGGGACTCTGCGTGGCGTGAAAACCGCTGACCGCGCCGCAACTGACAGTGATGAAGATCAAAGGCCAGGCAGGCAGTTGCTCGGGATGCAGATTCTTGAGAGTAAAGGGCGGCACCACAATCTGTCCCCGCAAGATCGCAATGCCCAAGCCGACCACCATGACCAGCAAGGCCGCCGCGAAGAACGGGTAGAACCGTCCGATGATCTTGTCGATCGGGAGGAGCGTCGCCGCCAGGTAGTACACGTAGATCGACACCATCACGATCCACAACCACATCCCATGCCCCCGGTAAGTCTGGGAGAGCCACTCCTTTGCGGCCTCCCCGAACCACCCGCCCACGGTCTCGGACGGCAACACGCTGACCAGCAGAAGCGCCGGTCCCTTCACAAACACGGTCCCCACAAGCACCATCAGCAGCAGAATGAAGAAGGTCGAAAACTGCCGCGCCGCGTTCCCCATGTAGTGGCCGATCAGGTCGGGCAACCCGGCGCCGCGGTTCCGAATCGACATCGTCCCCGTCAACAGATCGTGCACTGCGCCCCCGAAAATGCATCCAAGCACGACCCAGAGAAACACTTGAGGCCCCCACAAGGCCCCCAGGATCGGCCCAAAAACCGGACCCAGGCCGGCAATGTTCAGCAGTTGGATCAGGTAGACCCGCCAGGTGGGCATCGGCACGTAGTCCATCCCGTCGGCAAGCGCGATCGCAGGCGTCAACCGATTGGGATCGGGACGTACTGTGGCAGCGACGACTCGTCCGTAAAAGAAATACCCTCCCACCAGCAAGATCAGTCCTGTCACAAACGCGATCATGCCAGTCGAGGGTTATTTGCTGACACAGTCGACACAGGCGCGCCGGGCTCTGGCCACGGACCGCCGCTGCGTCTTCGATGAACTGCGCTTCGCATCGTGCCGATGGATTGGCATGAGTCTGGAAATCGCACGCGGGCCAAATCGCCCTTCAGCTCCGCCTATCATAGGGCGACGCTGCCAGATGCCGACCGGGCTGTCACGCGCAGAATGCACGGGTCGGTAACAGCAGAACGCGAATGCGCCAGTCGGGCGAGGTTGGAGGCGGTCGACTGCCGCTGCCGCCTGGGAACGCACATTGCTCCGGCACGCCGCGTCCCGAGCGGTCCCGGCATGAGTCCCGTTGATTCAGGGGAGCTCGACGCGCACCTGGTAGTAACGCTCCGCGTCGACAAACGGAAACCAGCCGGTGCGCGTCCCGTCGTCAATCCACCGATAACGATTGCCATCGATTCGATAGACCGGGTGATAGACAGGCAGCCAGCGAGCGCCCGGACCCAGAGGACCGGGGCTCCAGAAGACTTCGTAGTTCCGCCCGGGTTGACCCTCCCAATCGAGGGCGACGAAGGATTCACCGCTCTGACCGGACACCGCCAGGGCCGTCACGACAAATAGGGAGCCGGCAGAAGCTGGATCGGTCCCGGCGAGATACTCCGAGTAGTTCGAGGCGCCGTCAGCGTCGGGGTCATCTTCGGCCCCGCTGTTCAAATGACCGAACCGCTCCATTTCCCATGAATCCGGGAGGCCGTCCTGATCCAGATCAGGCAGGGGCGGCAGGACCGTGATGGCGCCGGACGTCGCGATCGGCTGGATTGGAGCGGTCGTCTCGTCGAAGAGCCGCGCCTCCTCCCACAGAATCGCGAACGTGCCTTCAGGCGCGCCGCGCCCAATGCGGATCGGGACGGTGAACAGGATCGCCTGTCCGGCCCGCATGCCCGCGGCGCGGGCCATCGAGACATCCAGACGCCGGTTGCCCACCCGGGCAGCGACCACGAAGCCGGCGGTATCCGATGCAAGGCTCGGCGCCTCGATGCCGGCAAAGTCAGGCACGATCATGCGAAAGGTCCCGCCGGCGATTCCCGACGCCTGATCGACCCAGATGCGGGCAACGAGTTGGGCGCCCGGAACACCGGAAACGTCTTCGACGCTGATTGTGACGGCCTGGCCCACCCAGGCGGCGAGCATCAGGGCGGCCCCTGCGTGCGCCCAACCGCGACTGTCGCGAGCAGGGAACAATCTTCGGAGAATCGAGGCATTCATAGCACGCTAATTGGTTACGGCGATTTCAACCGGCTCCGCCACCCCACGCACGTCCGGATTGTAATACTCGTACACCACCGATCGCGGTGTCTTGGCGCGGATGGGGTACTGCGCCGCCAGGCGATACACAAGGCTGACCGGAGCGGCGTGATCGAGTTCACCGAGGTAGAAGATGATCTGGCGACCGGCCACCTGGTATTTCTGGATCGCCTCGCCCACCAGTTGATCCAAATCGTCCCGAACGACTTCGAATCCGGGCGGAATCCCCACATCCACGACAACCATTTTGGCTTTTCCAGGCTGGTTGTTCGCCACCCGGACCGTGCAGGTCAGCAGATCGGCGGTGGTCAGTTGCGTCTTGTCATACTGGACGTCGATCGACAGGAGTTCTTCGCCCGGCGGGTCCACTGCCTCCCACGGAAGGTAGTAGCGCCCGATCAACTGATAGAGATTGCTGCCCTTGCCCTCGAACGTGAGGCGCACCGCATTGTCGCCTTCGACAGTGTGCTCGCCCAGGTCGCAGAGAAAGAGCACATCGCTGTTGGCCTCGGTAAGGCGCAGCGTTTTGACCTCGGCGCCGTTGATCGCGATCCCGACGGTCGCGTCTGCAGGTGTCGTGACTCCGCCGGCAGCGAGCGCAAAAGCCTTGAGCGCCTGGACAGTCGCCTGGGTGGATCCGAAGTTGCCGTGTCCGTCTTTCGATGATGCAAGGTGGTTGAGCGCCTTGGCGGCGGTATTGGGATAACCGCCGAATCGAAGGTAGGCCTGCGCAAGCAGGCCCGTCAACTCGACGGACGCCCCCTGCCCCATCGAGCCGGTCATCGTTGCGGCGGTTTCTTCCCACCAGACGCGGTCGTTCTCTTCGTGCTTGCGACGCTCGAATTCCTCGAACAGCCCCGGCAGCAGCGGATCGTTGGCGTCGCACAAGAGCGCATGGGCGCAGAGCGCCAGCGTATAGGTTTCAGGCTGCCAATCCGGGCGGGCGAGCTGGGCCTTGACGTAGGCGGTGCCGGAAGCCACCGCCGCCCCACTGTAACCGGAACTGGTCAGCCCCCAGACGACATAGGCGCTCGTGCGCAGAACGTCGTTCTGGAACCGGTCGATCGCGCCCTCGGCGATCCCCCCGTCGGTCGGAATCCAGGAGCCGTCAGGTTCCTGTCCGGCCACCAGCCAGTCCTGGGTGCGCCGGATCACGGTCGGATCCACGTACCAAACCTTGCTCATGTCGCTGAACTCCATCAGCCCATAGGTGGTCAACACGTTGTGCGCCGGCTGATAGCCGAACCACGAAAAACCGCCACCCTCGACTTCGTAGCTGAGCAACCGCTGGTAACCCGCGCCGATGAACCCCTCGGCCTTCATGAGAATCTCCGGTGTGATCTGACCCGTGCTCTTCATGTACTCGATCACCAGCACGTTGGGATAGGTGACTGACGAGGTCTGCTCGAAGCACCCGTATGGCATGTGCAGCATCGAGTCCAATCCCTCGACCACCTGGCTGAAAAGACCCGGGTAGACCTTCACGAGAATCTTGCTGGCGCCGTCGATCGCCTCTGCCGGGATCGGAATCGTGCGATCGATCGTGCCGCTCAGACGCCCGCTGTGGGTCACCAAGACCTCGGCGCCGTCCGGCATCACCTCGACCTCACGCGCGACGGCATCGCTGCGCGTGCTGCCATAAGCAGTCACTTCGAGCTTGTGCCGGCCGACCCGCACGGTCTTGATCCGGAAATACGTCACGCTCACTTCGTCCGCTCCAAGCACAACCGTCCGTTCCGGCGCATCCAGCAACTGGAAACCATCCCCGGCGTCGATCGCCAGCCGGATCGCCTGCCCCTCGAGCAGATAATTGTAGATCGCAATCGGCACGGACACCTCGTCGCCGCGCGTCAGCGTGGGCGGCAAATCGAGATCCACGAAGAACTCCTGGAAAACCCGCAACGCGCCGGTGGCGCTGCCGAGCCGTCCGTCGGCGCTCGATGCCATCCCGGTCATCCGCCAGTTCGTGATCGAATCGGCCACCTTGAGGTTCACGATGGCGGCGCCGTCGGCCCCGGTGATGACCAACGGATTGGCATAGAGCGTCTCAGGAAAGTACTGCCGCAGGTAGGGCTGAGTCTCACCGCCGCCGGCGGAGGGACTGACGGAGGGCGGTCCCCAGTCGCCGACGCCATCTTCGAGCCAACCGAAACTCTGGGCAAATAGCACGAGACCTTGGGGTCCGCCATGAGCGATCAGCCACCACTCGGGGTTCTCCCGCCACCAGGGGTGCCGGACCGTCCAATAGCTAGCCACCAGGGTGAGGTCGTCGGATGTGTCCCAGCGTTTGTCGAGGCCGGCGCAGAGGAAACTGTACTCGCCCGTCGCCGCCGCATACCGGATGCGGTATGGCGTTCCCCAGGGATCCACCACCGCGTCGCAGGACTCCGGATGCCCTTTTTCTGCCAACTCCCGGAGCACAATCTCGAAGTAGGCCGTCGAGAGATCGTGGTCATGCCAACCCAGTTCCTCATCGAGCATCTCGATCAACACGTCCAAATCCGCCCAAACTGCGTCGCGCAGGGTCTCGCGCAGCGCCTCGCCATCCGCCGCATCGCTCACCCGTTCGAAGGTGCCAAGCGGGACTGTCCCCAGCGCGGCGAACAGCATTCCCAAGGCCCGCTCGCGCGCCGTGTACGAATCGGGCCCGAGAGGGTCGTAGACGATCTCCTCGGGCGTGAAGCCGTGGATCTCGTAACGGGGCTGGCGCAATTGCTCTTCGAGGTAGAAGTAGACCTTCTCCATGCCCGGCTGCATTTCCTGAAGGGCGAAAACGGCTTCATCGACTATGGTGAGTCCGATGGCCGCCACTACGGGCTGACCGTCCTGACCGCTGACCTGCAGCCGAATCGCCGCCTCCTCTCCGGGCAGGTAGACGTCCTTGTCGGGAGCGTAGTCGAGGCGGAGATCGTTGGCTGGGTCCACATAGATGATCCGCCGGTCCCGGATCGTGTCGCCCCCCACCGTGATGCGATAGGCCGAGAGCGAGAGGGTGCCCGACATGTCCGCCGTCAGCGGCAGCACCAGCGCGGTATGCCCGCCCTCGGGCGACAGGCTCCGGCTGTAGAGGGTCTGCCCCTCCTTCACCACATCGACGAACACCGATCCGCCCAGGCCGCTGCAATAGATGTCTGCCTTGACCACGTCGCCCACCGCGTACAGAGCGCGGTCCGTGCGAATCAGCACGCCTTCCGCGCCGCCTCCAAAAGCCAGGTCCACCGAGCGATCGGCGCTGTTCCCCCGCGAGTCGGCTGCATGCAGATCGAGAGTGAGCGCGGACTGCCCGGCCGGCGTGACGGTGACGATCCCGATGCCCGCGGCATCGGTCGTCACGGTGTCGACCACCTCCCCGCCGACCCGCACCGTGCACGTCGTTTGCGCCGGGGAATTGTTCGGATACAGCGTCAGAATGTAGATGCGGTTCGGGACGCCGGAAATCAGGTGTCCGCTCTCGGGAACCGCATGAATCACAACCTCGCTCGCCGACACTGGGACGCTGCGCGAAATCGACTCCTGGTGCGAGGCGGTGTCGATGACCGTCACTTCGACCAACGCGAACGCCTCGCCCTGCTGCAAAGGCTGGCCGACAAAATGCGAGGGAAGATCGAGGCTGAACTCGAACCGGCCCTGGGCATCGGTCTGCCCCGAGACCTCCGCAAAGGGCTCGAACCCGACATCGAATTTCGACGCCTTGATCGTCACCGCGGCGCCCTGGACGCTCTTGCCGAAGAAGTAATCGGCGGCCACCGTGCCGCTCAGCTTCGCGCCGGGCGCATAGAAATTCCGGTCGGTGTGCAGCGCGACCTTGAACTTCGGCAGCGCATAGCGCTCGACAGTGACTTTCTTCTCCGTCTTGCCGCCGCGAATCTCCGCCGCCACTGTGTACGGGCCAAGGTTCAACTCCGTGGCCAGCGCGAAATCGGCCGATGCAACCCCGAAATCGTTGAGAACGCCGGCCTGCTTGAAAACTTTGTTCCCCTTTGCGTCCGCGACAGTCAGGACAATCTCCTCGCCCGCCGCGGGCACCATCTGAGGCTTCTTGAGGGACAATGCGCGCATGTGAATGGTCTGGCCGGGCTGATACAGCGGTTTGTCCGTCGTCAGAAGCGTCGTCGTCCCCTCGACAATCTCGACGCTCTGGACCATCACCCGACGCCCCAAAGGCGAATCGACACTCACAACCAATTCCCCGTCCCCAGTTAGCCCCCCCGGCACGCGCAGCGCGGCGTCCACCACCCCGTCGGCATCCGTCCTCCCATCGACCTGCGCGTACACCTCGCCTCCGCCCGGCTTGGTCAACGCCACCGTCACCACGCTCCCCTCGAGGGGGCGCCCGTCGCGGCTGTCCTGGACTGCAATTCTGGCGCGGTTGAGTGCGGATGCGTACCACCGTTCAGGGCCGAACATGTGCATCCGCAATCGGGAGACCAGTTGGTAGAGGCTGACTCGTTCACGAACGGTGTCCTCTCCGTGTTCTCCTTCGAGATCGAGGACATAAGACGCCAGATCGGCTGCCGAGGCAGTGCCGGCCAGTGAAAAGCTGAACGCCCCCAACCTCCGATCCGCGCTTCCACCCAGGCTGACCGTTGTCCTTTGCCGAACGCCACCCGCCAGATCGAGCAAGCGGGCCTCGACCCTGTCGCCGATCCGCGCCGACGGCCCTCCGAACACCAACTGGATGGCGACCTGGCCGTCGCGCACCTCCGCCCAAGCTTCGAATCCTTCCCACGAGAACGCGCTCCCCGCCGCGGCGGATTGCAGCGCAAGGATTGCGTCCCGTGGATCCACGCTGCCATCGCGGTTGACATCCGCCGCGTCGGCCTCAACACCCCCAAGAACAATTGCTGAAGCCGCCTTCTGTAGAATCAGGTGCGCATCCGCTTCATCGACCCGACCGTCTCCGTTGGCATCGCCCGGTTTGGGAAAAGCGTCCGCCCCCGCGACGTCCTGCGCACCGAGGAGAACGGCGACCAGCATCCCCAGAACAGCCATCGCCGGAACCATCGGCCCCGGTCGGTCATGGGCATGCGTCCGGGCAACATTCCTGCACCTGGAAGAAGCCCGCTTCCGAAGCAGCCGAAGAGATTTCATGGAAACACTTGGTTAACGCCGCGAACATACACCGCGCGCCCCCGATTGCAACCGGCAAACGAACTCGGTCAGAGTGCTACCCGCAACGTTCGCGCGAATCCGCCTGTCTCTGTCGGCGGCCGCCACGGGGGTGAGCGGCCACAAGGTCAGCTTCCTCAAAAACGAAGGCTACATCCATGCCGATCCCGCCGAGGCTGTCGAGTACGCGCGTGAGCCAAGCAGCCTGCCCCGGAACGTTCTGACACCGAAGGAAGCCAATCGCATCATTGACTCGATTGACACCACGACGGCGCTCGGCTGCCGCGACCGCACCATCCTGGAAGTGTTTTACGCGATCGGCATCCGGCGTACCGAGTTGCGCAACCTCATCATTGCCGACGTGAACCTGGAGGAAGAACTGTTGCGCGTGAACAGCGGCAAGGGCGGACACGACCGCGTGGTGCCGTTGAGCCGCGTTGCCTGCAAGTTTTTGGAGACCTACATCAAAGGCGTGCGCCCGCAACTCGTCGCCGGAAAGACTACTGACAAACTCTTTGTGTCCATCCGGGGCAATCCGATCGACGTGCACACCGTGGGTGACGTGGCCAGGAAATACGCGAAGCTCGCCAACATGAAAAAGCACGTCACGCCGCACGTCTGGCGGCACACCTGCGCCACGCACCTGGTCAAGAACGACGCCAATCTGCGCCACGTGCAGGACATCCTGGGCCATCGCTCGCTCAACACCACCGAGCGTTATCTGCGCCTCGCCATCACCGACCTGAAAGAAGCACACCGCAACTTCCACCCGAGAGAACCGCGAAGCGACAAGCCATGAACACTTGCCAGAAGACCCGTAAACGCCGATATTTTGGCCGCATGAGCATTGCTGCCGAGAAAGTGGCCGAGGTGCTGGCCCTGCCCGAACAGGACCGGGCGTTCCTTGCCCGCCAACTCATCGCCAGCCTTGACGACACCGTGGACGCTGACGCCGAAACGCAGTGGCACGAAGTCATTGACCGGCGCTCCCGCGAAATCGAGGAAGGCAAAGTCGGTTGCCGTCCGGTGGAGCAGGTTGTCCAGGACATCCGCCACAAGCTCCATGCGCGTCGTCAGCCATCCTGAAGCCGACGAGGAACTGGAAGCCGCGGCGCTGTGGTACGAGGAACGGCAGCCGGGCCTGGGCGACGCTTTCCTGGACCAGTTTGAACGCACGCTGCGCCGCATCGTGGCCGAGCCGGAACGCTGGCGCAAAATCCGGGGCGACAATCGCAAGCTCAACTTCCACCGCTTTCCCTACGCCATCGTTTACAGCGTGCGCGCCGACACGATTTACGTCAAAGCCGTGATGCACCTGCATCGCCGACCGTTTTACTGGTCGCGCCGCCAGCCCACGGTTTGACTTCCAGCCGCCAAAATCCGCTTGGCGTCGGTGGCTGTGCGCCAGCGCTTTCGCTCTGGTCACAGGCCCGGCAAAATGGCAGAATCCGCCCCGATGGTTGCCGCTGGAGAACATCTTTCCTCTAGCCGTCCTGCCCGCCGTGCGAAGACACGGCCCGCAGCGCGAATCCCCCTGTGTGTCGAACCGTCCACGCCCTTTGCCGAGGGGCCAGGACCGGGGCGGGACTGGTGGGAAAAGGCGCTTTCCGAAAAATGGTTCTCCGGGCCAAAACGCGGAAACAAGCAGCAAAATCAGGGTGTTGGTGCAAAGTCGCGGACTACCCACTTAGGCCCGTTCGGGGAACTCCTCCGCGCCACCGGCCCGATGGCCAAGGCCAATCCCTACCGATTCTCGACGAAATACCAGGACGACGAAACCGACCTGATTTACTACGGTTATCGGTATTACAACCCAAATACAGGCAGATGGCCAAACAGAGACCCGTTGGGCGAAAAGGGGTTTGAGACTGCGTTGCGCACCAAGCGTTGCTTCCTTTGTAAGACAGCCGAACTTCTTGAAGGGCCAAACCTCTATGCGTTCGTGGCAAACGATCCCCTCGATTACGTGGACACTGACGGTCGAGGAAAATATAAGCTGCCTCCTCCTGGCCCGTATAAACCGCCGATTCCGATAGAACCGCCTGCACCGAAACCGAGTTGGCCGAAACGGTTGTGGAAGTGCGCCATCGCACCGGTGAACGCCGTCACATGCACGTCTTGCGCGGGAGGCCTGCTTGGAATCGAAGCGATTTGCGGCGGCGCAGCAGGTGGTGGATGGGAGGGAATGGGATACTCTGACTTCAACTCTTGCGTGTGCGACTTCTACAATGACAACTGGCTGCTCAAACAAACGTGCAACTCCTGCTTCAGTTTGCCCATAGCGGGGGGAATCGGAACTTTGTTTGAGAAGGTCGTTGGCTGGGGAAACTGACGGCTTATGCGCGCGGCTTCCGACTCCATGAGGCGTTTCGGCGATTGGCTGCAAAGCTCCAAACCCGAAATCAAGAAGCGTGGGAAACACCTGCCGGTGATCGGGCTTCTGTGCCTCACGGCGGGCTGTATCGCCTATTACGCCATGACAGGGCAGTTGAAGAATCTGTGTTCGCTGGAAACATTGCGACCTGCCTTGTCGGTTGGGGTCCTGTTCGGCTTGTGCAGCTACATCATCATTGGCAAAGCCGGGCTCGTGTTTTTGAAGATGTTGCTCTGTCTCGGTTTAATCGCGTGGATTATCGGTTGGCTTACGTGGGAAGCGCCTTCACCGATTACCGTGATTGGTCAACTTACCGGATGGGGATTGATGTTTGCATGGGTTTGGTCTTTAGAACCAACTGAGACCCAATAGCAGCCGGGCAATGCTCACGCACACGAATAAGCCCCAACTCCGGCTGTCCCGCACAACCCCGACCGCTCGCCGCCCCGCGCCGTCATGCCGGCCGCGAGAAGCGAAGGCCAGCCGTCCTGCCATCGCGGGCCGGCTCGCTAAAGACAACATCAGTCTGCCCGTGGCGTCGTCCGTCCCGTCACGCAGCCGGGACGAATTGCTTTTTAATTGGAGTGTCCCGCCCGCGCGCCGTGCCGGCCGTCGTCACCGGCAGAACAGAACACGAACGCTGCGCTGTGCTGGAAAGTTTGTTCGCTGCGCTCAACCGTGAAAACGAATGCGCGCAAGTTGGGCTTTGCTCCGTGGGAAGCCGGAGGCGCGCCGGTCACTCGTCGTGCTGGGGCGGAGTATTTGCCGCACAATATCGTGATAGGTTCGGTTGGCGCTTATGCTCGGCAAAGCGCTGCGCGTGAGCGCCACCGTTGCGCGCGGCTGCGCAGAGCATGTGGCCATGCGCTCCGGCTACGGTGCTCAGGAGCGATTGAAAAAAGTTTTAAATTAAAGTAAAGGGGTCAGTTAAAGGGGTCTGTCCTGAATGGCAGTTAGTTAAGGCCTAATGTTTTCTTGGAGAGTCGTTTGCGCCGAGTCGTGCTGGGCAGGTTCTTCCACATCCAGGCAACGGTCTGCTGCTGCATTTTACGCGTCAAGCCGCCGGTAGGAGATATGAGGTTGAGGATTCTCCGCGCCCGGAAACGCTCACGCGCTTTTCACCCGCACGGGCAGAACGGAAAATCCACTGGCCGGGAAAACGGCAAATTTCGTTTTCTTCGTGGATGAAAGCGAAATCTCAGACGTGCGGGAAAGCAGCTCCTCGAGGAAAAGTCGTAATTCCAGCCGCGCCAATGGCGCGCCCGGACAGATATGGATGCCCGCGCCCCAGAGCAGGTTTTTGCTCTGATCGCGGTCCAGGCGGCAGGCGTCCGGCTCTTCGAAGGCCCGCTCATCCCGATTCGCGGCAATCCACATCAGGGTGATGCGATCACCCGCATTGATCCTCCGTCCGCCGATCTCCACCGCACGCTTGGCAATGCGCCGGTTGCTGACCAAGGGCCCGTGCAGGCGCAGAATCTCCTCAATGGCCGCCGGCGCCAAATCCGGCCCGGCGCGCAAACGATTCTGCAATTCCGGATGGGTGGCCAAATAATGGGTCAGGATGCCGGCCGAGGCTGAAATGGTCCCAATTTCGCCCACCGTCCAGTTGCGCAGGATGCTGGCGATTTCTTCGTTGCTCAGAACACGGCCCCAGACTTTCTCGTGCATCAATGCCGCGGTAAGGTCCGTCTCTGGCGCGGCGGCGGCATCCATCCGAGCCTCGAGCAGATCGTCAATGATGCCCTCGAACTCGAGCGCGATTTCCGACATTGCCTTGCGGTCCTGAGCCAGGGTGGCCTCGTGGTTTTTTCGCGTCCAGCGCACCAGCGGCTTGTGCAAGGTCTCCGGCCAGCCGAGAAACGCGCACTGCACCCGCACGGCAAAAGGCAGCGCAAAGGCGGCGATGAATTCCGTCTCTGCCTGCGTGATCAGCTCCGTGACCAGCCGAATCACGATGTCCCGGCAAATGGGGGCGAACAGCTCCAAGTGCCGCGCCGAGAAGTAGGATTCGATCACCCGTCGGTAGGCGGTGTGTTGCGGCGGATCCATGCCGTTCGGCACGGATAAATGCTGGGAAACCGCGTTGCTGAACGTCTTGTGATCCAGCAGGACCCGCATCACGTCTTCATGGCGGAAGAGCGACCAACCCATGAATTCGCTGTAAGCCACCGGACAGCGACGGCGCATATCATCGTAGGCCGCCCGCTGGTCGCGCTGCACCTCGGGTGAAGTCGGATCCCAGTCGGGTTGCGGTCGGTCGCGTTTGCTGTCTTTCATCGTGTGAGAAATTCGGTGCCGCAATGCGTCGAATAACGTCGCGCGATGATTCTACCCGATATCGGCAGCGGATAAAGGAACTTTTGGGCACGGTTCTGTTTTGCCCACGGTCTTTTCATTTGGAGCGGTGCTTGACGAGTATCTGGAAAGGGATTTGGGGATTGTTCTGGCAGCGCTCCTGCAGGGCAGGCCAAGAAGCCTCGGGGTGAAGGTCCGCCTTGAGCGCGATCAATAAAGAACCTGTCACTTTACCGCCGCAAGACGAGCCGCTTCAACGCAGGTGCGTCAGCGAGAAAATCAGCTCCGGCAGTCGATACCCGATCTCCCATCTCCCATCTCCGATCTCCGCGCTCTCTGTGCCTCTGTGGTTGATCCCCCTCGCTGAATGTCACCGTACGGAATGAACCACAGAGACG
>MWFF01000135.1 GCA_002071485.1 Verrucomicrobia bacterium ADurb.Bin006 | reverse complement strand
CCATCCGCATAGGAGACCTTTCGTTCAACTCACTCCACCACCACTGCCCTTGCCGCAGACATGTACGCCAAAACAGAAGGCGTGTCAATAATTACGAACCTGTCACTTTATCGAACCTGTCACTTTATACTGCGACCTCTCGGCCCTGCGCATCTGCCTGATCGCGCTCAAGGCGGACCTTCACCCCGAGCCTTCTTGGCCGGCCCTGCAGGAGCGCTGCCAGAACAATCCCCAAATCCCTTTCCAGATACTCGTCAAGCACCGCTCCAAATGAAAAGACCGTGCCCGCGACCGCGGGATCCGCCCCACGAAAAGATGGCGAGTCACGGCAGAAGAAAGCACAATCAACTCCGGGTTTTACAAAACATGAAACGGTTCGCACTCTGGCTTGCGATGATGTCCCAGGCCTTGTCCGGCGAGATCGAGTTCGAAAACAACAGCGCGGCCTCGTGGCTCGCACACGCCCCGCCCGTTCCCGAATTCCGTGTTCCTGCCTCGCGCATCGAGTGGGAGCCGCGCCGACGCCAGATTCGGGCGCGGTTGCTCGACTTGCTGGGCAAACTGCCGCAGCGTCCCAAGGCCCCTTCGGTGCATGTGGTGTCGCAGGAGGATCGGGGCGACTACATCCTCGAATCGTTTCGGTTCGACAACGGAGCCAGCGACCAGGTGCCAGGTTATCTCCTGTTGCCGAAGGACCACGCGCGGCCAGGACCGGCCATTCTCTATTGTCATTGGCACGGCGGCCAGTACGACAAGGGTAAGATCGAACTGTTCGAGGCCGAACACACCCCGGAATCGCCCGGCCCGGCGCTCGCGCGGCGCGGATACGCCGTGCTGGCAATCGACGCCTGCTGTTTCGGCGAGCGTCAAGGTCAGGGGCCGGGCGGGCCGCGGGAACGCGGTGGCGCGGCCGAGTTGACGGCCAGCAAGTTCAATCTCTGGGTCGGGCGTTCGCTGTGGGGAATGATCCTGCACGACGATCTGATGGCGTTGGATTACCTGGCGTCACGGCCCGAGGTCGACGCCGGGCGCATCGGCGTGACGGGAATGAGCATGGGAGCGACGCGCGCGTGGTGGCTGATGGCGCTGGACGACCGGATCAAGGCGGGCGTTGCGGTCGCCTGCCTGACGCGCTACCAGAACCTGATCGCCCACGCGGGTCTGCACCACCACGGCATCTACTACTACGTGCCCGGGATGCTGAATCACTTCGACACGGAAGCGATCCTGGCGTTGATCGCGCCCCGGCCCCTCTTGCTCATGAACGGCGACCGGGATGACGGCTCGCCGGTCGATGGCATCCGGGTCATCGAAACGCACGCGCGCTCAATCTACCGGCTCTACGGCGCCGAGGCGTCTTTCCGAAGCGAGGTGTACACGGGCATGGGCCATGAATACCGTCCACCCATGTGGCAGAACACCCTGGCTTGGTTCGATCGGCACCTCGCTGACTAGCCCTCACCGGACGACAGAACACCGACAACAACCAGATGGTTCGGATGAAACAGCCGGGCTGTGAATTCCGCATGGATTCGGCAGCCGGGGACTGATAGGGTCGGTTTGTTATGGCCGGCAACCCGATGCGCAGTCTGCGACGGCTTCAGGCGGAGGCGCAGGACGCTTTCGACGACGAGAGACTGGCGCAACGTGACGAGCGTCAGATCTCGAGGCTGCAAACCTTCGTCCATTTCTGGTGGCTGGTGGCCCGCAGTTTCGTGCGGAACAGATGCCCGCTGCGAGCCTCCGGACTGGCGTACGCCAGCCTCCTGGCCATGGTGCCGATGCTGGCCGTGGTGATCAGCGTCTCGGCGAGCCTGCTCAAGAGCCAGGGGGAAAAACCGATCCAGCGCTTTATCGACACACTGGTCGAACGCCTCACCCCTTCCGTGCGCGGCCCGGCGCCGTTCTTCCCCCATCCGGACTCCCAAACAACAAACACCCACGCCGCGGCTGACGCGGCCGCCCCGGCCGGGCCGGGGGGCGCACTGATCGATCCGGCGGAATACGAGAAGACGCGCGAAGACATGGTGCGCCAGATAAACGCGTTCATCGGGAACATCCGCAGCGGCACGCTGGGCGTGACCGGCATGGTAGCCTTGCTGTTCGTGGCGATCGGCATGCTCAGTCGCATCGAGGACACGTTCAACGACATCTGGGGCGTCACACGCGGCCGGTCGTGGTTCATGCGGATTGTCCAGTATTGGGCGGCGATCACGCTGGGCCCCATCCTGCTGGCCGTCACGTTCACCATGACGAGCAGCCCCTACTTCGAGGTCAGCACGAAGCTCGTCGCCAGCTTCGGCGCGTTGGGCGCGTGGAGCCTCAAGGCTGGCCTGACGATGTTGCCCTACGTGATCTGGAGCCTGGCGTTCGGGCTGTTCTACCAGCTCATGCCCAACACCAAGGTGCACTGGCGGGCCGCCCTGGTCGGCGGTGTGGTCGCCGGCTGCCTCTGGCAGCTCAACAACGAGTTCAGCTTGCTCTATGTCTCGCGCGTGGTGAGAAACAGCCGCATCTACGGCGGGCTGGGCATGGTGCCGGTGTTCATGATCGGCCTCTACGTGGCATGGGTCATCCTGCTTCTGGGCGCCCAGGTGGCCTACGCGTATCAGAACCGGCGCACCTACCTCCAGGAGAAACAGGTCGAGGGAATCCACCAGCGCGGACGCGAGTTCGTGGCTCTGCGGCTGGCCACGGAAATTGCCCGCCATTATCACCAGGCCAATGGACCGGTCAGCGTCGCCACCCTCGCCGAGCGGGTCGGCGTTCCCACCAGCCTCACCGGACAACTCCTGCGCGCCTTGACCCGCGCCAAACTCCTGGTTGAAACCACCGACACCGACACGGGCTATCTCCCGGCCCGCCCACCCGATCGCATCACAGCCCAGGATGTCCTGCAAGCCGTCCGCGCCGGACACGGCATGGAGTTGGCGACGCGGGAGGATCCCGGACGCGCTTTGGTGCGGGACGAGTTCGAACGCATCGCCGCCGCCGAACGCGACGCTGCCACCGGTGTGACGCTGCAAACCCTGGCCAAACGGGTCACCGAGGCGGGACAGTCGAGCCAGGCCGCTCGAGACGGAGACCCCGCTACTTGCCCTCGATCTGCTTGAGCGCGGCGGCAGCGGCCTCAGGATGCTGCGCCTTGATGGCTTCGGCGATTCGCCGAACCGTCAGCTTCGCCTCACCCTGCGCCCCCGGTTGCGCGACTTGCTCGACCGCCACAGTGAGCGCATCCGGATGGTGACATCCCGCCAGGGCGCCCAGAATCAGCTTGCGATCCGTCTCGGTCTTCGCCCCGGCCAGCAGGGCGCGATACCGGGCGACGACCTCCGAATCGGGGTGGGCGTTCTGTTCGCCGAGCAGCCGGGTCAAGCCCCGCAGGACCAGCACCCGCTCGGTCTCAGTGGCCGCCTTCGAGTAACAGTCCGAGAGCGGTCCCCACGCCGAGGCGTCCGGCCAGTCGGCGAGCGTGCGCAACCCAATGTCGCGAACCGAAGCGTCGGCGTCCGCGGCGCTTCTTGCCACCAGGACAAGCCCGTCGGCGTCCGGACAGACCGCCAAGAGAGGCAGGTATGTCTGTGTGCCACTCGAGCTCGGCGCGGCTTCGAGTGCGGCACGGATGGCGCCGGCGTTCGCGGATGGCGTGCCGACACGGCTCAGCAACTGGCTGGTGGCTTCCATGGCCTCCGCCCGGACCGACTCGGCCCGCAGGCCGCCCAGCGCCTTCAGAACGGCCGGCATGTCCTCCGCCGTCCCAACGCGCGTCAGGCCTTGAAAGGCCAGCTTGACCATGTCGGGCGACGTGCTGCCTGCCTCGACAAGGAACACGCGCAGGCTCGATGGGTTGGCGCGGCGAACCAGGGCGGCAAGAAAGGGCGTCTTGGGGCCGGCCATGCGATTGCGCAGTTGGGCGATCAAGGCCTGATCCACCGCGGCGCCGCCCTGAAGTCCAGCCAGGGCAGTCTCAATCAGCTTCAATTCCTCCGCCCCCTTGGCCGCCTGGGTGGCTTGGGCCAGCAGGGGCACATCGGACGCCGTGCCGATCCGCCCCAGGTTCACGATCGCCGCGCTTCGGACCAGCGCGTGCGGCGAATCGACTTCCGCCGCCACCGCCTTGCGCGCCTCCGCGTCCCCGCGCTCGGCCAGCGCCTCTAGCAGGAGCGCCTGATGAGTCGGCTCGAGCTTCGGCAGCAGAGCGGCGAAGCTCTTCGATGTCTCGGCATTCTGCATGGTCGCCACAGCCGCGATGGCCGAGGGCTTGAAGATCGCGTCCGCGCCGGTCAAAGCCCCGGTTGCACGTTGCAGTCCGCCGTCCGCGTCCAGCCGCAGCAGGGCTTCGAAGGCGCCGCGTCGAACGTGATCCGCATGGTCCGGTGCGAGCAATTGGTCGTAAATGCGGACCGCGCCCGGGCGCCGGTTCTGCGCAGCCAGTCGTTCCGCGAAGAGGAACGATCCGGCGGCCACAGCGTCCGCAACAGCGGGATCGTTCTTCTGGCGGGCCTCCGCCATGGCGATCCGGGCCGACGAACCGCCGATCTTGCCGAGCGCCAGGTACGCGGCGCCGGCCACCGCCCGATCCTCGCTTTTCGCGAACTCCAGCAGCGCATCGACGGCCTCCCGATCGCGCCGGGTGCCGAGGGTGTTGATGACCTGGACAAGCGGCTGCCCTTTGAGCCGGCCGAGGGTCTCGCGGAGAACCTGCCCGGCCTGAATCGACGGGTTCTTCGCCAAGGCCAGACACGCGATGCCGACTGTCTCGTCGCTCTCGAGCAGCTTGGCCGTAGCGGGCACGGAGGCTTTGCTGCCAATGATCGCCAGTTGCGTGCACACGAAGCGTCTGGCCTCGAACGTCGCCTGCCCGGCCAGCACCTCCACCAGCTCGGATTCGACCTTCTGGCGCGCGGCGGGGTCGTCGATCGCCTGGGCCACCTGCTGTTCATAGTGGCGCAGGACGGCGACATTGCTGCCGGACTCGTATTGGCGAAGGGCCTCGAGGTTGCTGCCCGCCGTGTCGGCGGCTTGCAGCATCGCCGCACCAACCAACCACGCAATCGCTGGGACAAACTGAGTCTTCATAAAATCAACCTGGTTCGGTGGAGTCTCTCGAGCCCGCATGAGTTCACATTCTGGATGGAGCCTTCGGCTTCGCCATGGTCACAACGCCACGAAACATGCGGGCTAGCGAGGCGCAAACTTGGCTTGCTCGTGCCATGTTCAGGAGTTCAGGGATTCTACACCCGCCACGGGGCGCGCGGCTCGCGGTACAGCATCTGATTGGCCTCGGAGCAATCGAAAACCTCCTCCACCGCATCCCACCCGAGCCTGCGGTTGAGCCGCGCGGCGATGGTCATGCTCTCGACAATCGCCTGGGCGCGGTGGGCGACCTCGGGATGGCACAGCGGCTGGCGCCGGCTGCGAATGCACGCGAGCAGGTTGCGGATGTGCGAGCTGGCATTGGACCAGCTCACGCCGCCTTCAGGCCGGAATTGGAGTATGGATTTGGGCTCGGCCGTCACGACGTCCGTCTCATCGTCCACCTGCACCCAACCCGCATCCCCAATGTACCGAATGTAACGATCGGTGAAACCCTTGCGCTGGTAGAGAATCCCCTGCACGCCGTTCGCGTACCGGCATTTGAACGTGCCGGTGATGGCCGTCTCGCTCATCCACGTCTTGGGATCGGGCCAGACCATGTCGCTCGTCTCGAACTCGACCGGCATCGTGTGGTCCGTGCCGAGCACCCACTGCATCTGATCCGTGTAGTGCGTCCCCATGTCGGTGTGCATCCCCTCGCCCGTGTCCCAAAAGTAGGCCCATCCGTTGACGCGACCGGGATTGAACGGGCGCCACTGCACCGGGCCCAGCCACTGATCATAGTCCCAGCCGTCCGGCACCCGGGTATTCGGCTGATGCGGAATCGTCCCGCCCGTCCAGACCTGCATCTCGACGGTGTGAATCTTGCCGATCTTTCCCTGCTGCACCAGTTCGCGGGCGAACTGATACGACTCCGTCGAGCGGCGTTGCGTGCCGGCCTGGTAAATGGCCCCGTACCGCTTGCAGAGATCGACCAGCTCGCGCCCCTCCCGGATGGTGAGGCTGATCGGTTTCTCGCAGTAAATGTCCTTGCCCGCCCGCGCCGCAAACATCGAGGCGGTGGCGTGCCAGCGGTTGCCCGTGGCGATCAGCACAGCGTCAATGCCCTTCTGCGCCAGCAGCTCGCGGAAATCGTGGTAGACCCGGCAATCCGAGTTGCGATAAAAGGCGTCGATGGCCTTCTTGCCCGCCTGGCGGCGGTCCTCACGCGCATCGCTGATCGCGGCGAAATGCAGGTCGGGCTGCGAAAGGAAATTCGGCAGAATGTACAGCGCCCGATTGCCCATGCCGATCCCGCCAAATACGATCTTCTCGCTGGGCGGCGTCGCGCCGTTGAGACCCAGCACCGCCCCCGGCAGTATCAAGGGAGCCGTGACGGCAAACGCTCGGGTCAGAAACTGACGGCGCGGCAGGACAGACGCGGTGACAGCATTCATCGGCGGAATCCTTTCACTATGAACAGGGGCCATCGTGCTGGACGCAGAGTTCCCAACACCGCCCCGAATGTAAAGTCAGAAGCTATTGGACATCCTGGACATCCTGGCCGGCACCCCTATCATGAGGTCGCGTGACGATGCCAAAACAACCTGTGTCCGAAAATCCGTCCCCCGCGGCGTTGGGCTTTGCGATGCCGGCCGAGTGGGAACCGCACGAGGCAACCTGGCTCGGCTGGCCGTATCATCCAACCGACTGGCCGGGCAAACTCGACGCCATCCGCTGGGTCTATGGCGAAATGGTGCGCAAGATCGCCCCGGGCGAAATCGTCCGCATCCTGGTCCGGTCCCGCGGCGAACAGGCCCTGGCGCGGCGCTACCTCGAGAGAGCGCGCGCCGACATGCGCCAGATCGAGTTCGTCATGCACCCGACCAATCGAGGCTGGACCCGCGACAGCGGCCCCATCTTCGTCCGGCGCCGGCGTCCCCGTCGCGAGACCGCGATCGTCCATTTCCATTTCAACGCCTGGGCCAAGTACCACGACTGGCAAAAGGACCGTCGCGTGCCTGAGACCGCCGCTAAACTCCTCCGCAAGCGCCTCTTCAACGCCGAACACGACGGACGCGATTTCGTGATCGAGGGCGGCGGCATCGAGGTCAACGGGCGCGGTACCCTCCTTACAACCGAGGAATGTTACCTCCACCCCACCGTCCAGGTCCGCAATCCCGGACTCGGCCGCGCGGAAATCGAATCGACCCTCGAACGCTATCTGGGCGTCACCCGCTTCGGCTGGCTGGCCGCCGGCCCCGTGGGTGACGATACCCACGGCCATATCGATGACATCTGCCGCTTCGTGAACCCGCGCACGGTGGTCTTGATCCGCGAGCCCAATCGCCGCGACATCAACTACCGGCCCCTGGCCGAGAACTGGGAACGCATCCGCGATGTCCGGCTCGAAGACGGCTCGAGGCCCGAGGTGGTGCCTCTGCCAATGCCAGCCCCGCTCTTTTTCGAAAAGGACCGTCTGCCGGCCAGCTACGCCAATTTCTATATCGCCAATGCCGCCGTCCTCGTGCCGACCTTCAACGACCCCAACGACCGAATCGCGCTGGGCATCCTGGCCGAACTGTTCGCCGACCGCCCCGTGGTGGGCATCCACGCGGTGGACCTGGTTCTCGGATTCGGCTCGATCCATTGCCTCACCCAGCAACAACCGCGTTAGAAGTCCAACAGACGGAGGGCGTTGCGGCCCCGCCGAAGACCAGGTATTCCTTCTTCGCCTTGATCGGCAGATGCAATCGATAGGGACGGCATCTGCCGATCGCCGCCATGGCCCGCTTGGCCCCCCGATAGAGCTTCGCACGGGTCTCCTCCATCGAACGGTCACGTCAATCAGGGGTCGGTCTCGGCCTCGAGTCGCCTCCGCCACCCCGCCATCTGCCGATCACTCGCCCGCCTCACCGCCGCCACCGCCTGCGTCACCCGCGATTCGTCCCCCATCTGCAGGCGCCGACTCACCCAGGCCCGCGACACAACGGTCCGCTTGCGCAGCCACCACGCCAACACCTGTTTCTCCTTGGCCCCCTTGGCCAGTGCGGCCAAGTCTCCCTTCTTCAGCCCCATCAACGCCAATCCCTGCGCCAGCAGCACCTCCGCCGCCGCTTCGTCGTGCGCCCGACGCGCCTCACCTGCATGTGACTTACGCGCTTTCCCGGCAACGGCCTTCTCGAGCCACTTCACCAACCGCTGCCGAAAAGCCGGCCCCCCCAGGTACCACCCGCGCCGCACCCGCCTCCATTCCTCCTCCAACGCCTCCCGACTTCGCCGGCGCCCCAGTTCGAGCACGCGCCCCTCCACGTGCGCCTCGTACTCCTGCCGTCCACGCGCGTCGTCCGCCCCAATCCCCACGCTGCCCAGCACGCGCTTGACCTCCAGCCACGGCGGACGCCCCGCCCGCCCCCTCAGGTAGTCCGGGTAACTGCTCCATCGATACCTGCTCAACGCCTGCTCCCCGATCCGGATCAGGCCGGCCCGCGCCGGATTCAGGTGAACGTACGTGCTCACCACCTGGAAATACCTATCCGCACCCCCGTCCACAATGAGCGCCTTGTACCGCCCCTGAAACAAATGCCCGAACACGTCGTTGCGTGCGTTGTACCGCTGCGTGTACGTTCCCTGCAGCCACCTCATCCCCGCCACCAGGTTGCCTTCCGGCGTCTCCACCAGCAGGTGATAGTGGTTGGGCATCAACACATAGGCATGAATCCGCCACCCCGTCTTCTCACAACCCTCGGCCACCGTCTCCAGAAACAGCTTCCGATCCCGGTCCCCTCGAAAAATGAGGCCACCCTGATTCCCCCGGCTCATCACGTGGTAGACCGCGCCCGGATACTCGATTCGCAACTTGCGCGCCATAACGAACAGCCCGTACGCCCGCCGGGAGGATGCGTCAAGACCAAAGATTCCTGCTTTCCGGGACCGACCCCTTTTCGGCAAGGCCCTGGAACGGCTTGAAAAGCCGATCAACCTCGACTAAGCCCTTTGTCCATGACGACTGAACCCATCAAGTTGGAGGATGCGGTCGAGTTCGCCGAGAACCCTGAGCCCCGATGTCCGTGCGTGTTGCTGCTCGATACCTCGGGGTCGATGCGGGGCGAACCGATTGCGGCTTTGAGCGAGGGCTTGAAAGCCTTCAAGGACGACCTCACCAAGGATGCGCTGGCCTCCCGGCGAGTCGAGTTGGCTGTGGTCACATTCGACAGCGACGTGAAGGTGGTGCAGGACTTCGTCACCGTAGATCAATTCGAGCCGCCGGAACTTGCCGCCCAGGGCCAGACATTCATGGGCAGCGCCATCCACAAGGCGCTCGATATGATCCAGGCGCGCAAGGCGAAATACCGGGCCAACGCCGTAGCCTATTACCGCCCCTGGGTCTTCATGATCACCGACGGCGAACCCCAGGGCGAACCGGACAGCATCATCCAGCAGGCCTCACAGCGCCTCAAGAGCGATGAGGCCAACAAACGCGTCGCCTTCTTCGCGGTCGGCGTTGAGAATGCGAACATGAGCAGACTGGCCGAGCTGGTTGTGCGAGCGCCGGTCAAACTGATCGGCCTCAACTTCGTCGAGATGTTTGTCTGGCTTTCGCGCAGCATGGAGAAGGTCGCGCAATCGAAGACCGACGAACAGGTGGCCCTGCCGCCTCCGGGGTGGGGGACGGTGTGAGGGGGAAGTGCAAAGTGCAGAGTGAAGCATGGCGCGTGGCGGCGGCGTCGGTGCGGGGGACAAGCCACATCAAGTCCGACCTGCCATGCCAGGACGCGTTGCGCTGGCAGACGGCACGCGGCGGGTGGCTGCTTGCGGCCCTGGCGGACGGCGCGGGGTCAGCCAGCCTGGCTGAAATCGGGGCAGGCATTGCCGCCGACCGGGGCATCGAGGCATTGAAGGCGCAGGTCGAATGCAAGTCGCTCGCGGATGCGGACGAAGAATGGCGTGCCGGCGTGGTGGCGGCGCTCGCAAGCGCGCGCGAGTCGGTTCTCGCCGCTGCCCAGGAACGCAAGGTCGAGGCGCGCGAACTGGCCAGCACCCTCACGCTGCTGGCGGTTGCGCCCGGGATCGCCGTAGCGGCGCAGATTGGAGATGGCGCCGCGCTCGCTTCGGCGCCGCCCGAGGCCTTGGCGTGCCTCACCAGACCCATGGTCGCCGAGTACCTGAACGAGACCACGTTTCTCACTTCCGAGGGCGCGCTCGAGTCGGCGCAGACGGTTGTGCGGCGTGGCGCTTGGCGACATGCGGGGTTGCTGTGCGACGGTCTGCAACTGCTCGCGTTGCGCCTGCCGGAGGGGACGCCGCACGCGCGTTTCTTCGAACCGCTCTTTGGTTTTGTCGATCGAGCGACGGATCTGACGGCTGCCAGCCGGGAGTTGAGCGCGTTTCTGCAATCGCAGCGCATCACCGAGCGCACGGATGATGATCTCAGTCTGCTACTGGCGGCTTATGGCAACTCGCCCGGATCAGGTTGAGCGCGGAGCGTGGGACTGATCCGGGCGAGCCGCTGCGTGAATCCAATCCGTGCGATTCCAACGCGCATCCAACGGCGACATTGTGACTCTGGCGGAGAATCACCGCCTGGGAGCGGGAGGCGAAGCGCGCATTTACGCGGTGCCGGGAGAACCGCGACTAGTCGCGAAAATCTGGCACAAACCAACGCCCGAGCGCAGCCGCAAGCTGCGCGTGATGCTAGCCAATCCGCCCATGGACCCAATGGCGGCGCATCACCACGCGTCGATCGCCTGGCCGATCGATGTGCTGAGCGCGCCTGGCCGGCCCCAGGCCCTGGCGGGGTTCATCATGCCGCGCGTCGAGAACATGCGGCCCGTGGGCGAGTTCAGCAATCCGAAAGTCCGCCGGACCCGTTGTCCGCTGTTCAACTACGCATACCTGTATCGGACGGCGCGCAACCTGGCCACGGCCGTACGTGCCCTGCATGAGCGCGGCTACGTGATCGGCGATCTCAACGAGTCCAACGTCCTGGTGGCGGAGACGGCCCTGGTAACCATCGTCGACACCGACTCGTTCCAGGTTTGGGACGCCGAGGCGGGTGTGATGTACCGCTGCCGGGTGGGCAAGCCCGAGTACACCCCGCCGGAACTGCAAGGCAAGAGTTTTGCCCAGGTCGACCGCGAGGCCGCCCATGACCGGTTCGGCCTGGGCGTGTTGATCTTCCAATTGTTGATGGAGGGGACACATCCCTTCGCGGGCGTCTACCGCGGGCGCGGCGAACCCCCGTTGCTCGAACAGCGGATTGCGGCCAGCCATTTCCCGTACGCGCGCGAGGCGCATCTGTTTTACGCGCCCAAACCCACCGCGCCCCCCTTCGACACGCTCGCGCCCGGTCTGCGCGACTTGTGTCTGCGGTGTTTCCAGGACGGCCATTTTCGCCCCAGCCTTCGGCCCGAGCCTCAGAGCTGGCAGTACGTGATCGAGGAGGCGGAGTCGCACCTCGTCACGTGCCAATGGAACTCCCAGCACGTCTTTGGCGATCACCTCGAACAGTGTCCGTGGTGCGAGCGGGCAGAACAGCTTGCCGGGCGCGACCCGTTCCCCTCGATCGAGGGGGTGAAACGGGGAGAGCACCGTGCGCCGCCCCCATGGGCCCGGGAGCGCGGCGGGGCGCGCAGCGGTCAACGGCGCTCGCCCTTCTGGCCGACGGGCATGCCGAATATTCCCAAACCCCCGCCCATCCCGCCTTCCGCGCCTCGCGCGAGAACCTCGAGACGACGCCGTCCGCGTCCATTGCTTGGCGACTGGAACGATTGGGCGTGGGTGGCCCTAGCCTCGAGCGGACTGGCCGCGGGCGCCGCGGCCTCGTTTCAGTGGCAGGCCAACCCGCTGACATTCCTATGCGGCATCTTCGCCCTCTTGACGGGTATTCTCGGTGAAGCCAAGGCCCGGAGCCCCGAGCTGGATGGACGGGGCAAGTGGATCGCGCGCACCGGGCTGGCGCTTGGCACAGGGGCGTTGGTCTGGTGCCTGACGGCCACGGTGTGAGGCGCCTCGAATTATCCGGGTGGCTCCAGATCGTGGAAATCGACCTCGAGGTCGGTTGCGCCCACCCGCAGGATCGCTACGCTGCGGGGCGCGTCGAATCGCCGCCTGCCCGCCGAGCCCGGATTGAGAAAGAGCGTCTCGCCAATCCGCTCCCGGAACGGTTTGTGGGTGTGCCCGAAGACCACCACATCCGGTTGCACCCGGTCGATTTGACGCCGCAGGGAATCCGCCAGCCGGCGCGGCTCGACCACGTGGTGCACGAGGAACCTGCGCCCGAACAGCTCGATCACCTCGGTCTCGCGCAACGAGAGGCCGGAGTCGGCATTTCCGATCACCGCCGTCACCGGGGCGATCGCTTCGAGTTCCATGATGATCCGCGGCAAGCCGATGTCTCCGCCGTGCAGGATGTGATCCACGCCGGCAAAGAGAGACTTGACCTGAGGATCCAGGAAGTTGTGTGTGTCCGAGATAATACCGAGCCGGGCCATTACGCTTTGGCTTCGCCGGGCTCGGGGGCCTCCTCGGGCTCCTCGGACGGTTCCTTTTCCTCTTCGGGCTTGGGCTCGACCGCCTCGCCCAGCTTCATGGCGCCGGCAAAAAGGCCTGCGAAGAGCCCGCCGCTGAGCAGGGTGTTGCGGAAGAACTCCCAAGTGTGCGGCCATCCGGGCGTGCCGACAGTCAGAGACTGTATCCAGCCGGCGAGATTCTTGGCATAGGCGGGGTCGTGCAGCCACGAGACCGTGTTCGAGACAATGTAGAACAGAATGGCCCCCAGAATCCCTCCCCCGAACAGCGTCAGCCATGACGAGCGCCGGTTGAATTGGCGCCCGAGCCAGACGATGCCGGCGTACGCGGCGTAGTTGCCCAGCATCTCCCATTGCAGCGGGGCCACGCCATAGTGGACGTTCAGCAGCACATCGGTGACCAGCACGGTGCCCAGCGGCAGCACCCACGCCACCCAGCCGGAGAAATAAACCGCCGCACAGAACAACAGCCCGTAGACAGGACTGAAGTTCGGCGGCAACAGCCCGGGAATCCGGGTCAGCGCCAGAACCGCCAGCAACACCAAAGGTAAGCCGTGCTTAGCTTTCACACTGCGTCAGCATACGGACCGGCCGCCAGATGACAAGCGCGATGCTGAGGACGGTCGCGCCGCGAGGTTGACGCAGCATTGGCCGCCCGGAACGCGGCAGTCAAGATTCCATCTCACGCGAAGCGCCTCAGGCTACAACGCCCAGCCCTCGCGATAGGCGCGGCCGAGCAGCTCGTTCGCGGACGCGTCATTGAGGATGCGCAGGTTGGGGCCGTCGTAGAGGAGTTTCTTCTGCTGCACCCGCGCGGCCACATTGCCCAACAAACAGACCTCGGTCACCAGCCCCGCGTGATCGACAAAATTCGAGCCGGGCGGCGGGCCGCCGCGGATTCCGGCAACCCACTCGTGATAGTGGCCGGGAGAGCGGGGCAGCGTCTTGGGCGGCATGCGGTAGGTGTCCATGCGCGAATCGGGCAGCAGGCGTTGGCCCATCAACTTGCCCTGATCGCCAATGTAAATCGTGTCCTCGATGCCATCGTTCGGATCGAGTTCGGGCGGACGCGGCGGTTTCAACCCGCCGTCGGACCATGTCAGCACCACGGGCGGCATGGCGCCGCGCGCGGGAAACTCGAAGCGGACGATTTCGCCGAGCGGGTAGGTTTCTGGCGAGAGCTTGGTGGCGCTGGCCTCGACGCTGGCGGGGTGTCCGAGCTTGAGGGCCTTGAACACCGTCGACAACTTGTGCGCGCCCAGATCCCCCAGCAGCCCCGTGCCGAAATCGATCCAATTGCGCCAGGTCCACGGATGATACGCCGGATGGTATGGACGGTCCGGCGCCGGACCGAGCCACAGGTCCCAGTCGAGCCCCTCCGGGACCGGCGGCGTCTCTGGCGGACGTCCGTCCCACGCGGGCCAGGTCCAGAAACGCGCCCCCGACCACACATGCACCTCGCGCACCGCGCCGATGGCCCCGTCGGCAATGATCTCCTGCACGACGCGCGCGCCCTCCTCGGCCTGGCCGTGATTGCCCATCTGCGTGACCACGCCCGCTTGGCGCGCGGCTTCGGCGACCTGGCGGGCCTCGCGAACCGAGTAAGTCAGAGGCTTCTCACAGTAGACATGTTTGCGGCGTTTCAGCGCCGCCATCGCGATCACGGCATGGGTGTGGTCTGGCGTGGCAATCGTCACCGCGTCCACATCCTCCTTCTCGAGCAGTTCCCGGTAATCCACGTAGGCCGCGCAACCCCGATACTGGCCCGAGCCCCGTTGCACGGCGTAGCCCGACTCGACCGCGCGCCGCGCCGGTTCCCGTCCGCATGTCCGTTCCTCCCTCCCTTGCGACCAGTTCCAGGAAAGGTAGCGATTGCTCTCGCGCTCGACGTCGCAGACGGCCACCACTTGGATCTCGGGGAACTTCTGGAGCGCGGCAAGATTCTGCATCCCCTGGCCGCCCGTGCCGATGCCCGCGAGCGTGATCTTGTCACTGGGCGCGATTTGGCCCGCACCGCCCAGAACGTGCCGGGGCGCGAGGGTCAGCCCGGTGACGGCGGCAGCGGAAAGGTGCAGAAACTGGCGTCGGTTCGGCGCGGAGCAGGAGGGTTCGGGGGGAATCGGACGATTGGATCGAGGCAAACAGCAAACGGAATTCATGGTCAACCATTTGGCGATTCAACCGCATTTGCCAAGAAGATTCGCGACTCAATTCGAGACGACCGGCAGAATGATGCAGGTCGGATGCCGGGCCTCGACGAAGACAGTGTTCTGGGCTGCCTGCCGGCGCGCGCTCGCCCGGAACGGCTCGCCCGTGTTGGGATTGGGATCGAAGCCGGGGGCGCTGCTCGACGTGAGATGGAGCCGGACGCGATGGCCTCGGTTGAAGACGATGCTTGTCGACCCCAGATCGATTGCGAACGGATAAAGCCGGCCAGGCTTGAGCAGCTTCTCGCGAGCGAACGATTTCCGGAACCGCGCGCGCAATTGCCCTTCACAGACATTCATCGACCGGCCGTCGGGATAGACATCACAGAGCCGGGCGAAAAAGTCGGTGTCCGGGGCGTCACTCGATGCCCAAAGCTTGACCCGCACACGCCCGGTGACCTCGATGGGCGTGTCCAACGGTTCGGTCGAGAACACCAGCACATCGTCCCGGCTCTCGATCGAACGCTGATCTTTCGGCCCGGCGGGGATCGTGAGCTGCGGTCCACCCAAAGTGGGCACCGGCTGCGCCGGATCGTACCGGTAGGAGAGCCAGGCAGACGGGGCCGTCGGCACGCTTCGGGACAGAGTTCGATCCGCGGCGCAATAGAAGGGCGTCGGCTTCGAGGGCACAGGCGGCCAGCGGTCGGCTTGGCGCCAGACATTGCCGGGCGCCTGCGGGTCGTCCGCATCGCCCATGACGTAGTAGACCACGGCAGGCTGCTCGGAGATGCCATTGGACACGCCTTTCAAGGTCGAATCGAACCAGCGCCACGCATCGTGAAAATCGGTCGGCGGCGTCTTTCCGTTCGGATACTCGAGATCGCCGGCCTTGTCCTGGAACACTATATGGGTCCAGGGACCCATGACGAGCCTTTGCCGCCCTTTGGCTCGAGGCCCACCCCGCTCCTGGTAGCCCACAAATGCGTCGATCGAGCCCTGCGCAAAGATGTCAAACCAGCCGCCAATATGGACCCCGGCCGCATTCGCTTTCCCATAGCGCCGATCCAACTGCCGCGCGCGCCAGTATGTGTCCAGACGCGGATGGCTGGTCCAGAGGGTCAGGGCGTCCGGACTGAACTTCGAGATGCGCAGCCAGTCCTCGACCATCGCTCTCTTGAACACGCCGCCCGGGTAAACGCAGTCGCGATAGAGGTTGGGCGCGCCCACAGTGATGTGCTGCGACGTGATGCGCGAGGACCCGGCACCGGCCAGCAGCAACTGCGTGATCCCCACAGCCGAACCGCCGTATGTGCCGATCTTGCCGTTGCACCAGCGCTGACCCGACAGCCACTCCGCGGTGTCGAAACCGTCCGCCGCGCCGTCCCAGCCGTCCGTCGCGAACGGCAGATTCGGCCCTTCGGAACCGAACCGCCCGCGCGTGTCCTGGACCACGATGGCGTAGCCACGACGGGCCCCCTCGGCGCCGATGTTGCCGACATTCTCCTTGTTGTACGGCGTGCGGATCAGGATGGCGGGAAACGGACCTTCGCCCTCGGGCAGGAAGACGTCCGTTGCCAGGAGCACGCCGTCGCGCATGGGCACCTCGAGCGTCTGCTTCGGCGGTGGTGCGGCTTCGATCCGAAGAATCCATACAGTGCAGAGCGCCAGCCAGCCCAGACCGCCCGCGGAGGTTCGAGGAGAATTCATGCGCGAACCATGCCGGCCCGATCGCATTTGGGGAAGGAGGTCACATCTTCATATTTGACATTCCGGCTGAGATGGCGCGGACCGTCGGACCCGTGTTGCGGGGTCCCCTGGGCGCATGGCCTGACGGGATTGCATCGGCGCGATACGAAGGCAATTGTCAAATATGAAGATGTGACCCCGCTACTTCAGGGGGAGCGGGAACGGTTCCAGCGGCATCGGCTCGTCGTGATCCAGGAAGGCGCGGCAGACGCGATGGAAGTCGGCCTCGGTCGTGACACGGCGGATTTGATGGAGGAAGTCGCCCGCGGGGTCGATGCCCAGGCCGACGAACGTGGCGGCCTTTTTCACACGCTGGATGTGAGGGCGCTCGCGCATGCCAGGCACGCGCGTGGCGTCGAGCAGGCCTTCGAGATAAGCCAGCACGTCGCGGCCCGTGGGCAGCCGCACGGACTCGCCGCGACGCGCCTGGCGGATTTGTTCGAAGATCCAGGGATTGCGAATCGCGCCGCGACCGATCATGACACCTCGGGCGCCGGTTGCCTCGAGGATGCGGAGGGCCTTGGCGGCCGAGGAGACATTTCCGTTGGCCAGAACGGGGCAGGGCAGACGCCGGACGGCCCGGGCGATGAGATCGTACCGCACCTGGCCGCGGTAGAGCTCGGTGACCGTGCGCCCGTGCACGGTGACCAGGTCAAGCCGGTGCCGGGCCAACACGCCGAGGAGATCGTCGAACAGCGCCGGGGAGTCGAATCCGATACGGGCTTTGACCGTGAGCCGGGTCGTTAGGGCATCGCGCAGCGCGGCGAGGATGGCATCGATGCGCTCCGGTTCACGCAGCAGGCCGCCTCCGGCCCGCTTTCGACAGACGACCGGCGCGGGACAGCCCAGGTTGAGATCGATTCCGGCGATGGGATAGGCCTGCAACTGGCGGGCGGTGCGGACCAAGGCCGGGATGTCGTTGCCAATGACTTGTGCGATGACGGGGCATCCCGTCAGATTCTCGGTGACGGCGCGCAGAATGGTTCGGTCGAGCGTCGAGGTTGGATAGACGCGAAAGTACTCTGTCACGTAGAGGTCGGCGCCGCCATAGGCATGCACCAGGCGCCAGAACGCGAGGTCGGTGACATCCTGCATCGGCGCCAGCGCGAGGATCGGCTGATCGGCAGCCAGCAGAGCGTGCATCGAGGCGCGCGCCGGTTCCTTTGTGTTGTCCGGTGTCACGGCGCCTCTCCGGCTCTCGCGCAACTGGGCAAGGAAATGGTGGCGCATCGAGACGCGGATGGTATTGTTGGTTTCATCATGCTTCGCGCGCTCGCCGTTTCATGTGTGGTGGTTTGGTTCACGACGCTTGTCTGGGCTGCCGACCCGGCGGCTCGAAACAATCTTGCGGCGCAGGCGCTGCTTCCGCAAGGCCCGGGGATTGCCATCGCGTCGGGAGGAGATGCCGGCCTGCGCGCTCACCCGGACGTCATCTTCGCGGACGATTTCGAGACGGGCAAGCTGGGCGAGAACTGGGACGAGGTCGGCAACAAGGAGGGCCGGGTGCTCAGTTGGGTCGATCCTCGCACGGCGCTCTTAGGGGCGCGTTGTCTGCGGGTCGAGGCGCATCTGGACAAGGACACTGGCGGGGGGCTGACCAAGTGGTTCGAGCCGGCGGACACGGTGTTCATCCGGTTCTACACCCAGTTCGACGGCGCGTGCGATTACGTCCACCACTTCGTCACGTTGCGAGCGAACCGGGGCCTGCGCGGGGGCGACAAATGGAGCGGATTTGGCGGGGCTGGGTTGAAACCGGCGGGAGACGAGCGTTTCTCGACGGCGATCGAGCCGTGGGGGGACTGGGGAAGGAATCCCCCGCCTGGCCGCTGGAACTTTTACAGTTACTGGCACGAGATGAAGGTGTCGCCGGACGGGAAATACTGGGGCAACTCGTTTGCCGTTCCGGAGGCTCCAACGATCCCGCGCGGCTCGTGGATCTGCGTCGAGTTCATGCTCAAGCACAACACCCCGGGCCAACCCGATGGGGAGCAGGCGTTCTGGATTGACGGCAGACTCCTGGGTCACTGGAAGGGGATCAACTGGCGCAAGACCGCCCAGCTCAGAGCGAACGCCCTGACACTCGAAACCTATGTCACCGATCTCTGGACGAAGAACCCGATGAACATCGTCTTCTTCGACAGCGTGGTGATCGCGCGCCGCTACATCGGCCCTGCCGGGGAATAGCCCTGGAGGTCAGCGCGGGTCCGGAACTGTGTTCGAGAGCGGGCGCGGGCCGGCTGGTTCGTTCCGCGGTCGGTCGAGCACCTCAGGGGATACACTTCCTTCCTCGGGCGGCTCGACCGAGCTCGCCGAGGCCCTCGCGTCTGGCCCGGTGGCGCTCCCGCTAAAACCGGGATTAGTTTTTGGACAGGCCCTTATCCTGGGCTGCCTGCGGCATTCGCAAACGCGGCCAGGGCCGAGCCGATGTCGGCTCGGGTCACGTTCAGGTTTGTGACGGCCCGAACGGTCTGGGGACCCGTCGCCAAAACCCTAACGCCGGACGCTTCCAGGCGGTGCACCACCGTCGATGCCGCCAGGCGTGTCAGGCGGATCAACACGATATTGGTCTGCACGTGTGCCGGATCGATGTCGATGCCCGGGAGGTTGGCGAGTCCTTCGGCCAACGCGCGCGCGTTGGCGTGGTCGTCGGCCAGGCGGGCGCGGTGGTGTTCGAGAGCGTACAGGGCGCCGGCGGCGAGGATGCCGGCCTGGCGCATGCCGCCGCCGAATTGTTTCCGAAACCGCCTCGCCCGGGCGACGAAGTCGCGCGTGCCGGCCAATGCCGAGCCCACCGGCGCGCCCAGGCCCTTCGAAAAGCAGACATTGACCGAATCGGCCAGCGCCGCGTAGGTCCGCTCCGGAACGCCGGTGGCGACCGAGGCGTTCCAGAGACGCGCGCCGTCCAGATGCATTCTCAGGCCGGCGGCGCGGGCGGCTTCGGCCACGGCCTTGAGGGTCTCGAGAGGCCACAGACTTCCGCCCCCGCGGTTGTGGGTGTTTTCGACACAAACCAGGCGCGGTCGCGGAAAGTGTTGGTCGGGCGGGCGCAACGCGGCGCGGAGGTCGTCGGGGGTGAAGACGCCGCGTCGTCCAGGCAGACAGCGGCATGTGACTCCCGACAATGCGGCGGGGGCGCCGGCCTCGTAGTAGTGGATGTGGGCCTCGGCCTCGATGAGCACTTCATCGCCCGGCTCGGTCTGCGCACGCACGGCAACCTGATTGGCCATTGTGCCCGAGGGCATGAAGAGCGCTTGTTCCTTGCCGAGCAACTCGGCGGTCCGCTCCTCCAGCCGCCGCACGGTCGGATCCTCGCCGAAGACGTCGTCGCCAACGTCCGCCTGCGCCATCGCCTGCCGCATCGCCGGGGTCGGCAAGGTGACCGTGTCGCTGCGCAAATCGATGCACCGAGCTGTGTTCGCCTGGTCGTGGTGTGTCATGACTGGCCTCGATCGTAGCCGGTCGGGGCATGGTTGGCGACGGCCATCTTCAGCCACAGATTGTACTGATGAGAAGACAGGGTCAACAGCCAACGTGAATCGCAAGCTATTCTGATCCCGCAAGGGCCCACGGTTTGGGGTGCCCGGCTTCGTGGCGGTCACGACCCCGTGAAGCATGCGGGCAAGCTGTTGCACGTTCCACATTGCGCGCGGGGTGGCCCGTGGCTAGTCTCCGCGCGTGTCCGACATGCCAACGCCCGCCAGCGGAGTCGACAACCCGGTGTCCTCGTCTCGAACCGACGGCGGCCGCGACGTCGCGCCGACTGCAGTGGCGCGGGGGGTTTACCTCGGTCTCGAGCGGGCGATTTGCTCGGTGATCCGGGGGCAGGCGGCCGCGGTGCGCCGGCTGCTGGCGGCGTTCGCCAGCGGCGGCCATGTCCTGCTCAACGACTATCCGGGCACAGGCAAGACCACACTGGCCAAGTCCCTCGCCCGCGCGATGTCGGCTCGGTTCACCCGAATCCAGTTCACGCCGGACCTGTTGCCATCGGACATTCTCGGCGTCGCCATCTTCGATCAGCCCACCGGCGAGTTCCGATTCCACGAAGGCCCGGTATTCACCAACATCCTTCTGGCGGACGAGATCAACCGGGCGTCGCCCCGGACGCAGTCGGCCCTGCTCGAAGCGATGGCGGAGGGCCAGGTGAGCGTCGAGGGCGAACGGCGTGTTCTGCACGAACTTTTCTTCGTCGTCGCAACACAGAACCCGATCGAGTTTCGCGGGACGTATCCCCTGCCGGAGGCGCAGATGGACCGGTTCGCCCTGCAACTGGATCTGGGCTATCTGGCCCCGGAAGACGAGGCGGCTGTGCTCGAAGCGCAGATGCATGATCATCCCCTGGACCGGGTCGAGGCGTGCGCGACGGTGGCCGATGTGCTCGAGCTGCGCCGGGCTGTCCGGGGCGTGCGCGTGAGCGACGAGATGCGGCGTTACATCGTTGCGCTGGTTGCGGCCACGCGAAAAACGGCCGGGGTGCGTCTGGGGGCCAGTCCGCGCGCCTCACTGTCTCTGATGAAAGCGAGTCAGGCGCTCGCTCTGTTCGACGGACTCGATTGCGTGACGCCCGACCAGGTGCAGGAAATCGCCGTTCCCACCCTCGCCCACCGGCTCGTGCTCGATCCGCAGGCGCAGTACTCGGGTCAGAGCCAGCGCGGCGTGGTGGAAGACATCCTGCGCCAGGTCCCCGTGCCGGCCTGAGGCGCGCTGTTCAAGCCCCGACGGTGCACAGGGCGCTCAGACTTCGGGCGGTCAGACTTCGCAAGAGGACTGCTATGCGGGTTATGCGGATGTGAGGCTCCACAAAGCTTCATGAAACATCCGCTAATTCATGATCCGCCACGTTTCACGAGACGTTCTTCCCTCTATACTGAAATCCCTGAGATTGCTCGCAGCCTGCGAGCGATTTCGGCTGTGGTATTGAATTCGTCGAGGCGATCGCTACGGTGGTGCCGCTTCCCCATGAAACCTCGCGCGCCAACCCGGACAGCCTCTCGCCGAGGTCCATTGCATATGTCAGCCAGACGCTCCTACAGCCCTCGCTCTCGCACACGTTCAGAATGAAAAGACCGTGCCACGGATTCTGTTGAGGCCACTTTGCATGCAGCCACTTTGCACTTGACGGCCTGGTGGGTAGGAATACAGGGTTACACCGTAACCGAAAACACTCGGCGGAGAGGATCCCCTCGCAGGGGGTCTGCGTGTGCAGACGTGGCGTGAAGGGGGCACGCGGAGTGGTTAGTATGAAGTACGCACTCCAACCTATGAAGATCAGAAGCTTAATTGGGATCTGCGCCGCTGTCGGCTGGGTTCCCTTCCAGGCGCTGGCGGGTTCGGCGTCCTGGGATTTCACGGTCGACCCCACGGATCCCACGCAAGTTCCACACCCGATCATCCTCCTGGGCAGCACCGTCGCTGGTGGCGCCTCGGGCGGTGGCGAGTGGATTAATTGGGATTATGGCTCCGACGGCACCACGATTGGTTTCCTGTCC
>MWFF01000134.1 GCA_002071485.1 Verrucomicrobia bacterium ADurb.Bin006 | reverse complement strand
TGGCGTGGTGGCGATGAAAGCCCCAGACCGGCAAGGCGGAAACTTAGGCTAATGGTGGTCCGTGGAAATCCAGGCTAGTGTTTGACAGACATTCGAGCTCGGTTTAGCAAATAGAAAAGTCGCCCATAGCAATGACCAGAAGCCTTATGAAAACGCGATGCAAACCGTGTGGCGGTTTTACGCTCATCGAACTGCTGGTGGTGATCGCGATCATCGCCATCCTGGCGGGGATGCTCCTGCCTGCCCTGTCCAAGGCCAAGACCAAGTCGCAGGGCATCTTCTGCATGAACAACGGCAAGCAGATGATGTTGGCGATCGCGCTGTACTCGCAGGACTACGACGACCTGTTGCCGCCAAACCCGGACGACGGGAACACGACGCCCGGCTACGCCTGGGTTGGCGGGCAGGCGGGCCGGGGCGGCAGCGAGGAATTCAACACGGACATTCTGCAGGATCCGACCAGGTCGTTGCTTGTGCCCTACACTGGCGGATCGGTAACGCTGTACAAGTGTCCCGCCGACAACAAGCGGCTTGGAATGTACAAGGGCAAGAAGGTGCCCGCGGCCCGGACGTTCGCGATGAACCAGGCGGTTGGAACGTATCCATACGAAGCCGGCTGCAAGATGTCCGTCCACGGCCCGTGGCTGAACTCGACCGCCGGCGGCCACTCGCGCAACCAGCGCTGGTTCACGTACGGGAAGAACTCGGACTTTGTCAATCCTGGTGCGGCCAACACATGGGTTCTCATCGATGAGGATGCAGACAGTTTGAATGACGCCGCGTTCGCCGTGGGGTGCCTGACGCCGCGATGGATCGATTGGCCGGGCACGTACCACAACATGGCCTGCGGCTTTGCATTCGCCGATGGTCATTCGGAGATCCACCGATGGCGGCAACCGGATACCAAGGTTTATCGGGGCAACACCGCCCAGATCACACCCAAGAATCCGTCCGACTGGCAGTGGATCGCCGAACGGACTTCAGCCAGAATCCCGGGCAAATAACCGGACTTCCTGACATTCGCCTCCACAGCACGCCGGACGGCCCGTGGACCGTCCGGCGTTTTGTTCTGAAAGCTTGTGACGCGCGCCGTTTTCGGGCTTGATCGGCCCCGTGTTTGAGATCGTCCAGACCGATCCGGCCTCGAAGGCCAGGCTCGGGCGTTTGACGACCGCCCGCGGGATCATCGACACCCCGGTGTTCATGCCGGTCGGCACGCAAGCCAGCGTGAAGGCGCTCGACCCGCGCGAGTTGCGCGAGATGGGCACCCAGATCATCCTCGCCAACACCTATCACCTCAGCATCCGGCCCGGACTCGATATCATCGAGGCCGCGGGCGGCCTGCATCGGTTCATGGCTTGGGACGGACCGATTCTGACCGACAGCGGCGGTTTCCAGGTGTTCAGCCTGGCCAAGATTCGCAAGGTGAAGGCCCATGGCGTCGAGTTCCGCTCTCACCTCGATGGCTCGCCCCTGTTCCTCGGGCCTAAGGAGGCGATGGCGATCCAGCGCGCGCTCGGCTCGGACATCGCGATGGTCTTCGACGAATGCCCGCCGCACGATGCGCCGGCCAAGGAACAACGCCTGGCTGTCGAGCGCACGATTCGCTGGGCGGGTGAGTGCCGCGAGCAGCCGCGGTCCCCCGGGCAACTGGTCTTTGGCATCGTCCAGGGAGGCTCGAATGCGGCATTGCGCGAGGCATGTGCCCTAGCGATCACTGCCCTGGATTTCGATGGATACGCCATCGGCGGGGTCAGCGTGGGCGAACCCGAGCCGGAGATGCTGCGGGCCATCGAGTTCGCCGAGCCTTTTCTTCCCGCCGGGAAGGCGCGGTACGCAATGGGCCTGGGCACCCCGGCGCAGATGGTCGAGTTGGTCGCGCGCGGTGTGGACATGTTCGACTGTGTGTTGCCGACGCGCGTGGCCCGGAACGGCACCGCATTCACGCGACGCGGCACCTTCGCGATCAAGGGTGGCGCCTGCAAGGCGGAGGTGCGCCCGATCGACGAGATTTGCGATTGTTTTGCCTGCAGGCACTTCAGCCGGGCCTACATCCGCCATCTGCTCAACGTGAACGAAATCCTCGGCCTGCGGCTGGTCAGCATCCACAACTCGCACTTCTATCTCCACGTGATGCGCGAAATCCGCGCACACTTGGCCGCCGGAACGTTCAGCGACTACCGGCGCGAGTTCCTCGCCCACTACGTCCCGACCCGACGCGTCCTGGCGTCCCGGCACACGGAAGGCTGACCGGTCTATGCTGCCCCGCCAAGACTGGAAACTGGAGTCGGTCCTCCGCCTGTTCATGATCCTGTTTCTCGGGCTGGCCACGGTGGGGTTGGCGAGCAACCTTGCGGACCGACTGGCCGGAGGGGAACCCGACGAGGCGCGTCAAGCCCTGGTCGGGCTGATCGGGACGATGGTGTTTCAAGTCGTCGCGCTGGGCGCCGTTGGATGGTTTGTGCGGGAGAACCGGACCACCTGGGGCGAGGCATTCGGTCTGAGGGAAGACCGCTTAGCCTGGCTGGCCCTGGTGGCGGTCGCTGCCACCGTGGCCGTGTTCCCCATCAGTTTGGCGCTGATGTGGGTGTCGCAGAAAGTCATGATGTGGCTGTCACTCGAGGTCGTGGCGCAACCCACCGTGCGGGCGCTCGAGGCCGTGAACTCGATCGGGCAGAAGCTCCTGTTTGGGGCGATGGCGGTCCTGCTGGCCCCGGTGGTCGAGGAAGTGGTGTTCCGCGGAATTCTCTATCCGACCATCAAGGGACTCGGATACCGGCGCGCGGCCCTGTGGCTGACGGCGTTTGTGTTTGCCTTGACTCACGCCAATGCGGTGACGTTTCTGTCTTTGGTGTTTTTGGCCGTGCTGCTGACGCTCTTGTACGAACAGACCGGCTCGCTCTGGGCGCCCATTGGCGCCCACGGCCTGTTTAATCTGGCCAATTTCACATGGCTGCTTCTCGGGAGATGAACGAATTCGAATTGATCAGGCGCCTGACGCACGACCTGCCGCGCCACCCTCGAGTGGTGGTCGGCGTGGGCGATGACTGCGCGGTTCTCGACCTCGGGTTGCCGGACCGCTGGGTGCTGTTCAAGACCGATGCGGTGGTCGAGGGGGTCCACTTCGACGCGGGCGCCCTGCCCGAGCAGATCGGGCACAAGGCCCTGGCGCGGTGTTTGAGCGACGTGGCCGCCATGGGCGGCGAAGCGTCGAGCGCGCTCATTACCCTTGGGCTGCCGACGGCATTCGATGTCGCCCGCATCGAGGGTGTTTACCGGGGGTTGAACGCCCTGGCCGCGCGGCATGGCGTGGCGATTGTGGGAGGTGAAACCACGACCAACCCCGATCGGCTCCTGCTCTCGGTCTGCCTGCTGGGCTCGGTCGAGAAAACCCGCTGCGTCACTCGATCCGGGGCCCAGCCCGGCGACGCCTTGTTCGTGAGCGGTGTGTTGGGCGGTTCGTTGCGGGGCCGGCACCTCTGTTTCGAGCCGCGTCTGGCCGAGGCGCGCTGGCTGACCGGGCACTTCGCGGTGCATGCGATGATCGACTTGAGCGATGGGCTGGCGGGCGACTTGCGGCATCTGCTCGAATCCAGCCGGGTGGGCGCCGAGTTGCTGGCTGCGGCGATCCCAATCAGCCGCGAGGCGAAGCGCGCCGCGCGCGAACGTCCCGACGCCAAGTCCGCCTTGTCGGCCGCACTGACCGACGGCGAGGATTTCGAGTTGCTTTTCAGCGTTTCGAGCCGCGACGCCGTACCGCTGCTCGATGCCTGGAGGGAGCGTTTCCCCGATCTGGGGCTGGCGTGCATCGGGAAGATTCTCGCGGAGCGCGGAGTGCGGTTGCGGGATGAACGCGGAGTGCGGCCTCTGGAAGCCCATGGTTACATTCACTTCGCGTAGCGCGGACGAGACCGTCAGCCTGGGGGAGGCGTGGGGACGCCAGGCGCGCCGGGGTTGGGTGATCGGGTTGTCGGGCGAACTGGGGGTGGGTAAGACCCAACTGGTGAAGGGCCTCGCCCGGGGGCTTGGCGCGACCGAGCGGGTGCATTCGCCGACGTTCACGCTCGTCAACGAGTACGCCAGCGGGCGGCTGGCCTTGTTCCACCTGGATTTGTATCGGCTCGAGACGTGGGCGCAGTTCGAAAGCGCCGGTCTCGATGAATACCTTTACCAGCCACCGGGCGTCACCGTCATCGAGTGGATTGACCGATGTGATGCCTGGACCGGATCGGGCCTTTTGGCCCCGCCAGAGCCGCCGTTCAGGCGTGTCTGGATCGAAACGGTTGATGATACAAGCCGGCGCATTCGTTATGAAGATACTGGCGCTTGAGTTCTCGACCGGCCACCGCACGGTGGCAGCCCTCGACACGGAGGCCATGGACAATGCGCGGGCGCCCGCCATCGAGATCGAGGAGGTCCAAGGCCGATCCGTTCGCGCCTGCGCCATGGTCGAGTCCGCCCTGCGCAAGGCCGGGCTTGCGCGCGAGTCGGTCGATACCGTGGCGGTTGGACTGGGGCCGGGCAGTTATGCGGGCATTCGGACTGCCATCGCATTCGCGCTCGGGTGGCACATGGCGCGCACCGTTCGCTTGGCTGGCATCTCGAGTATCGAGTGTCTCGTCGCGGGGCTCGAGTCGCGCGGCACCTCAGGATCGCTTTTGGCCGCGGTCGATGCGCAGCGCGGCGAGTTCTACCTTGCGGGCTACGAGCTCGGGCCAACGGGCTGGCGCGAGGTCGAGCCGCTGCATTTGGCCAGTGGCGAGGAACTTGAACGGCGGGTTCGCGCTGGCGCCCGCGTTGTCGGCCCAGACATCCCGTCCCACATCCGCGGTGTGCAGCGGGTCTTTCCGGACGCGGCGATCCTTGCGCGGCTGGCGGCTGGCCGCGCGGGGCTTGAGAGAGGGGCCCGCCTCGAACCGATCCATTTGCGCCCGACCCGTTTCGTCAAGGCGCCGCCGCCGCGGGCTGTGTGAAGCGCACGGTCTTTTCATTTGGAGCGGTGCTTGACGAGTATCTGGAAAGGGATTTGGGGATTGTTCTGGCAGCGCTCCT
>MWFF01000133.1 GCA_002071485.1 Verrucomicrobia bacterium ADurb.Bin006 | reverse complement strand
GAGAGGGCCGTGCGATGCCAGGCCGGATGCTGCTCGATTAGAGCCTGCAACCACGCCAGATCATCGCCCGTGAGCGTGCGGCCCTGGACGCGGATCGGTTCCACTGCGCCCACGATTTACCCCAGTGGCCGTTTCGAGTCCAGCAAAAAAATGTCCAAACTCCAGCCGCTGATCTTGATCAGCGCCATCCATTGCCCCCGGTACTCGGCCACGTACCGTAATTGTTCGCCCACCATCGTCGCACTCTTCAGATAATGGTGTTGGATCATCAGTCGGTCCCACTCCCCGACCTCCTCCGGTCCAACCAGGCGCACCACGATTTCATTGACCACCGCTGCCTCCGCGGGGTCCGTTAGTACCAAGCTCTTCTTTGTCATCCGGCCCAGCAAAACAGATGGGCGGAGGATTGTTCCGCACATTCGTTAAGTCCCTCCTCCTCAATCACCCCCTCCCAGCTCAGAACCGCTCTTCGCTTTCACCGCTCTCGCTTTCGCCGCTTGAGGTTTGGTTGGCTTCTTGGCAGTCTGGGCAGGGTGAATCGCCTCGTGCAACGGTTCGGTCGCCTCCGGGAGGAGGGTCGGAAGGGTCTGATTGTCTACATCGGCGCCGGGGATCCGAATCTGGACACGACGCGGCGTCTGGCGCTGGCGTTCGACGCGGCGGGGGTGGATGCGATCGAGTTGGGTGTGCCGTTCAGTGATCCGCTGGCGGACGGACTGGTGAACCAACTGGCCGCGCAGCGGGGGCTCGAGTCCGGCACGACGCCTGGCGGTGTGCTGGCCACGGTGAAGGCGTTGCGCCAGGGGTCGCACGTGCCGGTGGTTCTCTACATCTACTACAACCTGATTCACCGCTACGGACAGGAACGGTTCATCCGGGACGCGGCGGAGGCCGGCGTGGATGGTTTGCTTGTGCTGGACCTGCCGCCGGAAGAGGCTGGCGGGTACGGGCACCAGATGCGGGCGGCGGGCCTGTGCGCGATCTACCTGATCGCCCCCACGACGCCTGAGGAGCGCGTGGCGGGGATTGCGAAGGAGGCAAGCGGGTTCATCTACTATGTCTCGCGCGAAGGGGTCACCGGCATGCAGGCCACGGTCGCCGAGACCATTGGCGACATGACGGCGCGGATTCGCCGGCACACGACACTGCCGATCGCCGTCGGCTTTGGCATCTCGAATCCCGAGCAGGCCAAGGCGGTGGCCCGGCACGCCGATGCCGTTGTGGTGGGAAGCGCGGTGGTGGACCGGATTGCGCGCGGGGCGGGGCGGAGCGACCTGGTGGAGTCGGTGGCGTTGTTTGTGCGCACTCTGGCGGAAGGGATTCGCGGATGAAAAAGAAGCAGAGCCAGACCAATGACCGGTATGCGATCATCATGGCCGGGGGACGCGGCGAGCGATTCTGGCCGGTCAGCCGCGAGGATCGGCCCAAACAACTGCTGGCCCTGCTGGGCAGCCGGTCGCTGTTGCAGGACGCCGTCGACCGCGCGCGTCCGCTGGTCCCGACCGAGAACATCCTGGTGATCACCAACCGCGCGCAGGCGTCCGCCGTGCGTCGCCAGCTCCCGGACCTGCCGCGGGACAACATCATCGCCGAACCGTGCGGACGCGACACATGCGCGGCGGTGACGCTGGGGGCGGCGCTGGTGGGGGCCCGTTCGACGACGGGGGTGATGGCGGTGCTGCCGGCCGACCACGTGGTGTCGGGGGCGAAGTCTTTCGAGCAGGTGCTGCGGGACGGATTCGATCTGGCCGCGCGCGGGCGGGTGATTGTGACGATCGCGATCAAGCCGACCGAGCCTGCCACCGGTTTCGGGTACATTCGCGTCGGGGCGCCACTGCCTCCGCCGCAGGGCGCCAAGACCTGCCGCACGACCTTTCACAGGGCCGAACAATTCGTCGAGAAGCCTCCCTACGAGCGCGCCGTGGAATACGTCAACAGCGGGGCGTACCGGTGGAACGCCGGGATGTTCATCTGGTCGTTTGTCACTCTGGTCGAGGGGCTGAGCAAACACGCGCCGGACATGGCCGAGGCCTGTCACCGGTGGTTCAAGGTGGCGGGAACGCCCAAGCTCGCCCCGACCCTGGCTGCCGAGTACCCCGCGCTGCGGAAGATTTCGATCGATTACGCCCTCATGGAACACGCCCAGAATGTCGTGGTGGCGGACGGCACGTTTGCCTGGGACGACCTCGGTTCGTGGACCGCCCTCAGCCATCATCTCAAAGCCGACGCGGCGGGAAACTGTGCGGTCGGCGATTTCGTGCATGTGGACGCCGCGCGCAACATCGTGTTCGACGCCCGCACGAAGAACCGGACTGTGATTGCCGTGGTGGGGCTGCGGGACTCGATTCTCGTGCTGACGGACGACGCCACGCTGGTGGCGCACAAGAGCCAGGCCCAGAAGGTCCGGGAATTGGTTGCACGCCTGGCCGCGGACGAGAAGCGACGCGCCTTGATCTAACCGGCCTGTTACACACCCGGTCGGCGCACAGACCATTAGAATGCCACTGGTTCCCTTTCCGGGTCCGATTTTGCCACAGCCCGGACATCCGATCACGCGCGCGGCGTTGTGGAATGTCCGGACCGCCGATCGGTTTGAGCCTCGGCGAATAGGGGGGGCGTTGCGTGGGCACGCACGGGCGCGCGGGTCTGCGAGGAGGTGATTGCGCGGGGTCCGAGGGGCTTCTGCGCAAACAAGTGTTGTCAAACCGGACCTGATCTTATAGGAGAATGGATGGATTGAGACTCTGATGCGCAAAGCCAAGCAGCCAACATCGTCGCGCCCGGCGCAGACAAGCAGATACGACGCCCAATATTCGGTTCTGAAAGACGCCTACGGAGCATTCGCGGATCTGAGGCGGGAATTGGCGGACTCGAAAGCCGCCGTGGCTGAACGCACCGACTTGCTCGATCTGTTCGCCAACTGCACCGACTCGCAACGGGCCTGGCTTCTGCTCGAGGATTACTTCGACAAACTCTCGCTGGCTCGGCGCGATTTTGCCGGCAACGACTGGTGGCCGCGCCTGCTGGGCGCCCGCGGCAAGGCCCGGCTCGAACAGACCGCGCTTCTCTTCCTCCGGGCGGGACGTCCGCTCCCGACGGAACTGACGAGCTATGCCAATTTCGGGCGCCTGGCCGAGATCGAGCAGGAGGAGAGGGAACGCCGGGAAATCGAGGCCCTCGAGAACTGGATGCTGCCGTCGGTGCCCCTTCATCTCGACGCCCCGCGGGCGCGGCTGCGTGTGCTCGCCAAACCCGTCCCGCATCCGGGTCACGCTGGCTTGCACGACCTCGAGTGCGGTTTTCTCTTGTTCCGTCCCCGCAGCGGCGAGAAGCCGCGAACGCTCACCGAGTTGATCGAGTTGGCCAAGCGGGCCGTGCATGAACAGGAGCTGTTCGCTCCACACGACTGGGATTTTATTGCGTGGCTGGCCGAGACGTACCGGCAGGGCGGGCGGGATGGGGAGCCGGTGCGGCTCAACGGCGTCGAGTTGCTGCAGTGGCTGGCGCACTGGGGCAACCCTCCGCGGATCGAGTGGGCTGGAAAACCGGAGAATGTCAGCTTTAATGGGCAACTGGCGGAGCTGACTCCGCACCTGGCCAACGGGGAGTCTGGCTCCACCCTTCACCAGCGGTTGCGCCTGCCGACGGAGGAAGTGTTGCCCCTGGACAAGGCCTGCTTCTTTGCGGGCCGGCCCGCACTGGTGGCCTTTCACCAGACCATTTATCTGCTTCGCAACCCCCCGCCGCCCTCCGTGCTTTGCGCCTTGCTCGCTAGCCCCGGGGTGTCGGTCAGGAAATTGAGTCATCGCCTGATCGCCCACTTGCGGAAGACGGCCAGCGGTTCGGGCGCGGCCTGGGAGACGCTCTGCGTGGCCCACCGCGCCAGGCCGCAGTTCCTCTTCGATCTCTCGGAAGACACGATCCGGCTTCGGCTGGTGGCCGTGAGCGAGCGGAACAATAGCCGATGGCAATGGAATGGCCACGAATGGCAGCGAACGGATCCGCCGGCCAACCTGACCGGAAAGCCTGAGATGCTCGACGATCCCCGGCTCGAAGCAGCCACCGCGTGGCTTCGCCGGCAGGATTGGTTCACTCCGGAGCCCGGGTTATGGATCGGAGACGCAAACGACAATTTTTTCGCGACGCTTGCGCAGGCCTGGCCCGACCGCCCCGCTGAGGCCGACTATCTGGGCAATGCCTCCTTTCAACGCCTGTTCCTGGCGCCCCGGCAATTGCGTCCGAGGATCGTTGTGCAGGGGAGCGGCATTGACTGGTTTGCCGTCTCGGCGGCGTGGGAGCAGGAAGGCCTGCGGCTTTCGGCGGCGGATCTGGAGCGGCTCGCCACGGCCGCAAGCCGGTTCGTCAAGCTGCCCGACAGCGGCTGGGTCGAGTTGGACCTTTCGGCGGTGCAGAAGGCCCATGAAACGATGGCGGATATCGGCATCGACGGGTTGTCCGCGCTCCCGCAGAAGGTCGATCTGGTGCAGGTGACCCACATGGACGAGGAGGGCCTGCAGCGTTTCGGCGACCAGCCCGAAGCCAAGGCGCTTCGGGGGAAACTGGCCAACTTCAAAGGGATTCCCAAAGTCCCGCTTCCCGGCTCGGTGGTGGCGGAGATGCGTCCCTATCAGAAGGACGGCTTCGATTTTCTCTGTCACCTCGGGCGGATCAAGCTGGGCGGGATACTGGCGGACGACATGGGGCTGGGCAAGACGCTCCAGACCCTGGCGTGGCTGGCGTGGCTTCGGGACCAGAGCCGCAAGCCGAAACCCGCGCTGGTGATCTGCCCGGCATCGGTCCTGCACAACTGGCGGCGCGAGGCGGAGAAGTTCACGCCAAGTCTGAAGGTGTTGGTTCTGGAAAGCGGTCCGGCCCGGCACAACCTGCGCAAGCAAATCCCGCAGCACGATCTCATTGTGACCAACTACGCGCTGTTGAGGCGCGACCTCGAGGCGCTGATGAAGTTCGAGTTCCGCGCGGTTGTTCTCGACGAAGCGCAGTTCGTCAAGAATCCCGGCGCCCAGATCACGCTCTCGGTCAAGCAACTGCGCGCCGAGCACCGGCTTGCCCTCACCGGGACCCCACTCGAGAATCGGCTGCTCGACCTCTGGAGCATCGTCGATTTCGTCCAGCCCAACTACCTGGGCACACAGTCCCAGTTCCACGAAACGTACGAGCCGACGGGTCCCGACGCCGAATTCACGCAGCGGCTGGCGCGGCGCAAACTGTCGTCGAAGCTGCGTCCCCTGCTGCTGCGCCGGCTCAAGAAGCAAGTGGCCAAGGATCTTCCCGACCGCATCGAGGAGCGCCGCGACTGCGAGTTGGGCGACTCGCAGCGCAAGCTGTATCTGGCCGAGTTGCGCCGGAGCCGGGAGCAGGTGATGCAGACGATTCAGGAAAAGGGGCTCGCGCGCAGCAAGATGCATGTGTTGGCCGCCCTGACCCGCTTGCGGCAGATCTGCTGCCATCCCGCCCTGGTCGGCAGCGATTCGCCCTCGGGCAAGACCGAGACCCTATTCGAGCTGATGGAGCCGTTGCTCGAAGAAGGCCAGAAGGTCCTGGTGTTCAGTCAATTCGTCCAGATGCTCCAACTGATCGAGGCCGAGTGCAAAGAGCGCCAGATGCCCACCTACGTCCTGACCGGCGAGACGAAGAACCGCATGGACATCGTGGGCGCGTTCCAGGCCGACGCCAAGCCGTCGATCTTCCTCCTGAGTCTGCGCGCGGCCGGGACGGGTCTGAACCTGACGACGGCCAGTTATGTCATCCTGTACGATCCGTGGTGGAACCCGGCCGTCGAGGCCCAGGCAATCGATCGGTCGCATCGCATCGGCCAAACGCAGACCGTCAATGCCTATCGCCTGATCGCCCCCGGCACGGTCGAGGAGAAAATCTGGGAATTGCAGCAGCGCAAGGCCCAGACGATCGCCGATGTCCTGGGCGAAGAGGGATTCGCCCGCAGTCTGACCCAGACCGACCTCGAGTATCTGTTCGCGGAAGACTAGATATTCATCGCTATGACAAGCAGAGAGCGTTTGCAGGCTGCGATCGAGCATCGCCAGCCCGACCGAGTGCCGGTCGATTTCGGCTCGACGGCGGTGACCGGAATGCACGTCTCGATTGTCCACCGGTTGCGCCAGCGTCTTCTGGGCGAGCCCGGCTACCGCGTCAAGGTCATCGAGCCGTATCAGATGCTCGGGGAGATCGACGATGCGCTTCGGGAGGTCCTGGGTATCGACGTTGTGGGCGTGCCGGGGCGCAAGTCGATTCTCGGCACCCAGGCCAAGGACTGGAAACCATTCACCCTGTTCGACGGCACGCCGTGCGAGGTCTCGGGCGACTTCAATGTCAAGCCAGCGCCGGACGGCGGCTGGCACATCTATCCGGAAGGCGACACGAGCGCGCCCCCCTGCGGCCACATGCCCGAGGGAGGGCATTTCTTCGACACCATCGTGCGGCAGGACCCCATCGATGAAGACCGGCTCGACCCGGCCGACAACTGCGAGGAGTTCGCGCCGTTGGGGGCGGACGATCTTGCGTACTACCGGGACAGGGCGCGGTGGTGCGGCGAGCGGGGCGGCTTGGGGACGATCCTGAGCGTTCCGGGGACGGCATTCGGCGACATTGCGCTCGTGCCGGCGCCCTTCCTCAAGCACCCGCGCGGCATTCGGGACGTCGCGGAGTGGTACATCTCGACCAAGACCCGCCGGGCCTACGTGACGCAGGTGTTCGAGCGGCAATGCGAAGTGGCTTTAGCGAATCTGGCCACGCTGACTGAGCTCTTGGGCGACCGCATCCAGATTGCGTTCGTCACCGGAACGGATTTTGGCACACAGCGCGGTCCGTTCATCTCGGTCGAGACGTACCGGAATCTGTTCCAACCGTTTCATCGGCAAGTCAACGATTTCATCCATCGCCGCTCGGCCTGGAAGACCTTCATCCACTCCTGCGGCTCGGTTTACCAGTTGATCCCGGAGTTCATCGAGGCGGGCTTCGATGTCCTCAATCCGGTGCAATGCTCCGCGGCGGAGATGGGGGCGGAGAGACTGAAGCGGGAGTTTGGACGTGACCTTGTCTTGTGGGGCGGGGGTGTGGACACGCAGAAGACATTGGCGTTCGGCACCCCGCAGGACGTCTACCGCGAGGTGCGCGAGCGAGTTGATCTTTTCAATCGGGACGGCGGTTTCGTGTTCAATGCCGTCCATAACATTCAGGCCAACACGCCGATCGACAACGTGATGGCCCTGTTCAACGCCTTGCGCGACGCAGGCGCTGCATGAGCGCCGCGCCGTCGGCCCAGCACACAGGCAGCGGGCCCTACGTGGTTTGGGTCTGCCTGGTTGCGGCGTTGGGCGGGTTGCTGTTCGGCTACGACACCGCCGTCATTGCAGGCGCAATCGGGTTCTTGCATGAGCATTTCCAGCTCGATGCCACGCAAAAGGGCTGGGCGGCCGCCTGCGCGCTCCTCGGTTGCGTGGGCGGGGTCGCGTTTGCCGGCGTCTTCAGCGACCGACTGGGGCGGAAGAAGACGCTGGTGCTGGCGGGCGTTCTGTTTCTCGTGTCGGCCGTGGGGACGGCCGTGCCCAAGACGTTCACGACGTTCGTCCTGTATCGCGTGCTGGGGGGCGTGGGCGTGGGCATCGTCTCGATGGCGTCGCCGATGTACATCGCCGAAATTTCGCCCGCGCGCATTCGCGGACGAATGGTGTCGGTGAACCAGTTTGCCATCATCAGCGGGATGCTGGTCGTCTACTTCGTGAACTACTTCATCGCGCAGGGCGCCGAGCCCGCGTGGAATGCCGCCCGCGGCTGGCGTTGGATGTTCGCGTCCGAAATCGTGCCCGCGACGCTCTTTCTCGCGCTGCTGTTGTTCGTTCCGGAAAGCCCGCGGTGGCTTGCGGAAAACGGGCGAACCGACCAGGCGCGGCGTGTGCTGGCGCGGGTGGTCGGTCCGGGGGCGGTCGATGCGGAACTCGGCTCGATCGAGACGGCGGCGCGTGAGAAGTCGGCCTCGTTGGCGCACTTGCTCAAGCCGGGGCTTCGGCGGATGCTCGGGATCGGCATTGCGCTGGCCGTGCTGCAGCAGGTGACCGGGATCAACGTGTTCCTCTATTACGCACCGGAGATATTCAAGCAATTGGGGGCCGGTGTCGATGCCGCCTTGTTGCAGACAATTGTCGTCGGCGCGGTGAATCTCCTCTTCACAGTGGTGGCCATCGGCAGGGTGGATCACTGGGGACGCAGACCGCTGATGATGGCCGGGGCCGCCGGCATGGGCGTCTCGCTGCTGGCGCTCGGCTTGGGTGCGCAACGCGGCCTGGTCTCGGTCTCGATGCTCGTCTTTGTGCTCGGGTACATCGCCTGCTTCGCGCTTTCCGTCGGACCCGTGACCTGGGTGTTGTTGTCCGAACTCTTCCCCACCCGGCTGCGCGGGCGGGCGTTGTCGGTTGCCACGTTCTGGCTCTGGACGGCAAATTTCGTGGTGTCGCAGACCTTCCCGATGCTGGACGAGAATCCCTGGTTGGTGGCGCGGTTCAACCACGGCTTTCCGTTCTACGTGTACGCCATGTTCTGTGTCGTGTTGGTCCTGGTGGTTTGGAGATGGGTGCCCGAGACCAAGGGGCGAACACTCGAGGAAATCGAACGGTGGTCGGCCGGCTGATGATGCGTTTCCATGACACAAGGGTCTGTGCAAAAATTACTTCCGGAATTGATTTTTGCACGGACCCAAGAGCTGGCGGACGGTCCGCCGTCCCGCCGGCGCGGCCGAGGCTTCGGTGGGCCGCAACCGCGGCGGCTTGTTGGTGTGCGATCGCCGTGTCCGGGGCGGGAGGCCATCCGTCGACGGAATCCGAGGAGCCCGAACCGATGCCTTCGTCGAGAATCGCCATGAACGCAATCGAGAAACAGGTCACGCGCGGTCCCGGCGGCCGCATTCTGACGAACACGGGCGTCTGGTCGCCCGACGGCATGTGGATTGTCTACGACACGCGTCCGGACGCGTCGGGCGAGGTGTTCGAAGGCGAGCGGATCGAGATGGTCAACGTCGGCACGGGCGAGGTGAAGGTGCTTTACCAGGCCCGGAACGGGGCGCATGCCGGCGTGGCCACGTTCCATCCGATCGAGCCGAAGGTCGTGTTCATTCTGGGGCCTGAGAACCCCACACCCGATTGGACCTACGGGATGTCGCGGCGCCGGGGGGTGATCGTGGATGTGAACCGTCCCGGCGTGGCGATGAACCTGGATGCGCGCGACCTGTCACCTCCCTTCACGCCCGGCGCGTTGCGGGGCGGTTCGCACGTGCACGTGTGGGACGCGGCGGGCGAGTGGGTGAGCTTCACCTACGAAGACCAGATTCTGAGCCGGTACGCCGTCGAAACGCCGGACCAGGAGGTGAACTTGCGCAATGTCGGCGTCTGCGCGCCTGGCCGGGCGGTGCGCGTTTCGAGACTGCATCCGCGCAACCACGATGGCGCGTACTTCACGGTGCTCGTCACCCGGACGGTCGCGAACCCGAAGCCGGGCTCCGACGACATCAAGAAGGCGTTCGAGGAAGGCTGGGTGGGCACGAACGGATACACGCGGCCGGACGGATCGGTCCAGCGCCGGGCCCTGGCTTTCCAGGGACACGTGGTGACGGCTGACGGCCAGACCATCAGCGAGGTGTTTCTGGCGGATTTGCCTGAAGACCTCACGGCGCCGGGGGACGGTCCGCTGGCCGGGACCGAGACGCGCCGCCCGTTTCCGCCCAAAGGCGTGACGCAGCGGCGGCTGACCCACACCGCGGGGCGCAAGCATCCGGGGGTGCAGGGCACGCGTCACTGGCTGAGGGCGTCGCCCGACGGCAGCCGGATTGCGTTTCTCATGAAGGACGATGAGGGCGTGGTTCAACTGTGGACCGTGTCGCCAAACGGGGGTTCGCCGACCCAGGTCACGCGCAATCCATGGCCCGTCGCTTCGAGTTTCACGTGGAGCCCGGACGGACGATGGATCGCACATGCGATGGATCGCAGTGTCTGCGTGACCGAAGTGCGGAGCGGTCGGACCGAGCGATTGACCGAGGCCACGACTCCCGACCGGGCCCCGCGTCCGGAGGCGTGCGTGTTTTCGCCCGACGGATCGAGCATCGCGTATGTCCGCCGCATCCCGTCGCCCGTCGAGCCGGCCAACCAGGTCTTTATCGTCCGACTGGGCAATGGGGTCGCATCTAAATAGTTGACAATTGCGTCCTCAGTGACGGAGAGCGGCACAACGCCGCGCGTGATCGGATTGTCTGGGCCGTGGCACAACCGTGCGGCAAGGGAATCGGACGAGAGTTCCGGCTTGAAGGGAAGGGAAGCCGAGGATCAAATGCAGGTCTTGAGCCGCATGAGAAAACATTACCTTGCCTGCGATCTGGGTGCCGAGAGCGGGCGCCTGATGCTGGGCACGCTGGACAACGGGACGCTGACGCTCGAGGAACTGCATCGATTCAAGAACGGCCCGGTCACGTCCGGCAACTCCCTGCATTGGGACATCCCCCGCCTGTTCGGCGAACTCGAGACCGGGCTCGGGATCGCCGCGAGCCGCGGCGCGCCCATCGCCAGCATCAGCGCCGACTCGTGGGGTGTGGACTATCTTCTCTACGACGCGTCGGGCGGGATCATCGAGCCGACGTTTCATTACCGGGATGCGCGGTGTCCGGTCGGGGTGATGAACGTCTACGCCAAGGTGAGCTGGCCGGAAATCTTCGCCGAGACCGGACTGCAGTTCCTGCAATTCAACACGATTTTTCAGCTTGCGGCGGAATCGCCTGAGCGCCTCGAGCGGGCGCGGATGATTCTGGGCATTGGCGACGGGTTCAACCAGTGGCTCTCGGGCGTGGCCCGGTTCGAGGAATCGCTCGCCAGCACGACGCAGCTTTACGACCCGCGCGCGAAGGATTGGTCTCGCAAGCTGATCGCGCGGCTTGGATTGCCGACGGGCATCTTCCCGCCCATCGTCCGCTCGGGGACGCGTCTGGGGCCTTTGCGGGCGGATTTGGCGCGCCGGACCGGGCTGACGGGGATCGAGGTGGTCGCTTCGTGCTCACACGACACGGGGGCGGCGGTGGCGGCGGTGCCGGGCTCGGGCTCGGATTGGGCGTATCTGAGTTCCGGCACGTGGTCGCTGATGGGAGTCGAACTCGAGACACCCGTGATCAACGACGCGTGCCGCGAGTTGAACTTCACGAACGAGATCGGCTACGGGAGCTCCGTGCGCCTCCTCAAGAACATCATCGGCCTGTGGCTGGTGCAGGAATGCCGCCGCGAGTGGGCGAACGCGGGCGCGGACTACGATTATGCCGCCCTGACGCGCCTGGCTGCCGAGGCGCCGGCTTTTGTGACGCTCATCAATCCAGCGGACGACCGATTCCTGAGCCCAGGCGACATGCCGGCGAAGATCGCGGCCTTTTGTCGGGAGCACCGGCAGCCGGTCCCAGAAACGCCGGGCGCGTTTGTGCGCTGCATCCTCGAGAGCCTGGCGTTGCTCTATCGCCGCACCCTGGGCCTGGTCGACCAATTGACCGGGCGCAAGACGCAACGGCTTCACATCGTTGGGGGCGGGAGCAAGAACGCCCTTTTGAATCAGTTCACGGCCAACGCCCTGCAGATTCCGGTGGTGGCTGGCCCGGTCGAGGCGACGGCGGCAGGCAACATTCTGGTGCAGGCGCTGGCGATGGGCGACTTGCCATCGATCGAGGCGGCGCGGCAAGTGGTGCGGGATTCGTTCGAGACCGCGACGGTCCACCCATGCGATGCCTCTCTTTGGGACGAGGCGTATCGGCGGTTCGCCGGGCTGGTCGGGGGGTAAAGGACGGATGAGGTCATGAGTTTCCGTCAGCACACCGAGCAGGGGCATGTGGTGACGCTGCTTCAGCGGAGCCTCGAACGCGGGCGGTTGGGACACGCCTATCTTTTTTCGGGCAGCCGCCTTGCGGATTTGGAGGCGGTGGCGAAGACGCTGGCCAAGACCCTCAACTGCCAGTCTCCGCCCCGCCAGGCAGCCAATGGGCTTCCGTTGGATTGCTGCGACGCCTGCACGGCCTGCCGCAAGATCGGCGGGGACATTCACGCCGACGTCCAATGGCTGCGTCCCGAATCCAAGACGCGTCTGGTCAGCATCGAGCAGGTCCGCGAGCTGGTGCACACGATGCATCTCAAGCCGGCCGAAGGCCTCTACAAAGTCGCCGTGGTCGTGGCCGCGGACCGCATGACCCCCAGCGCGGCCAACGCGTTCCTCAAGACGCTCGAAGAGCCGCCCGCGAAGTCGGTGCTGATGCTCCTGACGACCGAGCCGCAGCGGGTGCTCGAGACAGTGATTTCGCGCTGCCTGCGGCTGAGCTTCGCGGGCGACATGGGTGGGCCGCGCCAGCCCGAGCAGCTCGATTGGCTGAGGGCCTTCGCCGGCGCGGCTGCCGCGCGCCAGCAAAGCCTGCTGGGGCGGTACCGGTTGTTGGGATCGTTGCTGGCGGAGCTGGCCCGTTTGAAAGCCCGGATATCCGAGCAATTGACGGCCCAATCTCCGCTCCAACGGTACGACGATGTCGATCCGGACCTGCGCGACCGATGGGAGACCGAGCTGGCGGCGGCCACCGAAGCCGAGTATCGCCGGCAGCGCGGAGAACTCCTCGCCTGTCTGCAATGGTGGCTGCGGGACGTCTGGATGCAGACGCAGCGGATCGCCGGCCGCTCGCTCGCCTACCCCGAACTCGAAACCGAGTCCGGCGCGGTGGCTGGGCGTGTCTCGACCCGGGACGCGATGGAGAACCTTGGGGTCATCGAGCGGACGCAGTGGTTGCTCGGCTCGAATGTCCAGGAGGCACTCGCCCTCGAGGTTGGGCTGCTGAAGTTGAAGCTGTGAGCCAGTGGCACACGATCGAGCCGCAGCGCGCTCCGTCCGCGGCAACCGGGATCGGAGGCAGCGTTTTCGCGATCCTGGCCGGGCTCTACATCGGGTTGAGCCTGCTCAAGTTCGGGAACCCGGCCATCCTCGACCACCTCATCCCCGTGCCGGGCAGCGCCCTCGAAGTCGTGTTCCAGTCCTGGCCGCTGCGCTGGTCCCATATCATGCTGGCGGGCCTGGTCATGGTCGGGCTCCTTACGGCACGATGGACCCTGCCCCGTCCGCGGTGGCTGGCATTTCTCCCTTTGGTTTGGCTGGCGTGGCAGTGGATCGCGGCGACGCAGACAATCGACCCCCGGCTGACGCGCGTCACGCTGATCCACTTTCACGCCGTTCTCGCCGGTTTCTATCTGGGCCTGTTCGCCCTCGCCCCCGTCCGGCGCATCGGATTGTTCTGGGGGGGCGTGGCGTTCGGTTTTGCGCTGATGGTGTGGACCGGATTCGAGCAGCGGCTTGGCGGTCTCGAAGCCACGCGGCAATTCGTTTATTCGCAACCCGGCTGGGAGAACCTGCCCGCGGAGCACCTCAAACGATTGGGAAGCGACCGCATCTTCGCCACCCTGTTATACCCGAACACGTTGGCCGGGGTTCTGATCCTGCTGCTGCCGCCTTTGCTGGTGGTGACATGGCGGCGGGCGACCTGGCTCAGTCCGGCGGCCCGGGGCGTGATCGCCGGACTCTTCGCCGTGTGCGGATTGGCTTGTCTTTACTGGTCGGGATCGAAGGCGGGCTGGTTGATCGCGCTGGTCATGCTGGTGGTGGTGCTGCTGCGCGCGCCGTTCGAGAAGCGATGGCGGGCAGCCATCATCATTGGCCTGGTGAGCCTTGGAGTTGCGGTCTTTTTCGTCCGGTTTTCCGGTTATTTCCAGAAAGGCGCCACCAGCGTCAGCGCCCGCGCGGAGTATTGGCGGGCGGCCTGGAAGACCTTTGCCGATCGCCCCGTCTTCGGCTCGGGGCCGGGGACGTTTGCAGTGGCCTATCGCCAAATTAAACCGCCGGAAGCGGAGATGGCCCGACTGACCCACAACGATTATCTCGAGCAGGCGTCCGACTCGGGCTTTGTGGGGCTGGCGACCTACGGCACGTTTGTGATTGGGCTGGCTCTCCTGCTTTACCGGCGGTGCGGCGCCGACCGGATGCGATTTGCGGTTTGGCTTGGAGTCTTCGGGTGGGTACTTCAGAGCGGGGTCGAGTTCGGCCTCTACATCCCTGCCCTCGGCGGCACCGCATTCTGGCTGCTGGGTTGGCTCTGGGGCGCCAGTGAAGAAGGCAATTAGCGTCGGTCCTGCACCTTGACATCCGCCTCGATCTGGTTGTCTTCCAGAATCACGGGGCCGGCGCCCGCTTCGATTCGAATGCCCACGGTTTGTTTGCGCGCTTCAGGCGGACGCGTGTCGCGGATCGTGTTGTGGCGGAAGACGAGGTCCCGTGTCTGGCCGCGCACGCGGATGCCGGCGACCTCGTTGTCCTGGCCGTTGTTCTCGATCAAGTTTCGTTCGAGTCGATTCCGGTGGGCGGCCATGCCGAGGGTCTCCTCGCGGAAGAAGACGCCCTCCAGGCGGTTGGACCGCACCTGGTTTTCCCGGAGCAGGTTGTCGCTGTCCTTGTGGCCAATCGAGATGCCAAATCGGCCGTTGTTTTCGATGAGGTTGTTCTCGAAAAGCCCGTGGCGCACACGCCAGCACAGGAACAGGCCGTCTTCTCCGTTGTGGCGGGCGATGCAGCGTCGGACCACGGGGCGCTGGGAGCCGCTCCCCGGGTGCAACCCCAAGGCCGCGTTTTCTTCGATAATGCAATCCTGGACGATGACGTCGTTGGACTGCTGGAAACTCAGGCCGTCACCGTGGTAGTCGCGGACCACGCAATTCTCGATCACCGTGCCAAAGCCGCGATAGAGGAAGATGCCGGCGCCGCGGCATCCGTTCAGAGGCACGTTGGCGCCCCTGTTGCCCTCGATCACGAGATTCTCGAGGCGCGCCCCTTCGAGATCATAGCCGCTGACGAGGGGGAACACCGTGGCCGCCTGTGCGCGGTTGGCGATCATGCAGTCGGCGTTGAGGGGCTTGCTGATCGAAAACGTGTTGCCGTTGCGGCCCGTGATCCGCGCGACGGTGGTGTGGAATCCGCCGGAATGACTGTCCCAGATGGCCACGCCGTCCCCGATCTGGAAGCCATCCGGATCGACCACGGTGATCTGTTCCTCGCCGTAATCGCCATCGAGAGCGAGCGGTGAGACCTCGGCCTTGGCCTTACGCAGCACTGTCTTGCCCCTCACCCCGCGGACCGTGACGAATGGACGCAGATGGAGGGAATCGCGCATCGTGTACTCGCCTGCGTCGATCTCGACCACGCCGCCGCCCAGGCCGGCCACGTAATCGACGGCCGCCTGCAACGCGCGGTTGTCGCCGCCCACGATGTCTGCGTCACGCACACCGACGCGCAGACGCGGCCGATCTTTCATGGCCGAGCGCATGGCGCGCGGGACTTGCTGCTCGTCCGGCCCTGGCGAGAAATCCGGCGTCGTCGGAACCAAGGCGCGCCAGGCGGCCATGGACCGGGCGAGGTGGTCGGGGGACGACAAACACGCCACGAGAGCGAAGAGGAGCCAGAGATGAACGCGTGTGAGCATGGGATGCAAAGGTGTCTCCCGCTAGGCCCTCCAGGGGCGGGGGCGCTCCGGGATCGCGGCCAGGGTGTCGCGGAAAACTCGGGCGTTCTCGGCGATCTCGAAATCGAACATGCCAGCGAGGACGAAATCAGCGCCGTTGTTCAAGACATACTTGAAGGCGTCGGCCGGGGGGATGGCGCCCGCGGCCATGACCTTGTAGGCAAGCCAGGGTTTCTGCACCGTCTTCATGAACTCCGCGGTTTCCGTCGGGCTCTTGCACCAGTTGATTTCGAGGTTGCCGATCTTGCCTCGAGGCATGTCGCTTGCGCTGCCGGTGGCCGCGGGGGCGGCGTGCGCCTGGCCGGCCTCCGGGGAGGTCAGAGCCCAGGCGGCGCCGGTCGAGGTTATCATCGCTCCTTTCACGAACGAACGACGGGTGAGTTTCATATCAAGATTCTTTTGTGGATCGGTCTGATCGCGCGCCTGGCTAGCTCTTGAGCCCGCGAAAATCCAATTCGAGCTTCCCGTTCTCCCGCATCAGTTCGGCCATGGTCAGTTCGCCTCCCTGGTAGCCGGCTTCCCGGCCGAGCACGGCGGTGAGGTTGGACCGCACGGACGGGGCCACGGTGGGATTGTCGTATTTGCCTTGGGTGATGAACTGGTGAAACTCGTGGATATTGGTCTGGGCGCCGGTTGTGTACAGATTGCCCGTGCTGCCCCCCGTGAACGGCTCGTTCCCCCGAATCCAGACACTGCCAAAATAATCGGTGTAGATGTAACCCTCGGACCCGTAAGCCCGCGCGACGATCTCGTCCTTCATTTCCGGGATGGTCTGGATGCACGTGAACGAGAGCGGCACCTCGTTGGCGAAGAGGTAATTCACGGAGAAATGGTCCCAGATGCTCCCTTGCGGACGCAGTTTCCGGCCGCCCAATCCCAGCGCCCGCACCGGGTCGGCGTCGATGATCCACGTGGCGACATCCAGCGCGTGAATGGCCTGCTCGACAATGAAATCGCCCGACAGTTCCTTGACGTGATACCAGCGCCGCAGCCGTTCCTCCATCGATGCGGGCGGCAGGTCGCGTCCGCCCGACGACCACGGGTAATGGGCCTCGACCAGGACGACCCGCCCCATGTCGCCCTGGCGCACCCGCCGCAGGGCCTCGCGATACAGTTCGTTGGCGCGCGTTTGAAAATCGACTAGGAACACCAGCTTCTTCGCCGTGGCACGCCTGCCCGACTCGCCAATGCTCAGGCACCCGGGCACATCCACGGCGATCGGTTTGGCCAGAAAGACATGCTTGCCGGCGTCGACCGCCGCCGCGGCTTGCTCGGGGTGGAAATAGGGAGGCGTCTCGATCACGACCGCATCCAGCTTGCTCTCGAGCAGGCGCCTGTAGCCCGACAAGCCGGCATAGCGACGGGCAGTCTCGATTTTGAACTTATCGCCCACGACATCGATGCGGTCCTGGAAATAGTCGGCGCAGGCCACCAGTCGATACTTGCCGGTTTGCACGAAGAGGTCGGCAATCCAACCGCCGCGCCCGCCGCAGCCGATGAGACCGATCTCGAGGACGCTGTTGGAGTCGGCCAGGGCCGTGGACGGTTTGAGCGCGGCGAAGGTGCCGGCGGCCGCGGCCGTGGCAAGGAAAGTGCGGCGAGGCATCGCGTGAACGATGGAAGGCTGATTCATGGGCGGAGTCTAGAACGAACGAGCCGATTCGCGCAACCAAATGCAACGCGACAGCACGCGGCCTACAACATCCATCCTCGTCTTTGCAGGGTCCCGGACCCGGCGTCTGCACCGATGTTTGCCCGTGCGCCGCGTGAGGGCGCGCGGCCTATCGCACCTGACCATGCAGCGATTGCAGGCCGGGTGCCGCGCTTCGGGGGCGGGCTAGTTTCGCTTCAAGGCGCGGAGCAACTCGTAGGCGCGCAGGGCGTTCTGGTCGCCCGACTGGATGGCCTGGATGAGTTGGCTTTCCATCGACACCATTGCGCCGTGGACAGCCATTCCTTGTTCGAGGGTGACATTCGATTGTTCCTTGACGGCCTGAAGCGACATCACGGCCTTGTCGTACTCGCCGCGCCGCATGGCCTCTGAAACCTGACGCACCTCGTCCCGGACGGGGGCGGGGGCCTGATCGAAAGCCTGTTCGAGGGCGGATGCGGCCTCCTTCGGAGGTGCCGCCTCGATCGCGCCGCTGTCTCCCTTTCCGCAGCCGCATAGAACAAGGACCGTGACACCCGCCAAGCCCGCGAGGAGGAGAGGAAGAGAAGGAAGATTCATGGGACGACTCTCTTGTGTGGGGGGGCGGTCGGGGCGATGTCCGCCTCGGTCAGTCGCCCCTGCGCGATCCGGGATTGCACCAGAACCGCCCGGGTCGGATTCCGGGATACCCGCCGATGCCGGCCTCAATATAGTATGTCTTGAATTTCATGTATTCGGTTTGGCCGCCGAACATTCCCATGACCGTGCCGGTGTTGTGGCGTTGGGTGACACCCTCGTCGGGTCTGCTGGCCACGTTGTCGAAGTAGGAGGGCTGTTTCTCGTCCGGTTCCCAGTACAGCATGCAGTCCGGTTGAAACTCTGCCATCCGGTAGGTCGTGTAGGCGCCGCGCGGACCGGTCGAGTAACCCGACACCGCGCCGTTCATGACGTAGCTGCCGACCTTCATGTCCCGGAGTTTGAAGTAGGTCGTGTTGGTCTTGTCCAGCGGGCACCAGTAGAGGTTCTTGGCCTGGTGGTAAGGCCAGAGCAGGCCGCGTTCGACCGTGTGGTCCGGCCGGTTGGTGGCGACCCGCATGTACATCCAGTTCGCCACGTTAAATGTGTCGGAACTCCACGACGTATACGGCATGTAGTCGTTGTAGTCGGTCGTGTACATGTGTGTGGCCGCCAGGATTTGTTTGACGTTGGCGATGCAGCGGCTCCTCTGCCCCTGTTCTTTGGCCTTGGCCAGCGCCGGCAGCAGCATGCCGGCAAGGATCGCGATGATCGCGATGACCACCAGCAACTCGATCAGCGTGAAGGCGTGATCCGACGGCCTACTTTCAGCGCGACAATGCGCCTGCTGTAGCTTTTTCATAAAGTGCTGATTGCCCCCAAATATAGCGACCAAAGCCCTCCCGTCACGCAGTTTTTCGCCCGGCCCCGAAACGCCATGGGTGTCTGGGAAAATGTTTGCCGGTCGCGCAGGGACATGGTTGTCTGTGTCGCATACAAAAAGCGAAAGGTCCAAGGCTTATGATGATGCACCGTGTCTCGAAGGGGCGCGTCCGCCGGTGGCTCGCCTGCGGATTGGTTCTGTCGATGACGTCGGGTCTGGGCGCCGAACCGCCGGGCCTCGAGGTCGGATTGGCGGTGCGCGAGATCACGCCTGAGGTGCCGATTCGTCTTGCGGGTTATGCCGGGCGCAACCGGCCGGCCGACAGGGTGGATCATCCGCTGGTGGTCCAGGCAATGGCATTGCGAAATGCGGCGGACAACCGCTTTGTATTCGTCGCGCTCGACAATTGCGAGGTGAGCCGGGCGTTCATGGAGCCGGTGCTGCGGGAGCTGGCGCGCCGGCATGAAGTCCCGCCCGGCGCGGTCGCCGTCGTTTCGAGCCATACGCACTCCGCGCCCGTGATCGAGGCAACGCTCATCGACATGGCGCAGCCCTCGGCCGATGAACGCCAGCGCATCCAACAGTACAGCGGACGTCTGCGCGACACGCTGGTCGAAGTGGTCGGCGCCGCCCTCGCCGATCTCCAGCCAGCCGCGCTCGAATACGGATTGGGCCGCGCCACGTTCGCGATGAACCGGCGGGTGTACAAAGGCGATCGCGTGGTATTCGGCGACAATCCCGACGGGCCGGTGGACTGGGATGTCCCGGTGCTCCGCGTCAAGGGCGCCGATGGAGCGACACGGGCGATTGTGTTCGGGTACGCCTGCCACGGCACGAGCGTTCGCAGCGGCGACGACTGGTATGTGGTGTCGGGTGAATACATGGGCTACGCCCGCCAGCATCTCGAAGAGCTGCATCCGGGAACAATGGCGATTTACCTGACGGGCATGGGGGCCGATTCAGACCCGTCGCCACGAGGTCTTTTGGTCCATGCCAGGCGCCATGGCGTCGAACTGGCGGGCGCGATCCTGACGGTGCTCAATGGCCCGATGCGCCCTGTGCGCGGAACGATGAAGACAGCCTACGCGGAGGTGGAACTGCCCCTGGTCGATCCGCCCGGAAGGGACAGACTCGAGGCGGACGCCCAGAGCGCGGATGTGCACATCCGACAGCGCGCGCAGGCGTACTTGAAGCGGCTCGACGCAGGCGAGCCGCTGCCGCGCGCCGTGCCCCTGCCGGTGTCGATCCTCCGATTCGGCGATGACCTGACATTCATCGTGATGGGCGGCGAAGTCGTGGTGGATTATGCGCGCCAGTTCAAGCGGCTCCTGGCCAACGATAATCCATGGCCGGTCGGCTACGCCTACGAGGTGCCGTGCTACATCCCGACCGCGCGTCTCATCAAGGAGGGCGGATACGAGAGCGACTCCTCGATGATCTACTACGGCTTTTACGGCCCGTTCCAAACGAGTGTCGAAGACAAGCTGGTCTCGTGCGTCACCGCCATGGCGACTGACTTGCGGACCCCTTAGGCCGGATGGCGCAGCGACCTCCCACCCGTACCGGAGGATCAGAACGCCCACCACGACCAGGAAAAACCAGCGCACAAACCGGTTGCCCCTCCACATCGCCATCCGCGTGCCCAGAATAGAACCGAGAAGATTACAGGCCCCCATCGGCACAGCGTACCCATAGAGAATGCGATCGGTGGCCGCAAAATAACCGACCGCAGAAAGATTCGTGGCCAGGTTGATCGCCTTCGCGCTCGCCGAGGCCCTCAGAAAATCAATCTGGATCAGGCCACCGCCGCCGACTACCGAGTCGACGAAGCCGGCCAGGAACGCGAATCCGCAAAGCCAGAGCATTCAGGTTCCCCAGACCGCTCTCACCCCGCGACATTCATCTGCATAGCCCGCATTGTCGCCCACTCCCCCCTTCCTTCTCCCACACACATGAGAGAAGGGATGGCATTACCGCTGCGGCCGGAGTTCGACCAGAATCACGTCATGGATGTCCACTTTTGGAACCGTGAGCCGGATTTGTCCGTTGCGGTGCTCGAACGGCAGCGGGCGGTTGCCCGGTTCGAGACTGACCCGCGCGGGCTGCGCGGCCTCGCGGATGACCACGTCGAGCGGGCCGACGGGCGTGATGGAATCGAAGATCGGCTCACTTCGATGCGGTCCGGAGGTGTTGACCAGGTTCACCAACAGCCTGCCATCTTTGCGGGCAACACAGACGTCGACATCGGGTGAGCCGGTCACCTCGACCATCGGTTCCGGGAAGAGGTCGCGCGCCAGGTCGCGCATGAAGCGGCGCACCACGTCGTTGCGCGCCTCCGCGTAGGTTTGGCCCAGGCAGAACCACGTGGCCGCGATCCTCCCTTTACCCAGACGAGCAACGGTTGCGGCGGGCACGGGGTCGGTTTGTGCGCTCGCCGCGGGTTGCAGGTCTCCCAGGGTCTGGCTGCCCTCGGCGGGTTTGACGCGTTGAGTCGGGCCCCTGAGCGGCGTCGATGCGCCGCCGTGCCTGAGGAGGGACAGTTCGGCGCCGGCGTTGCCCTCGGGAGTCACACCCAGATCGGCCAGGAACATGGCGGCGGTTTGGGGGCCGATGAGCAACAGGCTGCCGCCCGTTCTGGCATAGCCCAACAGGTCGGCGCGGAAGGGTGGATTCAGGTACTCCCATTCCGGGACCACGATGAGCGGGTACTCGGCCATCCGGCCTGCGAGCATGTGTTCGCCGACCACCTCAACCGAGAGCTGGCCCTCGAGAAGCGCCTGCAAGGCGCCGCTGACGCGGGCGAGATCGCGGTTGAACAGTCCGTTGATCCGCCGGTAATGGCCCGCTGTCGAAAGCAGGAGCGCGACTTGAGGCACCGGCTCGGCCCGATGGCAGAGCGTCTGGCGGGCGCGGCAGAAGGCGGCCACCTCGGCCATGACCGGCATCTGATCGTCGAAGATCGAGCCGTCCCGTTTCTGTTTGAAATAGGCTTGGAAACCGCCACCGAGGGCAACGACCACGGCCGCCTCGCGCTGAAGCTGCGGAGCCGATTTCTGCGACGTGCCGTCCTTGCCCGGCTTGCGCGAGAAGCTCCAAGCCATGAGGTCCCAGGGTTTGGCCTGGCGGACCAGGTAGCGGGCCGAGAGCCGGGCCGAGTTCACGCTGTCTTCGGGGGAGTAGTCGCCGGACAGGAAATCGACCGGCGCATTGACCGCCTCGGCCATATGGTCGGTGTAGGCCCAATTGCTGCACAACTGGAAGCGGGGATGGGTGCGCTTCACCTCCGCAATATAATGACGGAGGTATTGACGAAAGGCATCGCGATGGAACTCGAGGAACTCGAACCAATGCGGGTCGCCCGGCTTTCGCGGCACGTCCTGGATGCCGGTGCATTCCCGAAAAGCCGTCAGGGCCGCCGGGCTGTAGTCGGGCATCGAGGCCCAGCATTCGCCGTCGATCCAGGCGCCATCAACTCCGTAATCGCCGGCCAGTTCGCGCAGTTGCGGGATGAGCAGCGCATCCGCGTACGGGCCGAAGAATGAGGTGGCATTGGGGTTGGTCTTGCCATCGGCGTTGATGACAGCCCATGTCGGGTCTTTCAGGATGGCCTCGCTGTCCCACACGCCCGAGTAGTGCATATAAAGGGAAACGCCACGCCGCGCGGTGACTTCGCGCCACACGCGGAGTGGGTCGCCGACAAACCCGGGCGCCCGGTTTCCCACTCGCGTCGGATAGCTGCTGAGGCCGCGATGGCCTTTGCAGTCGATCTGGAGGTAATCCGGGCGGACCTGATCGATGATGTTTTCGACCATTGCGGGCGTCGTGTTCCTGCCGATCTCAGTGCAATCGGGACCGGCGTGAAAATCAAAGTGAATGCCAAGGAAACTGTTCCTACGTTCCAGCCGCCCCGGCTCCGGTATGTCCGGGGACGCCGCGCTGCGCGATTGGACTGCCAGGAGGCACAGGGCGATCGGGATGAGCAGCCTGCAGAGGATGAGCATGGGAGATTCCTGTTGTTCAGGCCTGCGCAGAAGGCAATTCGAAAGGAGTTCCGAAAGGAGTTTCTTCACAGACCATTAAGCTGGGGAGCAATGGAGTTGTCGGGTGTCGCATCGGCCGTCCACGTCCGAACCCCGGGGGGGCGGGGGAAAAGCAAAATAGCCATACGCCCGCCGATCCGGGCGTATGGCGACGATGTTGCGGGGCGAGTCCGATCAAAACCGCCACTCGAGGTTGAGTCCGATCATGTGCGCGCCAATGCCGTCTGTCTCGAAGCTGTCGAAGTCAAGATCGGAAGACCCCATGAACCTGTAGATCACGCCGATATCGACGTTGTTCGAGATCTGGTAGTTGACGCCCGCGAAGGCCTGGTACGCGAAAGCGAATGCGCTCTCTTCATCCTTGAATCCATAGATCTCGGCGCTTGCAATGGCGACCAGGCCCCCCGCGCCGACCCCGATGAAGGGTTTTATTCTCGAGTTCAGCGGGATGGTGTAGCTCAGGTTGACCATCATCGGGATCTGGTAGAGATCGAGGTCCAGGCCATGGTCCGAGATGTCAGCGCCGAATTCCGGCCCGTAATGGAAACTCAACGAATCCAGGCTATTATAGGCAAACCCGACTTCGAGTTCGACGGCGAAAGCGTCCGTGATCTTGTACCCGCCGGCGATGTCGAATCGCACACCGGTGTCGAATTCGAGATCGACACCGGCCCCCTCGACCTCGAGGTCGTGCATGAAGTTGGCGCCAAGATCGAGGCGTCCATAGATTTGCCCCTGGTCACCCAGGGCCTGCCCCTGCATGGTGACGCACGCGGCAAGGCAAACTGCGGCGGCGATTCTCAACGGTTTTTGATTCTGTGTCTGCATAGGCTGTTCCGGTTGATGGTTATTGGAGCGGGTGGAAGGATTCCGTCAACGGCGGCCGACGGCACAAGTGTGAACCATCTTGGACAGCCGCCAAAGCTTGCATCGGGACCGGACTCCATTCCCACGCCCTGCTTTTGTCAAGGGAGAATTGCCACAGGGAGAATTGCACTATGCAGATGGAGCCCCATTGTCTTTTTGCTTCTTCCTACGTTTCGGGACTTCTGGGGATGCGATGGGGGGATTGTGTTTCTTGGGCGGGTCGAGTAAAGGTAGGCCGAAAGGGTGGCGCGCCCAAAGTCACGGCGATCGGTTGCGCGGTGGCCGGGGCGGCCCTGGTTGCATGGATTCAGACTTAGCACAGGTGAAAGCCCCGCGGCGGAAGCGGCGAAAGTTGCCCCGCTCGTTCAAGGAACTGACACCCACGCAGGCGTTCAGTCCGCGGGCTTACTTCCGGCAGATGGTTTGGAAGGCGCTTCTGACCCCGCGTGGCGGCCAGCGCAAGACACCCGCCTTTCCGCGCCTGGGCGAGAAGCAGGTGGCGATCACGTTCATCGGGCACGCCTCCTTTCTGATTCAGTTTGCTGACTTGAATGTGCTGATCGACCCCAACTTCGCGAACTGGCTGTTTTTCATGAAGCGGCAGAAGCACGCGGGACTGAAGCTCAAAGACCTTCCTCAGGCCGATTTAGTTCTTCTCACCCATGCGCATTTCGATCATTTTCATAAGCGCACCTTGCGGCGGCTGTCATCGCCGCGGATGGCCATCGTGCCCTGGGGGGTGGGCGATCTCGCCGACGGCCTTGGTTTCGACAGGGTGCTCGAACTGGAATGGTGGGAGATGTTTTCGCGCGGCGATCTGCGGGTGACGCTGACTCCCTGCAAACACTGGGGCGCGCGCGTGCTCAGGGACCACCATCGCGGATACGGCGGTTTCCTGCTCGAATACCATGGGCGGCGCATCTATCACGCCGGCGACAGCGCCTACTTCGACGGGTTCAAGGAGATCGGAAAGCGTTGCACCCCCGAGATCGCACTGCTGCCTATCGGCGCCTACGAGCCCGAGTCGTTCCGCAGCGTCCACATGGGACCTGACGACGCCGTGAAGGCCTTTCGGGAGCTGCAGGCTCAGTGGATCGTGCCGATGCACTACGGGACCTTCCGCCTTTCGTTCGAGGACATGGACGAACCGCTGCTGCGATTTCGAGGGCTGATCGAGAAGGCGAATCTGGGCCGGCATTTGCGGGTTCTTGAAGAGGGCGTGCCGGAGGTGTTTTAGCCCGCATATTTCACACCCCTGTGGCGCGCGGGACACTCGGACTTCGCAAGAGGCCTGCTATGCAGGCTAGGGTCTGAGCCTGACCACCGACGGAGCATGCCGGCCCTTCAGCGCCACTCGAGAATCTGCCCGTCGGCCTGGAGCCGCGCACGCAGTGTATCGTACTCGATCCGTTGCAGGGGCGCGGCGCTGTCGATGGCCAGGGCGGCCGCTGTGGCCGCGGATTGCCCAAGCACCATGAACACGGGCTCCATGCGGATCGATCCGTACGCGATATGGGAGGCGGACAGGCAAACGGGCACCAGCAGGTTCTCGCACTCGCCCGCCCTGGGCACGATCGCGCGATAGGAAACCGGGTAGGGCCGCGGCACGCCCACTTCGACGTTGCCCTCGTTGATGGCGGCATGGTCCTTGACGTAGCGCTGCACGTTGTGCGAGTCCATCCCGTAGGCGGCCAGACCCACCGAATCCCGGATCGTCTCCTGCCCGCGGCAATGTTTTTCGGTCATGACGTGCGACGACACCATGCGGCGGGCTTCGCGCACGTAGAGTTGATGGGGCCAGCCGCCCGTGTCGGGGAATTCGTCGCGACAGAGCCCCCAGCGGCCTGCCTCGCGGCGTACGGTGTCGGACAACCGCGGATCGTTCTGCAGGAACCACCACATCCCCATGAGATAGTCCACATGATCGCGGAAGATGCGTTCGCGTGCGGCATGATCGGCGTCGGGATATTCATAGTTGGCGCCGATGTGATCACTCGAGAAAGCGCCATAGTTGTTGATATCGGTCTTCCGATTGGGCATGGGCGTGTTCAGCCGGAGGGCATCGAAAACTCCCGCCGCGATGTAACGTCGGAGCAATTCGTAGCGATTGGGGTCGTAGCCCTTGGGCTGGGGAATCGGGCGCCGGTTCTCGATTGCGTCCGTGAGACAGAGTCGGAAATTGTACGCTTGCACCCGCCGATCGCCTGAACCTTCCTGGCCCGGCCCGCCGCTCTGAACCCCGGGCAGGAGCCCGCTGGCGGGGTCTCCCTGGATTCGGTAGGGGTCGACTGGGCGGGTGAACTGATGATAGACGGCGTTCGTGGTCTGCACCCCGTTGAGCGTTTCGCCGTACACGGCATTGGCCTCGCGCCCGACGTGATAGGCCACCCCGGCTTTCGCCATCAGATCGCCCTCGTAGGTGGCATCGATAAACATGCGGCCGGCAAACACCCTGCCGCTTTCCATCCGGATGGCGGTGATGCGTCTCCCCCGTTTGCGGACCCCGCGGTGCAGATCGAGCCGCTCGCCCAGAACGACCTCGGCTCCTGCCTCGGACACAAGGTCACGAAAAACCTGCTCCGCCACGTGCGGCTCGAAGGTCCATTGAGCCGCAATCCCCCGAGCCTCGGCCACTGGGTCCTTGGCCCGATTCAGCGTGGCGCCCCGGACGGTCAGGTAGTCGGCGCGCGTTTCCTGGCGCCAGGCGCTGTCCGCGGCGTAATGACGGGCAATCCGCTCATAGAACTCACGCGCAATCCCGCCGATGGCCCCCTTGTTGCCGATGTCAGTCGCCCCTAATCCGCCCGCGCTCAGTCCGCCCAGATGCATGCCAGGCTCGATCAGCACCACACGCTTCCCCATCCGCGCCGCCTGGACGGCCGCGGCCACGCCGCCCGACGTTCCGCCGTAGATGACGACGTCGGCATCCGCCGTCTTCGGACGCTGCGAGAGCGATTGGGAGGGTGCGCAACCGACGCTTGCCCCGAGCAGTAGCAGGGCCGCCACACGCTGAAAGAAAGTCCGGCAGCCCCCGCCGCGCAATGCACCCCGCGCAACCGGATGATCGGCAGCTTGTGGTGGTGCGGCCGATCGGAGGCGGGAGGCGGGCGCCGGGGTTGGCGGGCTGCCGGCTACCACGCGTTCCAGTAACCGCCAGCCTCGGCGGCCCAGTAATTTGTCATGAGTCGGAGATTCTTCCAGTGCACTGAGCCGGCGAGCAGGAGGACGTTGCCGCCCTGGGCACGGAGGTCCTGGGGTTTGGTCAGTTTCGAGACCCATAAAAAGGGAACGCCTTTGTCTTTGGCCGCGCCGCCGGCACAATGCGGGGCGATCACCCAACCGACGCCGCCCATCGGTTCGGCCCAAGCATTCAGATCGCATGCCAGAGTCAACTGCGGATCGTCGGTAAAACGCTGAGGCGAGACCCATCGCGGCTCCGGTTCGCCCGGCCACGGCTTCTTGTGTCCGCCGTTGTAGCTGTAGCCGATGACATGCCCGTGCGGCGCCCGGTAATACTGGAACGTGCCGGCCAGGCTGGGACAGGTGCTCATGTTCGTCCCGCTGTACTGGCGGATGGCGTTGAAGGTGTTGGTGCTGATCCAGATCGTGTGGGTGAATCCGTCGTCGCGATAGCCCTGCGGAAGGCGATCGTTGTTGTCGTTGCCATACATCTGGAGGGCCAGGCCGAGCTGGCGCAGTGCGCTCTGGCAGGAAACGCGGCGGGCCTTCTCCTTTGCCATGCTCAGCCCCGGCAACAACATGGCGGCCAGGATTGCGATGATGGCGATCACCACCAACAACTCGATCAAAGTGAACCCCACAAACGCTCCCGCCGTCCATCGCGTCCCGCGCGCGCCGCGTTCGCCCTTCGTACCTGGCAGATCAATCATGTGTCCTCCGGGTCAGCAATGGGCTTATAGTGCGGCTCCGCCGCCCAGAGCCAGCAAAATCGGGGCGGCGATTCTCATTCTGCACGGTCATTTCATTGCATGTGGGCAAGGCGCATTAAATCGTTGAATGTCAACGCTCCCCATGGACATCGTTCAGCGCCGCCAGTTCCCCGGCTCTCGTTGGCGTCCGTTTCGCGGCTTTAGCCCTGTTCGCCCAAAGACGGCACCCCGCACTGCACGGAGGGGATGAGGCCCAAAGAGCACTGGACAGCGCGGCGTGCATGCCTCTTAGATAAAGAATCTGTCAGTTTATCTTACTCCCGAGCTACAACGGTGTCGTAAAGGCCGTAGTGGGTCAGCCCCTCGTGGCTCTCGACGCCGGTGTAGCGCAGAGAAGCATCTTCATAGCGGCGGAAAGCGAACACGGCTTGATTCATTTGCTCCGTGTTGAACACCCGCAGCCGGACAAGCAGGTGAAAGTCTTTCACGCTCAGGCCGGTGACCGTTTGAAACAATTCCGGCTCGATCTTGGTGATCACATCCTGCAGCGTGTTTTCCCGGAAATCGGTGAGATACATGAAGGCCGGAATGCGCGTGGCGAACTTGATGAGCTTTTCCTGCACCAGCTTCCGCTTGGACTTGAATTCCTTCTCCTCGTCCGAAAGCCGCTTCAGTTCCTTCTTCGTCAAATCTTTTTTCTTCGCCTTGTTTTTCAGCCCCTTCACCAGGTCGCTCTTGTTGATGATGGTCTCCAAGACATTGTCGCCGAGCGAACGCCAGCCTTCGATACGTTCCACGGCGGCCATCGCTTCGGGATTGTCGAGAATGCGGCGCAGGGTGTCGTTGTCCACATTCACCAATAGCGCGCTCTCCCACTTGCGGGCGAGCAGCGTAGCCGAAGTGCCCGCCATCGCGATGTCGAGGATGCCGCCCGCGTCGATCTGCGTCATGTTCGCGCCGTCGTAGGCCAGCACCGGCAGGAACGAGACGAGGTCTTTGACGGCATTTTCCGGGTTCGGCTCGTTGGGAGAAAGGCCGATGCCGTATTCCGAGAGCTGCCGCAGCGCGCGCGTGGGCGCGAAGTCGAACACGAAGCAAACCGGCTTGAGGATTTCCTCCTCGTTCGGATTGTCCCCATTCGGGTTCTTAAGCGACCACGGCGATTGCACGCGAAACGCCGCCTGGAAATAGGTTTCCGGCGATTTCAGATTCCGCAGCATCAGGATGGACGACCATTGCGGCACGGTCACGCCGGTGGTGAGCTTGCCGCAACTCAGCGTGATGGTCTTTGTGTCGAAACCACCGCCGATGGCCGCGCGCACGGGCGGCAGCGCGGCCAGGCCGATGCCCGCGTCCGCGCCCGCCGCGACCACGACTTGGTAGTCGTGCCAGAAGACGTTTTGGTTCTCGGCCAACAGATTCGCCATCGCATGGCAGGCGGCCACGTTGGGCAGAAACCAGAACGAGTGCTGGAGATACGGCAGCAGGCGCACATCCGAATACGGAAACGGCGGGCGCGTGCCGGTCTTCAAATACTCCGTCGCCTTGGGCGTGTAACCGCCGCGGATGATGTCCAGCCACTTCTGCACGTCGCCCTTGTGTTTGAATTGCGCCAGCACACCGGTGCCCGTGGCGTGAAAGAATTCATTTAGATCAAACTCATCGAACTCCCCGGTGCTGGCGATGGACACCAACTCGTCCAGCATCTGATAGGTGAGCAACCGCATCTGCGGCAGCGCGCCGTAGGGATTCCACTGGCCGGGATTCTTCTGCGTAAACTCTTCCTTGGCGCGCTGCTCGTCCGTATAGGTCCAGTTGAAAATCTGTTCCTCGATGAATTCGCCGGTGGCCAGCGCCTTGAACGGCGTGCCGGAGAGATACAGGTAAGCCTTGGTCGTGATGGGCAGGAACTCGGTCTCCTTCTCGGAGAGCACCGTGAGGTCTTCGTTCACGTCCTCCAAATCAGCGGCGTATTTCAGTTCCTTCTTGGCGACCGCCTCTTCTTCGCCCTCAAACAATTCCTTGGCCGTCTCGCGCCAGGCGCCGAAGTGGTATTCGTCGAACACGACCAAATCCCATTTCACCTGGTGCAGCCATTCGTTCTTGGCCTTGATGTTGCCGGCATCGTCGCGGCCCAGCAAATCCTGGAATGAACCGAAATAGACGAGCGGCTTGCTGGCCGAGATTCTTCTCGGATCGCAACCCGACCACTCATCTCCCTGCCCTCTCCTCTCCTTCCGAAGGAGAGGAGAGGGTGGCCGCAGGCCGGGAGAGGAGTGGTCGCTGCCTGAGTTTCGGGACATGTATTGCCAGCCCTCGAAATCCACGTGCGATTCGAGGTCCGTTTGCCACGCATCTTCCACGGCGGGCTTGAAGGTGACCACGAGCACGCGCTTCGCGCCGAGTCTCTTTGCCAGTTGATAGGTGGTGAAGGTCTTTCCGAAACGCATCTTGGCGTTCCACAGGAAACGCGGGACGGCGTGCATGTCCTCCGCCCAACGCGAGTGGTAGTAGGCGTGCGTCATTTTCACCGCCTCGGCCTGTTCGCGACGCATCGGAAAATTCTGGTCACGCGTGCCGGCGATTGGCTGGCCGGCGCGAAGGGCGATCAGCACGGCCTTCACGTCCTTGACCGTGCAACGCATCCATTCCAATTCGGGATTTGCGCAACCCTTCTTGACGAGCGCGGCGCGTACCTCATGATCGGTGAACGTCGTGCCGTCGTCGCGCTCGGCCAACTCATCCAGTACGATGGTGTAGTTCTTGATGTTGGCGGTCTTGAGCTGCTCGGCGACGCGCTGCTTCACGTCGCGCGTGGTCTGCCCCACCTTGAGCAATCCCGCGTGCGCCTTATCCGCAATCGCGTAGGCGTAGATGCGCGGACGCGCCGCCGGCTTCGGCGCGAGGATTTCTTCGATGGTCTTGCTCATGGTCGCGGTCCTTCTTCCGACTCCTCTCCCTGCCAGGCACGAGCGGAGAGAGGGGAAACCGGAGCGCCTCCTCTCCCCAACCCTCTCCTCCATTCCGAATGGAGGAGAGGGTGGCCGCAGGCCGGGAGAGGAGGCTGCTCGGCAATCGCGTAGGCGTAGATGCGCGGACGCGCCGCCGGCTTCGGCGCGAGGATTTCTTCGATGGTCTTGCTCATCCTCGTGCTCCTTTTGTTTTTGCTCCCTCTCCTCCATCCGATGGAGGAGAGGGCCGGGCAGAGGAGGTTTGTCTTCTGGGCAACGGTTTCGGCTCGCCGATCAACTGCTCTGGCGGCGGCGGCACAAACCGATGATTCTGTTCTTTTCGCATCACCTTCACGCAACCCGTCCGCCGGTGCAGCGCGCGCCAGATTTCCAGCAATACGCCTTCGCGATTCTTGTTCCACTGATGATTCCAAAATCGCAACACTTCAATGTCTTGCTCCGCCAGAAATGCTTCCCGCTCCTCATCGCGTTTGATTCCTTCCGGCAACCCGTGTTGAAAACCATCCAACTCGACCGCCAGCCGCGCCAGCGGGCAATAGCAGTCGAGAAAGTATTTGCCCGCCGGATGCTGACGACGGAACTTGAAGCCCGCGAACCGGCCCGCCTTGACGGCTCGCCAAAGTTCCTTTTCCTCGTTCGTTTGATGGCGGCGAAGTTGCCGGGCGCGCGCGGTGGAATTCATGCGAAAATGATAAATGCGGCGCGGATCATCTCAAGCCGCGACGCGCTCCGTTTGATTCCCTCTCCCCGCGACGCAGGAGTGGGGAGAGGGTCAGGGAGAGGGGTTGCCTGAAAGTAAAACGCCTCCTCTCCCCAACCCTCTCCTCCATTCCGAATGGAGGAGAGGGAGTGAAGACCCGTGGTCTGGCTCATCGGCACGCTCCTTCTGCTTCCGACTCCCTCTCCCTGCAAGGCACGAGCGGGGAGAGGGGAAACCGGAGCGCCTCCTCTCCCCAACCCTCTCCTCCATTCCGAATGGAGGAGAG
>MWFF01000132.1 GCA_002071485.1 Verrucomicrobia bacterium ADurb.Bin006 | reverse complement strand
GAACTCAAGAAGTATCTGCGCCCGGACATTCTCCAGGTTGATGAACTCGGATACCTGCCCATCGATAAGGCGGGGGCTGACTTCCTCTTCCAGGTGTTCAGCCAGCGCTACGAGCACGGCTCGACCATCGTGACCACCAACCAGGCCTACAAACACTGGGCCAAGATGTTTAACAATGATCCCAGCCTAACCTCGGCGCTCCTCGACCGCCTGTTACATCACGCCGAAACGGTCCGCATCGAAGGGAAGAGTTACCGGATGAAGGACCAAATCGAAGAGCCATAATCCAGGCCACCCCACAGCGCACAGCCTCCCATGGGCCGGCGGAGAGATCCGTCGGCCCTCTTCGTGACGCCCTCAGGCCCCAGTGCCCCGGTCCATTTTCAAACCGCCCGTATTGGGCCATGTTCCCACCGCCGCGCACACGGCCCTCGGGGGCGGAGAGGGATGCGGGCGTAAGCAAGCTGCGGTCCCGGAACCGGCATCGGGGGGTGGAAGAGGGCATATTGGCGTTCGCGCGTGATTGGTTTGTCGCGCGCTGCCTGGCAAGGACATGGGGAAGATGCGGAGGCCAAGGCTGGAATTACCCCTGCTGGCGAGTTAGGATCAGGTCATGAAGATCGAGGTACGAAAGCCGGCTGAGGCCGAGTTGCGCTCACTGGACGTTTTTGCCTGGCCGATCTGGTCGTGCGAGGTGTCACGATTTGACTGGAGTTACGGCGACCAGGAGACCTGTTACCTGTTGGAGGGGCGGGTGACGGTCGAAGTCGGCGGGGAGAGCGTGTCGTTTGGCAAGGGCGATCTGGTGGTTTTCCCGCGAGGGCTTTCCTGCGTGTGGGACGTCAAGGAACCTGTGCGCAAGCACTATCGGTTCGAATGACCACGAAGACGTTGCTCAATGGGGCCAGGTAAGGCACCAATGACTTCGGTCCCATCGGCTTCGTCGGTCCTTGCCCGCCCAGTGGTACCCACCGGTACTATTTCAAGCTCTACGCCCTGGACACGGAACTGAAACTCGATGCTGGAGCGACCAAGGCGCAGGTCCTCAAAGCAATGAAGACGGGTTTGAGAAGGTTTTTGGCCGAAAGGCCCACGGGTTTGTTCTTGCCGTGACGGCGAGATACCGATAATATCTTGGCAGTTAATGCGCGGTTAGCTCAGGGGTAGAGCACTTCCTTGACACGGAAGGGGTCAGAGGTTCAAATCCTCTATCGCGCACCAGTCGCACCAATTGCCGCTCTGCCCGAGCGAGAGTGGAGTGGTCGTTTATCCCGGCGAACACTGGTCTTCCCAATCGATCTTCCCACTGATCTTCCGGCTTGGCGCGCGGGCGGTTGCGTCCTAAAAAAACCGCATGTCTTACAAATTTACTGGGCAGTGGGTTTTGATCACAGGCGCGTCGAGCGGTTTTGGCGCAGCCGGCGCGATGGCTTTCGGGCGCGCAGGGGCTCGACTTCTGCTCGGCGCCCGCCGGGAGGATCGGCTAAGCGCCGCGGCGCTCGAAGCCAAGGCGGCCGGGGCGGCCGAGGTCGGCTACCATCCGCTCGACGTGGCGAGCACGGCCAGTGTCGAGGCGTTCGCAAGCTGGGTGAGGGAGTTCACGCCGCGGGTGGATGTGCTCGTTAACAACGCCGGCGGGGCGCTGGGGCTCGAACCGGTAGTCGAGGGGAAGGACGCCGACTGGGAGACGATGATGCAGACCAATGTGCTCGGCGTGCTGCGCATGACCCGGGCGGTGTTGCCGCTCATGCTGCCGCATCGGGCCGGAACCATCATCAATATAGGATCAATCGCCGGTCGCACTGCCTACGAGGGCGCAGCCGCCTATTGTGCCGCCAAAGCGGGCGAGTTGCAGATCACCCGGTCCTTGCGTCTCGAATTGTGCGGGACAGGCCTGCGCGTTGCGACGATCGATCCGGGCATGGCGGAGACCGAGTTTTCGCTGGTGCGATTCAAGGGCGACATCGAGCGGGCGAAGAAGGTCTACGAGGGCGTTCAGGCTCTGAGGTCGGAGGATGTGGCGGAAGCGATGGTCTGGGTTGCGAGCCGGCCCCCGCACGTGTGCATAGACGAGATGATCATCAAGTGCACCGACCAGGCGGCGATCCACAAGGTCAATCGACGCGCCAAGGCGTGAGCCGACACGGTCCGCCCCGGAGGGCGCGACGCGCCATGCCCGGTTTCTTCAGACAAACCGCCGTGCGGCGCGCGTCTTGGTCTCAACAGGACAGACCAGTATGCCTGCGGCTTCTGATTTGGAACGAATCTACGACGATCACGCCCAGGCGTTGTTCGCTTTTGCGCTCGATCTGACCCGCAGCGAGGCGGACACGCGCGATCTGCTCCAGGAGATGTTCCGTCGATTGGCAGTGCGACCGCTTCGCGATGCGAACGTGCGCGACGCGCGCGCCTTTCTGCTTCGGATGGCGCATAACCTCTGGGTGGATCAGGTCCGCCGCCACTCGACCCGCGAACGTGTTCGCAACACCTTGGCCACCGCGGCGGAACCTGTGTTCGCGCCTGCGGACGATCCCGACTCGGAGACATTTCGTCGTGAACTGGACGCCGCGTTCGCCGAACTGCCGCCTGAGCAGAGGGCCGTTGTGCACCTGAAGCTGTGGGAAGAGATGACCTTCGAGTCGATCAGCAGGACGCTCGATATTCCATTGAACACGGCAGCCAGCCGGTACCGCTACGGTCTAGACAAACTGCGCGCCCGGCTGCGTCCCCTCTACGCAGAAATCCAATGAACCCGGACGAATTCGAACAGCGGCTGCGGAAGGAGGCTTTCCGTCCGATTCCTGACGAGTGGCGCCCCGAGTTGCTGCGGGAAGCGCGGCTCGAGGGCGCGGCGGCTGCGAGCCGCGCACCCTCGCCGTTTCATCGCCTGGGAGAATGGCTCTGCGACTGGCTCTGGCCCGCCCCGGCGGCCTGGGCTGCCCTGGCCGTCTGCTGGGTTGCCGTCGTGATCCTGAACCGATCGGCGCTGCCGTCCGCGGTCGAGATGGCCGAGGCGCAGGCCAACGCGCGTCTGGCGTTAGCGTATCAGGCTGCGGTCCGCGGGTTCAATGCGCTGCAGCTCGACGATCCGGCGCCCGCTCCGAAGCCTCCAGAGGCCTCGCCGCCGCGGCGGCCGGAGGAGCCGAACCAGGCGCGAATGCATCGTCAACCGACCTCTTCACCCTATGAATGCCTGGAAACCGTCTCGACTCGCCAAATGGCTTAAGCGCGCGGTTTTCATCGCGGTGGCCCTCGTCACGTTGCTCGCCCTGGCCTACGCCATCGAGAGCTATCGCGCCCGACGATTGTGGCAAGGATATCGGGCCGAGCTGGAAGCGCAGGGTGAGACGCTCGATTTTCGGCGCCTGCTGCCCGAGCCGGTGCCGGATGACAACAACTTCTTCATGACCCCTCTGCTGCGTCCGCTCTCAGACTACGTGGTGGACGGGGCTTCCGGAGCAGTCGGACGGCGGGATTCGAAGGCCTGCGATCGTGTGACTGAGATGTTCGCTTGGACCTCGCGCTTGCGCGACACAAATCCGGGGTGGCAAATGGGCCAGTTCAGAGACCTGGCAGTTTGGCAGCGACAGTTGCGCGGACTGAACGACGGCGCGGCCGATACCGCCGCGGGCGCGCCTGCCGACGCCCCGCCCGATGTTGTGGCGGATTCGGATGGGACGCAGCAGCCGGTGTCGAAGGCTGCGCATCCCGTTCTCGAAGCCTTGGCCGCCAGGCCGATGGGGAAACCGGCCGAGGATTTGCTCTTTGCGTTGGCCCAGAACCAGGCCGCGCTCGCTGAGATTCGCGATGCCGCCCAGCGACCCGCGGCGAATCTCAAGGCCCGGTACGGGGAGGACATGGAGCTCCTGCTGCAGCAATTGGCCTCGCTCAAGGCCATGTCTCGTCCGCTCGTTTGTTCGGCCCTCGCCCATCTGGCCGCGGACGACCCGGCGTCTGCCGCACGGGATGTGCGGGCCGCGCTGCGGTTGGCGGACGCATTGTCGGAGGAACCGCTCCTGGTGGCCGCCCTGGTTCGGATCGCGCTGACCGATTCGGCGATGCAAGGCTTGTGGGAAGGATTGGCGCGGCATGAGTGGAGTGAGCCTCAGCTTGCGGAATTCGAGGGTGCCTTGAGACGCGCCAATTTCGTCAAAGAGATGGCTCATTGTCTGCGTGGCGAGCGCGCCTTCGCCATCGGAATGATCGGCGGCGCCGCGGAGGTTCATGAGGCGGGGAGCAGGGGCATCGACGCATCGGCGACCCGACCCTACGACTCGTTGCCTGGCCCCATGAAGTACCAGAATCAGTATCACATCGCGCGTCTCTATCAGGAGCACCTGCTGCCGGCCTTCGATACGGTCACCGGCACGATCGATGTCGCCCGGCTGGACAAGCAGTCGATCGAGGCGCGATTGGGGAGTCGCACCCCCTATAACCTCTTTGCCTCGATGATGGGCCCGCCCGTCAGCGCAGCGGCCCGGAACGCCGCCAAGGCCCAGGCCACGGTCAACTTGGCGCGCGTCGCCGTCGCCATCGAGAGGCACCGTCTGGACCGCGGCGCTCTCCCCGATTCACTGGAAGCGCTTGCACCCAGGTATCTGAATCCCGTTCCGCCGGACCCCGTTAACGGTCAGCCGTTGCGTTACAGGCGCGGGGAAGGGGACCGTTTCACACTTTACTCGTTGGGGATGAATGGCCAGGACGATCAGGCCGCCGTCGCGGTGACACGGCATCACGGCGTCGCCGGGAGGGCGAAGGTGGGTGACTGGGTCTGGCAGAACCATCCGGTCACCAACACGGTCGTTGTCAGCAGCGGCTCAGAAGCTGAGTAAGGCATAGGCATCAGGAAGTCCACTCTTGCCAGTGCAGGGGTTGGGTGACATACTGCGCCTGGTGAAAGTCGATCCGCGGTTTACCAAAACTTTTGGTATAGAAGTATTTACGGGGAACGAGCTGCTCGTTAAAGGATGCCTGGAAACCGTCGGCGGCACCCATCTGTGGACTGGCTATCCCGGCTCACCCGTCGCCGGTTTCTTCGATACCGCCTCTGAGATTCACGAATTGCTTGCCGAGCAGGGTATTCGGGCGACGATGGCGAACAACGAGGCGTTGTCGGCCGCTATGGTCAACGGCTCGCAGATGCACGGCCTGCGGGCAATCAGTGTCCAGAAGAGCGTGGGCGTGCACGTCGCTGCCGACGCTTTGGCCTTGGGGAATCTGGTGGGGGCGCATCCGGAGGGGGGGGCTGTGATTGTGCTGGGCGACGATCCGTGGAGCGACTCGACCCAGGTACCCGCGGACTCGAGGTACATCGCCAAGCACCTGATGATGCCGGTGCTCGAGCCGAGCGACGCCCAGGAACTCAAGGACTGGGTCAATCTGGCGTTTACGCTGTCCCGTGAAAGCGAACTTTACATCGGATACCTGGTCACGACCAACCAGGCGGACGGCGGCGGCACGGTGCGCGTCCGGCCCAACCACGCTCCTGCGCTCAACCTGCACACTCCGTTCGATTTGGACACGGCCAAGATCGATTTCGAGCGGAATGTTCTGCTCCCTCCCCGCACCTGGCGCAAAGAGCAGGGTCTGGAGGACCGCTATACCCGGCTCTGGGCCAGTGCGCGTCGGCACGGCGCCAATCGGATTTTGCCAGGAAATGATACCAACTTCGAGGCTCGGATCGGGTTCATCAGTTCGGCGGCTGCCTACTGTTACCTGCGCCATGCCCTCGCGGAGATGGGAGTCGACGGGCATTTTCCGATCCTGAAAGTCGGGGTCACTTACCCGCTCGATCCGGCGCTGATCCAGGAGTTTACATCCGAGCTGAAGGACGTCTTCGTGATCGAGGAACGTCGCGGCTTTCTCGAGGAGCAGGTGCTTGCCATCGTCACGCGGGCCTGGCAGAAGCAGTCCGGGAGCGGCCCGGCCTCGTGTTGCCGGGTCTGGGGCAAGCAATTCCCACATGGTCTGAATCCGATTCCGTCGACGCGGGGTTTGAACCCGAGCAAGTTGATCGGCCGGCTGGGGCCGCTGTTGCTGAGCCTGCCTGAGCTTGAAGGGCGGATTGACGCAGCGCGCATCCGGCAGGAATTGGATCTGATTCGCGAAATCAAATCGGTGGTGGTCGATATCGCGGCGCGGACCCCGACATTCTGTCCGGGCTGCCCGCATCGGGACTCGGCGAGCGTGTTGGTCGAGATGAAGAAGCAGTTTCGTGATTCGCGCTACATGCGGCGGGTGCACGGGAGCGGGCCGGTGGACCTGGTTTTTCACGGTGACACGGGCTGCTACACGATGCTGATGTTCGAGCCGACCAAGGACCTGATGCACAACTACAGCGGCATGGGGCTGGGAGGCGGGACCGGGGCGGGCATCGACCCGTTTATTCGCAACAAACAGGTTGTGTTCATGGGGGACTCGACCTTCTTCCACAGCGGGCAGATTGCGATCTCGAACTCGCTCAAGAACGGCCAGGACATCACCTACATCGTGCTGGACAACAAGACGACGGCGATGACCGGACACCAGACGACGCCGGCTTTGGACCAGGGGCTGATGGGGGAGCGGACATTTGCGCAGAACATCGACGCCGTGATTGCCGGCATCACCGACCAGACGCGCTCCGGCGCGACGGTTGTGCGGGTGAATCCGGCCGAGCGCGAAAGCTATCGCGAACTGCTCGAGAAGGTGATCCTGCAGGACGGCGTCAAGGTTGTCGTGGCGGACAAGGAATGCGGCATCACGTATCATCGGCGCGCGGCGCGCGAGGAGCGGAGGATTCTTCGGGAGAAGGGCTTTCTGCCGGAGAAACGGTTCATCAACATCACCCACGAGGTCTGTGAGAATTGCCTCGAGTGCACGAAGGCGTCCGGATGCCCCGGGCTGACGTTTGCGCAGACTCCGTACGGGCGGAAAGTGCAGATCGACTTCTCGTGGTGTGTGGCGGATGGGGCGTGCGCCCGTGCCATGGTGTCGACGCCCGAAGACGGGCCGCGGGTCCAGCCGTGTCCGGCTTTCGAGGAGGTCACGGTCTTGCGCAGGCAGAAGCCGCCGACACTCTTCGAGCGGCTCGATGCCTCGAGCCTGCCCACGCCCACGCCGCCGCCGATCGAGGGGCGCTGGCACGGCTATCTGGCCGGGGTGGGCGGGATGGGGATCGGAACCGCCACCGCCATCCTTGTGCTGGCGGGCAATCGGGAAGGGTATCAGGTCCGGTTCTGCGACAAAAAGGGGCTGGCGATTCGGAACGGGGGGGTCTACTCGATGATCACGTATGCGGTCGAGGGAGCGCCCTATTGTTCGAACCTGATCCCCTACGGCAAAGCGGATCTGGTGATCGGCGTGGACATTCTCGAAGCGGCTCGGGCCATCGATCCGTCGACCAACCAGCGCGTGGGCAGCCGGCATCGGACGGCCTTCGTCGTCAACACGCACAAGACGCCGACCATCCTGAGTCTGCTGGGCAAGGACGACTTCCAGGTGAAGGTTCTCGAAGACTTGCTGCGGCGCAACTCACGGTCCGAGGCCTATCTGAGCTGCAACGTCTCCGAGGTCTCCGAGTGCTACTTCGGCACGCAACTGTACGCCAACATCGTCATGCTCGGCCTGGCCTTCCAACGCGGCCTGATCCCGCTCCGCCTCGAGACGTTCGAGTGGGCGATCCGGAGCGGACTTGGCGCCGCCGGGTCCGAGAACGTCAAGGCATTCACACTCGGGCGACTGATGGCCCATGACCTCGATGCTGTCCGGCAAAGCGCCGGCCTGCACAGCGAATCCGCAACGTATGCGGGAATTCTGGAGGACAAGGCCGAGATTCTCGCGCGGACGCGGCGCCGGGGAAAGGCCTTGGCCGCCGCGTACCGTGCGATGACCGAGGAGGCGGTCCGCGATCTGCCGATGGACGACCGGGCGCTGGCCGATTTCGCTCTGCGCGTCTACGATCTCATCCAGTTCGAGAACGTCGCGTACGCGGCGCGGTACATCGCGTTGGTGCGGCGCATTTGCGCGTCCGACAGCGCAGGCCGGGACTTCGAGGCCACCAAGGCCGTGATCTGGAACCTTCACAAGGTCATGCTCATTAAGGACGAAGTGTACGTGGCCCACCTCCTGACCAGCGAAGAGAAACACCGCCGCGACCGGGCCTGGTACAACGTCGATCCCGCCCGAGGCGACCGCCTGGTCTATCGGCACCTCAATCGCCCGCAATTCGCCCTGCTCGGTCGCCAGGTTGCCTTCAACCTGCGGACGCGCGATTGGATGCTCTCGTTGATCAAGCACCAGCGCTGGCTTCGGCGCGTCATGCCCGACTGGCATAGGCAGGAGAAGGACTTTCGCGACTGGTACATCGGCCTCTTGGCGGGCTTCGACGAGGCATCCCGCACACCCCGCGGTTACGATGCCTGCGTCCGCGTGCTGCGCCTCCCCGAGACGGTCACCGGCTACCGGGAAATCCGCTATCCGAAAATGGCGGCGGCGCGCGAGCAGGCGGCCCTGCTGGCGCACGAGATCGGATTGGTCGATCCAAGCAAGGCGTCGTTGATCTCAGTCTGAGGAGGCCCACATGAGCGCGTCGTCCGAAGCGGACAACAGTCGCCGCGAGACCGAGCAGGCGTTTTGGGACTCGGAGATGCTCTATCATTCGCTGGTCGATTGCCTGCCGCAGAGCATCTTTCGCAAGGACACCGAAGGGCGATTCACCTTTGTCAACCAACGATTCTGTCGCACGGTGGGCCGGCCGCCCGAGGAAATCCTCGGCAAGACGGACGCCGATTTCTATCCGTCGGAACTGGCGGCCAAGTATCGCGATGACGATGAGCGTGTGATGGACACGCTCACGGTCCTGGATGCGATCGAGGAGAATGTCCGGCCCAATGGCGAGCGGACGTATGTTCAGGTGATCAAGACGCCGCTCCACGACGCCAGCGGCAAGGTGACCGGCGTGCAGGGGATCTTCTGGGACGTGACCGAGCGCAAGCGGATGGAGGAGGCGATCGAGCACGAGCGCGACCTGCTCCAGGCGCTCCTGGACAGCATCCCCGACGCCATCTATTTCAAGGACCGGCAATCCCGTTTCCTGCGAGTCAGCCGCGAAATGGCGCGGATGTTCGGCGCGCGCGATTCGAGCCAGGTGGTGGGGAAGACCGACTTCGATTTCTTCGGCGAAGCCCATGCCCGTCAGGCCTATGAGGACGAGCAGCGGATCATCGCCACGGGCGAGCCGATCGTGGCCAAGAAGGAGCTCGAGACGTGGCCCGACGGGCGCCAGACCTGGGCGCTGACAACCAAGATGCCGTTGTGCGATCGCAACGGCAACATCATCGGCACGATCGGTGTGTCGAAGGACATCACGACGCTCGTCGAGGCCGAGCGACAATTGGAGAAGGCCCGCGACGCTGCCGTCGAGTCAGTGCGGCTCAAGGGCGAGTTTCTGGCCAACATGAGCCACGAAATCCGCACCCCGATGCATGCCATCATCGGCATGGCAGGCCTCCTGCTTGAAACCGAACTGTCGGTCGAGCAACGGGACGGCGCCGAGACCATCCGCCGTAGCGGTGAGTTGCTCCTGAACATCATCAACGACATCCTCGATTTCTCGAGGATGGAAGCCGGCCGGATGAAGCTCGACCATGTCGACTTCGATCTCCAAGAGGTTGTCGAGGGCACGGTGGATTTGCTGGCCGAGTCCGCCCATGCCAAGGGCGTGGAACTGGTCTATTGCCTTGGGGATGCGCTGCCTCGCCGGCTGCGTGGCGATCCGGGCCGCTTGGGCCAGGTCCTGACCAACCTCATCGGCAATGCCATCAAGTTCACCGACCGCGGCGAAATCGTTCTCGATATCCAGTCGCGCGAGACAACGGAGACTCACACGACGATTCGAGCCGAGATCCGCGACACGGGCATCGGCATTGTCCCCGAAGCGCAATCGCGCATCTTCGGAGCCTTCAGCCAGGCCGACGGATCGACCACGCGTAAGTATGGCGGGACCGGCCTGGGGCTGGCGATCTGCAAGCAGCTCGTCGAGTTGATGGGGGGAGAGATTGGCGTCCGCAGCCAGGTCGGACGCGGATCCACTTTCTGGTTCACGGCATCGTTCGAGCGCCAACCCGAAAGCGCCCGGGCCGCCGAGCCGAGCCGCGACCTTCTGGCCGGCGTGCGGGCCCTGGTTGTCGATGACCACCCGCTCAATCGGCGTCTGCTGGTCGAGACCCTTGGCCGCTGGCGCGTTCACGCCGATGAAGCCGCAAACGGCGCCGCGGCCCTGGCCCTGCTCCAGAGCGCCGCCCGCGCGGGGGCCGCGTACGATTTGGCCCTGATCGACATGGAGATGCCGGAGATGGACGGTCTGAGCCTGGCCGAGGGCATTCGCGCGGATCCAAACACCAGCCAGACACGGCTCATCATGCTGACCTCGCTGCGGGACCGGCTCGATGTGGCAACCATGCGCAGCGCAGGAATCGCCGCGTGCCTCGTCAAGCCGCCGCGCGAGGGCCGTCTCTACGACGGCCTGGTCAAGGTGATGGCCGCCGCCACACCCTCAGGCGCACATGAACCTGCAAGTCTTGCCGCCCGACTCCACAGTCCGTCCCCCTCAGCCACGGCGTCCGTCTCGCTTCGCATCCTGTTGGCCGAGGACAATCTCGTCAACCAGCGCCTTGCCCTGCGTCAGCTCCGCCGGCTGGGTCATGCCGCAGATGCCGTCTCGAACGGTCGGCAGGTGCTCCAGGCCTTGGAACGGCAAACGTACGACCTCCTGCTCCTCGATTGTCAGATGCCCGAACTCGATGGCTACGAAACCGCCCGCGCCATCCGCAAACAGGAGGTGCCGATCAGCGGCACGGCCGGGACGCCCCGGCGCCCCTTGCGGATCATCGCGATGACCGCGAACTCCATGGAAGGGGATCGGGAACGCTGCGTTGCCGCTGGGATGGACGACTACATCCCCAAGCCCGTCCGCCTTCCCGACCTCGAAGCCGCCTTGCAGCGGGCAAGTGAAAGGCTGACTGCTGACCTGGACCTGCCCTCGGCTCCCTCGGTGGCCCAGCCGGGTTCCGACGAGGAAACGCTCAACCTCTCCATGTTGCGCAGCCTCTCCGAACTGAACGTGCCGGGCGAGACCGACGCCGTCGTCGAGATGGCCGAGCTTTTCTTTCAGAGCGCCGTCCCTCTCCGCGATGGCCTCCTTGCCACCGCCGCGGCCGGCGATCTCGCCGGCTTCGCGCGCGCCGCCCACAGTCTCAAGGGCAGCGCCAGCGGTTTGGGCGCCCAGCGATTGGCGCGCCTGTGCGCCGAACTCGAACAGAGTGCCAAGGCAGGCGACCTCGCCTCCGTGCAGCGGGACGTCGGCGCGGCAAGTTCCGAGTTCGAAAAAGTGAGCCTGGCCCTGGCGGCGGCTACCGGCCTGTCCGTGCCGGCGCAGGCACGTCAGCCGAACCCGCCTGCGACCCCGCACTGAACATCAGACCGGCCTTCGACGCACCGACGCACCGACGCACCGACGTACCGACGCACCCCGATCTCCGATCTCCGCAGACTCACCGGTCAGCAATTCTGGTATCGAGGATCGCCTGCGCGGCCTGACACACCGCATCCGCCAGCTCCGGCGGACGGACCACGGTCGCCTCACCCCCCCAACCGAGAATCCAGCGCCGTATCTCGATCAGACTCGACAATTTCAGCCGCAGTTCGACACCGCCGTTGGGGCGGTCTGCAAGGACCTGGGAAGGATGCCACCGCTTCTCGCGGATGTAATCGGCCACCCTGGGCGTGAAGCGAAGCACCACATCGAAGCGGCCCTCGGCCGAGTGGACGCCGAAACTGCCCCGCAATTGCCGGTCGACCGAGAATCCTCGGGGACGCACGAAGCGCCGGCCCGTCGGGCGCACCGACTGAATCCTGGCGGGCACGAATGTCCGCAAGTCGCGCCGCAGATGATCGAATGCGAAGAGAAACCACTCGCCGTTGATATTCGCCAGATGATACGGGTCGACCACCCGGCGATCCGCCTCGGAGCAGCCCGGTTTCCGATAAGCCAACTCGATCTGTTCGCGCCGCGCAACTGCTCTGGCCAGGGCGTCAAAAACCTCGAGATTCAGGACCGGTTCGGCACTGGTGCGGAACGAGATCGTCTGGTCCCAGTCCGACCACTGGAGTGAGACGGTCTCGGGCAGTGCGTCGGCCAGCTTCTTGAGGGCGCTCACGAGCGGACGCTCGAAATTCGTGCCGCGATATTGCCGGACTGCTTTCTCGGCCACGAGCAAGGCGAAGAGTTCTCCTTCGGTAATCTGCAGATTCGGGAACGCGCTGACTTCCTGCGTGTAAAAATACCCCCAGCGGCGATCGTCATACTCGATGGGCAGGTCCAGGCGGTCGCGCATGAACTGCAAATCGCGGACAATCGACTTGGCGCTGACTTCGAGTTCGCGCGCGAGCGTGGTCGCGTTGGGATGCCGACCCGACTGGATGGCCTGGTGAATCCGCAGCATCCGCTCGAGCGGCGGACGCGACCGACCGCCCCGTTCGAAGCGGCGCCGGCGCAGCGGGGCGACTGGCGCGTTCGTCACCACCGGACGTGCGCGAGGTTCTAGTTGTTTTGGTCGCGGCTTTGCCGCGCTGCGGGGCCTTTCCTTGTCCGGCATCGCGTTCATGTGATCTGTTCCTGCCGTGTTCCCCTGGCGGCTCTCATTCCGGGTGCTTGGCTTTGCCGCCAGGTGCGGGCGCCCGGCTTACAGCACCGGAGAATCGAGCGGTCGTAGGCCGGGTTCCCGGATTCGCCGCTCTGCGCGTTGTCAAATCGAGAATTGCAGGTTTTTCCCGCTGAATGGCGGAAATAAGCCCGGGACTGCCGGAAACATCAATATGCTGCGATCGCCTCGATCTCGACGCGCGCGCCCCGTGGCAGGGCCGCAACCTGCACGGCCGAGCGCGCCGGGCAGTCGCCGCTGAAGTGGCGTCCGTAAACCTCGTTCATCGCGGCGAAATCCGCCATGTCGAGCAGGTACACGGTTGTCTTCACCACATTGGCCAGCGTCAGGTTCTCGCTGGCGAGGATGATCCTGATGTTCTCGATGGCCCGGTCGGTCTGCGCCTTGACGTCGCCCGGCACCAGGACGCCGGTGGCGGGATCGAGCGGAATCTGGCCCGAGCAGAAGAGCAGGGGACCAACCCGAACAGCGTGGCTGTAGGGGCCCACGGGTGCCGGCGCGCCGACAGGCTGAATGATCGTGTGGTTTTTCATGATGGGTGTGGATGCGAGTCAATTGACGAATTCGAGGGGCGGGCTTTTGGGGATGAGACCGCGGGCTTGCGCCGCGGCGAGGAAGCGGCGGATCGCTTCGCGGCCCGGGTCGCCGTAATCGAGCGTCCAGTGGTTCACGTACATGCCGACAAACTGATCGGCGAGGTCGCGTCCCATGTCCCGCGCGTACTGAAGCGCATGGCCGACGGCTTCCGCGCGGTGATCCAGACTGAACTGGATGCTGGTCCGAACGATGTCGGCGATGCGACAGCGATCCTCCGCGGGGATGCGTTTATGGATGACGTTGCCGCCCAGGGGCAGGGGGAGGCCGGTGTTTTCGCGTTTCCACCACGCCCCGAGATCCTGGCAAACAACGAGCCCCTCCTTGTCCCAGGTCAGTTGGCCCTCGTGAATGATGAGACCGACATCGGCCCGATCCTCTTTGACGGCGGCGAAGATGCGATCGAACGGGACGACCACGCACGAGAGCTGGTCGGCGCGTCGCTCCAGCCAGAGTTGCAGGGCGAGAAAGGCGCTGGTCATTGTGCCCGGCACCGCGATGCGGCACGCGGCAATGTCGTTCCGTCCGACGGGCCGCTTGGCGACGAGCATGGGGCCATAGCCGTCGCCCATGCTGGCGCCGCTGGGCAACAGCGCGTAGGTGTCCGCCACGTAGGCATAGGCATGGATGCTGATGGCGGAGATGTCGAGTTCGCCGCGCGTGGCCCGCTCGTTCAGCGTCTGGATGTCCTCGAGGATATGCTCGAAGCGATAGCCAGGCGTCGGGATCAGGCCTTTCGCCAGACCGTAGAACATGAAGGCGTCGTCCGGGTCGGGCGAGTGTCCGAGTGTGAACATGCGTTCGCTCATGGCGGACAGACTAGCGGGTCGGCACGCGACTGACCAACCAATAAGCGCACAATGAGCCCAGCGCGACTTTGGATTTGCCCATTGCGGGCGAATGCGCCAGAATCGCCCCATGCGCTACCGGGTGACCCTGGTTCTGCTGTTGCTGTCGCTGCTGGCCAACTTCGTTATTGCGACGGCGTGGCGGCGTGCGCGCAAGCCATCCGCCGTCTATCACCTGGAACCGCCGCCGCGCCGCGCCGTGGTGACGAATATTCTCCGGCCCATTCGCACGAACCTCGTTTTCCAGCCGCGGCTCCTGAGTTGGCGCGACATCGAATCCGACGACTACCCCACCTACATCCGAAACCTCGAAAGCATCGGGTGCCCCAGGGAAACCATTCGCGATATCGTGGTGGCCGATGTTAACGAGTTGTTCGCCCGACGCCGCGCCACCGAGGTGGTGTCGCCCAATCACCAATGGTGGCTGCCCGAGCCCGATCCCGAGGTCGTCCAGGAGGCGATCGAAGAAAAGGGCGCGCTCGAAGCCGAGCGGCGCGATCTGCTCACCCGCCTTCTGGGTCCGCACTGGGATGTCACCGGCACAGCCACGGAGATTCCTGGCAGCGCCATCACTCTCGATGGGCCTCTGCTCGGGGAGCTCTCAGCCGAAACTAAGCAGACCCTGCGCGACATCGAGTTCCGCGGCCGCGAGAAGCTGCGCTTGCATGCCCAGTCGATGCGCGAACAGGGGAGGGAGATGGATCCCGCCGAGTCCGCTCGTGTCGCCAGGGAACTGCGCGAGGAGATGGCCAAGGTCCTCACGCCCGCACAGCTCGAAGAGTACCTGCTGCGGTACTCGGAGAACGCCGACCGGCTCCGCCGCACCCTGGCGGGCTTCGACGCGACCGCGGAGGAGTTCCGAAGCTTGTTCCGCGCGACCGACAGCATCGACCTCGAACTGGCCGCCCTGGCCGGGGCCACCGATCCCCAGAGCGCCAAGCGGCGCCAGGAACTCGAACACCAGCGGGCCGAGGCGACGCGTTCAGCCCTTGGCGACGCGCGCAACACCTACTACCAACTGAGCCAGGATCCCGTCTTCCAGCAGGCGCGGCAGGCGGCCGAGCGTTTGGGGGCCCCTGCCGAAACCGTGCTGCCGCTCTACCAGATCGCCCAGGAAACGGACCGGGAACGCCGCCGCATCCTCAACGACCTGACGCTCACCCCCGACCAGCAGACCAAGGAACTGACAGCGGTGGACCAGGCCCGGATGGATTTCCTGCGTGCGCTCCTGGGGGAAGATCGGTTTCGTCGTTTCGAGAGCGGCAACGCGCGCTAACCAGAGGACTGCATGGGATCTCTCTTTGCCGCCGGCGCCTCAGCGTACTGGCCCCTGGTGGTCCTGGCCATCTGCATGGCCCTGGTGATCTTTCTGATCACCGTGGCTCGCCTGCACGCCTTCATCGCCCTCATCCTGGCTGCCATTGCGGCGGGTCTCCTCGCGCCCGCCGGGTCTTTGCCGGGCGAGACGCCCGGCGCCGGCCATTGGGTCCACGCCGTCGAGTTGACGACATCCGAGTTTGGCCTCACAGCCGGAAAGATCGCCGTGGTGATCGGGCTCGCTTCGGTGATCAGCATGTGCCTGATGGAGAGCGGCGCGGCGGACAAGGTTGTGCGGCGTTTCCTGGCTATTTTTGGCGAACGTCGGGCGGGCGCCGCGATCCTGATATCCGGGTATATCCTGTCCATCCCCATCTTCTTCGACACCTTCTTCATGCTCCTGCTGCCGCTGGCGCGCGCCCTGTGCCTCCGGACCGGCAAAGACTATCTGCTTTATGTCATGGCCATCTGTTGCAGCGGCGTGGTGACGCATTCGATGTGCGCGCCGCATCCCGGGCCGCTGGCGATGGCCGAAGTCCTCCACGTCGATCTGGGCCTCTCGATCTTCGTCGGCGTAGCCGTCGGCATTGTGCCCGTTGCGGCGTCCTGGACCGTGGCCAAATGGATCAACGCGCGGATGACGGTGCCGATGCGCGACACGCCCGGGGTGGCGCTCGATGATCTCCGCGCGATCGTCAACCAGAGTGAAGACGAGCTGCCGTCCTTCTTCTGGTCGATTCTCCCGGTTATTCTCCCGATCCTCCTGATCAGTCTCGCGTCGGCGTTCGCGGCCGGTCCGCTGCCCGCGGATCAGCGTCCGATTTGGCATGCAATGATCGCTTTCGCCGGCAACCGCAACGTGGCTTTGCTGATCGGGGCGGCCATTGCCATCGGCGTCCTTATGCGACAACGCCGCATCACGCTGGCCCGTGTGAACGAGATGATCGGACCGCCCTTGGCCACGGCAGGCGTCATTATTCTCATCACGAGCGCCGGCGGCGCGTTCGGTCTCATGCTCAAGAACGCCGGAGTGGGGGAGGCGGTCAAGCAAGCGGCCGCCGGCCACAACGTGAACCTGGTCCTGCTCGCCTGGACTGTCGCGGCCGTGATCCGGATTGCACAAGGCTCAGCCACGGTGGCGATGCTGACAACGGCGGCAATGGTATATCCCCTGATGACGGGCGGGACCCTGCCGCATCATCCGATCTACGTCTTCCTGGCGATCGGGTTCGGCGCGATGATCTGTTCCTGGATGAACGACAGCGGTTTTTGGGTTGTCGGCAAGCTCAGCGGCTTCACCGAGAAGGAAACGCTCAAGTCGTGGACCCTCGTGGTCACCGTCAACAGCGTGGTCGGCCTCCTGGCCACGCTGGTGCTGTCCCTTGTGCTGCCGTTCGCCGCAAACTAGCCGCGCGCATCCGCAATCGACTGGATCTCGGTGTTTGGCGGAGAGGGAGCGAATCGAACACTCCTGTCGACGCAAGCGCCGACACGGCGGTTTTGAAGACCGCGAGGGCCACCAGGCACCCTTCACTCTCCAACCGTAGCTATTGCAGTACTGACGTGAATGTCCCAGGCGACGCGTTGGGCCGGCAGACATCACTAGATGATCGCCTTCAGAAGGGCCTCACGCGCGTCAGTGTAGTAGAGAATGTTCAAAAACATAATACGGTGCTTCGCCTGCCAGGATGAGCTTGAGTTGGGCCTCAAGCTGCCGGGCTTTGAGCAACCGGTCAATTACTTTGGGTGCCCTCAATACGCATTACAGGGTATCCAGCGGACTGATTACCCCCAGCGGACCTTTGTCGATTCAATCGCACCGGCCAGTTCTGGACCACCGTCGGTGGCGAGGCCCTGATGGGTCTGGAGACCTTCTGGCGTAACGACCGCTGGCACCACCTCTTCCCGCACGCCGCGCCCCCATCCCTCGCCAGCAATTGATCCCATCAACCCCTCACCAACCATCACTCCCTCACGCCACAATGACCCGACCGGTCGTTCACAAATGGCACCCCCCTGGAAAAACCTGAGCTGCGCCCCGGGCTGCGAATGGTCTTGACCTGGCGGCGCTCGGGTGTTACCCATCGTATAGTATTGATCGCCAACAAATTCGCGTTGAAACGTATTCTTATGAAGAAACTACTGTTGACACTGGGAACCCTGGCCGCCTGCTCGATTGCGGCTTGGGCTGACTTCGTTTACGTGACGGCGACCACATCGAACTGCACCGACACCGCCGAGTGCCGCCTCAATGAGGATGTCAATCTTTACGGCGGTTACGTATACAACGAGAACAGCTTCGGCGCATTCACCACCGCCGTTTCCCTCGCCCCAGGCAAGCCCGCCACTGCCGGTGCCCGCTACTTCAGCACCTCGTTCATGAGCGGCTCTTCGCCGGACTTCGGCGTGACCATCAGTCCCACGCTCGGAATCCCCGGCGGCGTTTACCGAATCTACCATGTCTTCAGCTCGGCAGCCGGGAATGTGAGCGCCGACGTTGTGCTTGGCGTGACTGCGATCGATGGCTGCACACTCTCATTTACCAACACCGACAAGTTCCAGGCCAGATTCGGCGTCTCCTCCGGCGGGATGAACACGTGGCAGTTCCTCGGCTACCTGACCAACGCGGCAGAGGTCAACGTTCCCACTATCAACTTCTACTGGGAAAGCGGTGACGTCGATGCGGGGGCGCAGCATCGCCTCCTGATCGACACATTCCTGTTTGTCAGCGACAGCTGCACTGAGGTGCCGGCAGTGGGGATTTCGGGATCGTACGTGACCACGTCGACGTCGGTCACCGTGACCGATGTCGATGCCGCCGCCACGGCCGTCAAGGTGTATCAATACGTCAATAACGCCTGGACGCTCGTCGGGCAGAGGACCGACGCGATCGCTGCGGGCACCCTGACGGTGCCCGTCACGGGCCTCGTCAGCACGGGCCAGCTCGCCGCCACCCAAACGATCGACGGCCGGGAAGGCTGTCTGTGGGGTGTCCCGACGGGCATCGTGGTGGGCGCAGTCAACCCGCGCGTGCGCCTCGCCTTGAGCCTGCGCGAGACTCCCAGCACCGGACCGGTCGGCTCGGCGGGCGTGACGACCGGCGGCACGACGGCAAATATCCACTTCCTGGGCGTCACCAACCGACTCACTGCCGCTCCGGGCTATCCAGGACAGGTGCTTGTCCCGAGCAGCGACGGCTGGCAGACCGTCACGTTCGACGCCGGGATTCAGCGCGTGGGCGACTCCGCGAACGCAACGGGAACCGCAGTCGCGGGGGCGGGATACAACCCCCATGAAACCGTCGCCATCCAGGTGTACGCCTATCGCACCCTTCCGAACGGCGCCGGTAACATTTACTCGACCACGCCCGCCGAGTCGTCGGCTGTCACCAGCACCGGGGGATTTCAAGTGAACTGGGCCTGGGATGCCGTGCCCGGCGCGGACGGCTACCGGTTGCTGCGGGATCTCAACAGCGGCGGCTACCTCGAGTATGTCGACGTGACTGGCGCCACGACCTTCGGCGATGCCAATAACGCCTGGCTGTGGGGTGGCGAGGTGACACCCAACCGGCTCCAGACCGGACCGTCGGTCAAGTGGTACACCGCCACCGGCGATCCCGATGCCGTGGGCTGCATCTCCTGTCTCCGAAGCAACTGGTACACGATCGACGCGCTGGCCTTTGCCATAGACGACCTCACGTCCGTCGGCCCGCACGACATCTACATCGATACCATCGAGAATGGCACCAATGTGTTTTACGGATTCGAGGCCTCGCCGGCCGGCACAACCGATGTCGGCTTTCGGGCCCCGGATTTCTCCGGCAGCACCAGTGGCAACCTGGCTGGCGCGCCCAACTCGGCGGCTATCGTCAACACCGCCGCCTACGAGGGCACCAAATCCATCCGCGTCCAATGGGCGTGGAACGGCCTGGTCAACTCCAAATGGCTGCGCCTGACCACCTCGGGCGTCGGCAACCCTCAGGTCAATGTCCTGGACCCGATCACGATCCGCTTCCTGTTCGTGCCCGATGGCGGCGCCATGCCGGCCCCGCCGCCCGCGCCGAACCTCTCGATCCTTCAGACCGATGGCCAGACTCTCCTCGACTGGGTCGGCGGCCATCGCCTCCAGACCGCCCCAGCTGTGACCGGCTCGTATACCAACGTGCCCGGTGTCACCCTGGCGCCCTACACGAACACATTCCCCGAGCCGCAGCGATTCTTCCGGCTCGTCGATTGATCGTGTCGCGCCGGATGCGGACCGCCCGCTTACCGCGGGCGGTCCCCCTCAGTTTCCGTCAGCGAGAGGGTTATCAGTCCCGGAAAGCAGGCATGTTGTGCATGACGCAGTCGCTGGGCAGGCATCGAGGGCTGGCCGGCAAACTGCACAGATTCTGAGGGTCGAGCCTGTCCCGAAGGGAGCGGGGGTACATAGGGCTTGATGTCGAGGGTGTAGGGAGGCTCCAGATTGGATGTGGATTTCTCCAAATAGGCGAAAATCGTGGTCTTCTGCATATCCCCTTGACTCTAGTGCCTAGACCCCGAGGGCCATGGAGCACGGCCAGCCGTTTGGGCTTGAACGAAGCGGGCACCATGAGTCATAGAGAGTGTGTCCTAAGAGACGGAGAGGGGAAAGGGATGAGGTTGGATCCTCCCTTTCTCATTTCCAACCGGATCGACAGGAACAGAACACAAGACAACAACAACGATCTCAGCGACCCCGGAGAGCCTAACTTGAACTCTCGATTCCGTGGTCCAACACTTGGGGCACGGTTCTCAGTCCTCCCGACCTCAACAAGCCGCGACAATGAATCTGATCACACTCTCCCTCGCGGTGTTCGGATGCGCATCGGCTCTGGCCGCGCCTGCGCCGTCTCCTTCACCCAGCTCGCTTTATGCGTGGTACCGGAGTGATATGGGCCTCGAAGCCAACGCGTCAGCACAGGTTACTCTCTGGCGGAACCAGGCGACGACCGGCATCCCCGCCTCCCGAAACCTCGACCGCATTAGCGGCACGCCGGAATCGGTCTCCTTCAACACCGCGGGCGGCGTGCGACGCATCGTGCGGTGTGACGGCCGGGACGCGGTCTGGGGCACTTCCGCGAACTTCGGCACCATCACATCGAGCCGCGCCCTGGTCGCCTATTGTCGCCTGACCTCAACGAACGACGGCTTTCTTTTCGACGGCTCGGCCAACGCGCCGGGCCTCACCCGGGCGCAGGTGCGTGCCGGATTCTGGCAGGTGGGACTTCAACCGAGCGGCGCCGGCAGCAACGCCGATCCCAATACGCTCGCCGCCGAGGTCAACGTCTGGCAGACGCACCTCTTCGAGTTTGAGAAGCTCGGCGCGACGACTCGTGTCAGGCATTCGATCGGGGGCGGAGAGAGCTTCATCCACACAAACAACCTCACCAGCGGCCTCGGAGGTTTGATCCTCGGCCAGAACGTTGCCGCGACTCGAGGGCTGGCGGTCGATTTGGCCGAGGTGCTCGTCTATGACCGGGTGCTCACCGAAGTCGAGCGGCTGGAGATCCCCGCATACCTGTCGGCCAAATGGGGGACGCCAGAGGAGATCCCGCCCGCAGCGTGCACGGTCGTGCAGACAACCCGGAACGTGCCGCCCTTCGGGTTGCACGCTCTGCTCGATGTCCAGGTGCGCGGCCCGGGTGTCGTCACCAACGTGGCATTCAACCTCGATGGAACGACCGACCTGACGGACATCGCGTCGGTCGGCGTTTACTTCACCGGCACCAGCCCCGAGTTCCGGCCCCTGGTTGCCTTTGGATCATTGGATAGTCCGCTCGACGGCGCGCTGTCCGTCGGGGGCAGCCAGGGGTTGAGCGCCGGGGTGAATCACTTCTGGATCGCCGTCGAACCGCGGACCGGGACGAAGTGGGGTCGAGTGCTCGACGGCGCGTTGCTGAGCGTCGGGCTCGAAGATGAGGTTCGTGTGCCCGAGGTCGGGTCGCCGCCGGAGTTCCTGACAGTCGGCAATGCCTTGTTCAGCACGGTCGTCCGCCGGGCCGGCGATGACGGTGTGCACACCTACCGCATCCCTGCGTTGGCAACGACGACGCGCGGCACACTCCTCGCGATGTTCGACCTGCGCTGGGACAACGCCAATGACCTGCCGGCGAACGTCGACGTCGGGTGCATGCGCAGCACGGACAACGGCAGCACCTGGCACTGGGCGACCAACACCAAGGCAATCCTCGATTACGACAAAACGGTGGCTGGATCGAGCGGGAACGGCGTTGGCGATCCCGCGGTGTTGGTGGATCGCGAGACCGGCACGATTTGGGTGGCCGCTTTGTGGTCTTTCGGCAACCGCGCCTATGTGGGATCGGGCGCCGGGCTGAGCACGAACCAAACCGGCCAGTACGTTCTCGCGCGGAGCGACGACGATGGGCGGACATGGTCGCCGCCCATCAATATCACGGCCCAGGCCAAGGCGAACCCGAACTGGGGCGTCTGTTTCCAGGGGCCGGGACACGGCATCCAACTGCGTGACGGTACACTGCTCTTCCCATCGCAGCATACGGATCCGGGCGGCGTCAATGCGCGTGCGTTTTTCATCTACAGCACGAACCATGGCGCCAGTTGGCTGACGAGTCCGGACGTGAACCGGACCATCCCACCCCAGCTCAACGAGAACCAGATGGTCGAGCTCAACTCGGGGCAGATCATGATCTCGTCGCGCGCGCCCAGCGGCGGCGGCGGCAAACGCGTCTGGGCCACCTACACCCGGGGCGCCACGCTGAGCGACGGGACGTGGTCGCCTCTCACCTATGCGCTAGCCGATCCCGTGTGCCAGGCCAGTTTCATCCGCCTTAGCTCGACCCTCGACGGAGCACCGCGCGATCGGCTCCTCTTCGCCAACCCCGGTTCCGCATCGGCGCGGGTCGATATGACCGTCCGGATGTCGGAAGACGAAGGCAAGACGTGGACGGTGTCGCGGCGGATCGACAACCGGCCCGCCGCGTACTCGGATCTGGCCATCCTGGCGGACGGCACTGTCGGATTGCTGTACGAAACCGGGAACGCGAACGCCTACGAGACGCTGACTTTTGTCCGATTCCATCTCGATTGGCTGACGCAGGCCGACCTCGACAGCGACGGGGATGGCATGAGCGATTATTACGAGGCGATCACTGGCTTGAATCATGGCGCCGACGACGCGGAAGAGGACCTGGACGGCGACGGCATGAGTAACGTGGATGAATTCGAGGCCGGCACGATGGCCAACGACCCCTCGTCCCTTCTTCGCATCGAGTACGTCTCGGTCGGTCCGGACGGACTGCGGCTTGTCTGGTCGAGCCTCCCCGGCAGGCTCTATGCGGTCGAGGGCGCGGCGGATCTTACGGGAGACTGGACACCTCAGGCCGGGGGAGAAGAAGTGCTTGCCGCCGGCTTTCGCGCGGCTCGCGTCATGCCAGGCTCGTTGACCGGACAGCGGTTCTTCCGGGTGTCGACCCCGAGACGACGCTGACCAAAACAGAACACAGATAGGCCTTGTTTATGCCAAGGTTTTGTGCTTAGGGTCTGTGCAAAAAATAGTTCCGATTGATTTTTGCACAGACCCTTAGTGGGCCTTGGATTTTGCGTTCGTTCTTCTATGCTGCTGAATGTGTGAATGATTATGAAAACTGTACTCTGCACTGCCAGTCTGATTGCAAGCGCCGCGGCATGGGCGGCGGACACCGGCACCATTGTTAACGAATGGTCGGGTGTTACGGGTGACAAGGCCAACATGGCGGCATTTGCATTCCGGGCCGATGCCGGCGTTTACCCGAACAGCGTCACTCCGTTCGGATCACTCACCCCGGTTTTCCAATTGAACGCACTCACTCTCACGCGTCCCAATGACGCCGTGACGCCTTCCTTTGGCGGAGGCGCCCGTCAGACGACCGATGCAGACACTGCCGTGTATCTGGACCTGTATTCGAGTTACGACGGCGCGGCATTCGGCGGTTATCTCGGCTCTTCGAGTTCGTCGGTGACGTGGAACAGCACCCTGCCCGGCGAGCCTTACACATTCGGCTTTGCCGGCCTGACGCTCGATTCGAATCAGAAGTACTGGTTCGTCTTCTCGGAAGACAACGTCGATGGCGAGGTGTCCAACTTCCGGTTCCTGGTCAACACCTCCGGGGACAATAGCACGCCCGGACAAGGCAAGGGTTACCTGGTGGACGATACCGTCCAAGGGATCACGCAGGGCGGGGTGAGTCAGGATTGGGCGGCGGCCTACACGGTTCATTTCACGGCCATCCCCGAGCCCAGCATCGGGTTGCTCGGATTTTTGGGCGGCATGGCCCTGCTTGGGACCCGATACGGCTTGCGCCGCCGTTGAACGGACGCAAGCGCGCGCGCTTTGGTTTCCGTTTGTCGCGCCCATCTGTTGGTGATTGGGCCTCGGGGCGCGCGCTTGTTGGGCACTGCAACGCGGCTCGATCGAGCATGCAGGTGGATGCAATGGGCCGGTTGTTTGCAACTTTTGCCGGCCTCCCCGTGTTATTCGAGCAGTGTGGGACTCGGGCATGCCAAGCTAAATCGTGGCAACAGTAACATGAAGACTCTGACTCTTCTGGTGGGATGGTGGATTGGGGTTACGGGACCAGCACGCGATAGTAACGCATGGCTGCGGACGGCGGTTCGGTATAGCGCATGGACCCGGACTGCGCCACGGATTCCGCGAGAGTCACCCAGGGTTGCCCGGTCAGGGCGACAGCGCCTTCGACGCGGTACCTGACGCCCGGGATGCTCACCCACTCGAAGCGAAGGCCATCGGCGGAACCCGATGCCAGGTTCGCAAGTTGCGGCGCCGGGATGTGGCGATTGGGATCGCGGGGTGTGGGCGAAGCGAGGAGATCGCGGATCAGGGCCTGTCCATCCGGCATCGAGCCGTAGGAGGTGTCTGGCGGCAGGGTTGGGAGGCGCAGATAGTCGACGATCACCGGCACGTCGGCCTGCATCCGGACCAGCGCGACCACGCCGCCGTTGTCGATTCGGAAGCTGGTATGGGCATCGGTTGGGGTGGTTTGAGACGGGTCGCCATCGGCCCAGAGCAGACGCAACTCCCCTGCTTCGAGCTCGAATCCGGCGGGGACCGGCCATCGCGTCAGATCGGTGAACGAATCGGTAAGATACCAACCTTCGAGTGAGACGGGTAGGGGGCCGTCGTTGAGCAACTCGATCCAGGGTTCGCGCTCGCCGGCGTTGTCGACCGGGCCAGCGGCATTCACGGCGACGGCTTCGTTGAGGAAAACGGGCGGGAACGGGGTCAGAGCATGGGCGAGCGAGTTGGGGCGGCCAGGCGTGGCGGCGTCGGCTGTGCCTTCGACTTCGAGGTCCATTCCCCAGGCGACATCCGAGCTGTTGGCGTTGTTCTGGTGAACCTCGACTGCGACGACGTTGGTGCCGTATCGGAGTGCATCCTGGTCGATGAGAAACGGGCCTTCGAGGGCGGCGTTATCGACCCATCGCCTGGCGAAGGTGTTGAACGCGACCTTGTCGTCTTGGTTGAATCCGACCCGCAACACCTCGGTGCCGTTGAGGTAGACGATGGCGGAGTCATCGATGATGGTGTTGACCTTGAGGCGCGCACCCGCGGTTGGGCCGTCGTACAGGAACGAGGTGCGAAAGTAGAACGTGGTCGGCCCGAGGGTCAGCCGCGTATTCTTGGGCGCGGGCAAGGCCGCGTTATCGGCGTAGAGCAGGGCGCGTCCGGAGGGCCAGGCGGAGTCGTCATAGCCGGGATTGCGCCAGGCAACGCCGAAATTCCTGCCCGACTGCTCGTAGCGCCAGAGGTTCGTCATCTCGAGCAGCCGGCGGGACTGGACTGATCCGAGAGCGGGGATGGCGGTCCAATTGGCGACGCGTGTGTTGTCCTGTTTGGCATCGATCAACTGGAGCGACCCGCCCTGGCCATTGGCCGCGCTGGGCCAGGGGGCTTCCGAGGAAAAACGCACCGCGTCGAGCGTGTCGGTCTGGCCACCCGGCGCGACGCGTGTCAGGCGGACGGTGTCGGCGGTCGAATCGAGCTGGCCGGTCCACTGGCCGGCGATCGGGACCTCGGTGCCGTAAACCGCTTCGAAGGCTGTTCGATTACGCACCACGACGGTGAAGGCGCCGGGTTCGAGCGTCCTGCCATGCGGGAACGCAAACGCGAGGGCATCGGCGGTAAGTTCCACGCCGTCGAGGTCCGCCGTCGCACTGGAAGAGTTATTGACGATCTCGATGAACTCGGTCGCGTTGGATGCGGGGCGGTACATGATTTCGTTGATGACCAGGTGCGACTGGGGTTGGACGACAACGCGAAACGTCCGCTCGGCGTAGCGAGGAGGCGGACCGTCGTCGGTGACCCGCACGGTCACGTCGTTGGTGCTGGCGCCCTGGTCAGGTCCGACAGGCCAGAAAATGCGGCCAGTGGCGGTGTCGATGGACATGTCGGCGGGGGCGCCGCCGGCGAACGAAAAGGTGAGCGTTTGCGGTGGCAGGTCGGCATCTAGCGCCGCCGCCTGGATGGCGAGCGTGTCGCCTTCGCGCAGAGCCTGATCGGCGATCGGGAGGAGGACTGGGGCCTGGTTCACCTCGGTCACCGTGACGTAGTAGGCACGGGTGGAACTGGCATAAGGCGGTTGCAGCTCGGTGGCGCGCACGACGAAGGTGGCGTTGGTGGGACCGATTTCCTCGCCGGGCAGCCATCTGATCTCGCCGGTCAGAGGCGCGATCGTCGCCCCATGCGGAGCGGCATCCAGCGCGAAGACCAGCGGACTGGGCGGCGTGTCCGGATCAAACGCATCGATGCGGAGGCAGAACAGACTGTTTTCGGCGACAAACAGCGGTGGAAGGGACGGCATGACGGGCGGATTGGGCACCTCACGAACCAGGACGTTGAAGCTGGTGGTGTCGGTGTACTCGGGCGAGCCCTGGTCGGAGACGCGCACGGTGATGGTTACGGTGGTGTCGCCTCGCGATTCGTCGGGAATCCATGTAAAGGCGCCGTCCTTTGTGAGGATGGCATCTTCGGGCGCGCCGGGGGCGAGAGTGAAGATGAGGCGATTGGGAGGCAGATCGGGATCACTGGCGGTGAACTCGAGGGCGAGCAAAGCCCCTTCATCCACGATTTGGTCCGCGATGGGACTGATCCGAGGCGGTTCGTTCACTTCCGTGACGTTCACGTCGACCCACAGATTCCCGATTCGGACCGGTGTTCCGTTGTCCGCGGCGTGAACGAGGAAGCGCAGGCGGCTCGGGCCATCGGCTTCCCCGGGGACCCAGCGGAACTCGCCGGTCTGTTCGTTCAACTCGGCCTCGGGCGGAGCGCCCAGGCCGAGGCTGTACCGCACCGTATCGCCGGCATCGGGATCAGTGGCTCTGACGGTGAAGACCAGCGGGCTGCCTTCGGCGACAGTCTGATCGGGCAGCGGATCGAAGACGGGGGGGCGGTTGGCGCCGGCCAGGCTGTTCGGGGTGCGGGGAGTAGGTTCGACCATTTCGTATGCGGGCAAATCGGCGCCATCGGGGAATCGCCCGAAGCTGACGTCATCGGACTGTGGACCGAAGGAGACCGTGTCGACAGGGACGCCGTCCGGATCGAACAGGCCGATCTGTTCGCCGCCCTGGGCGAGCTTGAAGTTGACGTGCAGGTCCTGGCCTGGAGCGTTCTGGTTGGTCTCCTCGTCCGCCCAGAGCAGCAGGAAGCCGCCGGGCGGGATGACGGTGCCGGCGGGGATCGAGAACTTCGTTGGGATATCGAGGTTGTCGGTCAATGTGTACGTGCCGAGGTACGCCGGGTAGGGACCGGCGTTGTGGAGTTCGAACCAATCGTCGAAATCGCCATCGGCAGGATCGGCGATCGTCCGAGTGTTGGCGGCCATCCACTCGTTGATGGTGACAAGCAGCGGCGGCCAGGCGGGGCTGTTGGGCAATGCCGGCGTGGGATTGTGGAAAAGCCGGCGGGCGTGCGGGGCGCCGTCCGGATAGGATCCGTACGAGCAGTCGGCGGGGACATCGGCGTAGGAGATGGCATCGAGGACGATGGTACGGCCCAGGTAATGCCAGGCCAGAACCACGGTGCCGCTGCCGCTCTCTAGGTGGAAGGTGGCATGCAGATGGGAGCCATCGGTCTGCTGGGGCTGCGCGTCGGCCCAGACCAGCAGACGTTCACCCGGGCCGATCTTCGATCCGTCGGGGAAGGCCCATTGGCGCAGATTCGAGGGATCGTTGCTGAGGTGGCAGCCTGTGAGAGCGATCGCATTCGTGCCGGCGTTGAACAGTTCGATCCAGGGGTCGAATTCGCCGGCGTTGTCCGCCAGCGCGCTGGTGTTGGACGGCATGACTTCATTGATCCAGAGCAGGGGGAATTCGGGGAGGCGCGCGGTGACGTTGTTTGACTGGCCTGGCGTTGCCAGGGGCAGCGTGCCGCCGGGTTGGATGGCGGTCCAATTGCCGATGCGGTCGTTGTCACGGAACACGTCGATCAACTGCAGCGATGCGCCGGCGCCGTCGGCGGCGGCGGGCCAGGGCGGATGGCCGCCGTAGGTGACCTGGTCGAGAACGATTGTGTTTGTGCCATCAGTCCATTGCAGGGTGAGCGTCTCTCCGCCATTGTCGAGTGCGCCATTGAATTCCGCGACGACGACCTCAGCATTGCCGTAGCTCGATTGATAGCCCGGCAGGCTCCTGGCCACAACCGCATACTCGCCCGGCGCGATGAAGCGTCCGTGTCCGATGGTGGCATCGATTCCGTCCACGCGCAGCCCGCCCAGGGGAAGGGTTTCCGTGGGGGAGAGGTTGAGGATTTCGACGAAGCTCGAGGCGGGGGCCGCGGGGTGGTACATGATTTCGCTGATGAGGAGCTTACCTTCGAGTGACACGGGCGCTCCGGTGTAGGTGACCGTGCGGGCGGCGTTTCCGACGATGCCACCATGTTCATCCAGGGCGCGGAAGGCAAGGGCGTTGGCGCCGGGGCTGAGAGCGACGCGGATTTGCCAGACGGTTTCGCCGATCCATTTGACGGCGTGGGGGAGGCCGTTGACTTCGATGGCGGTGACGGCGATCGGCGCCTCGCCGATGACGGTGATGGGTGTTGTGTTTGTCGTGATGTTCGGGGTGGAAACCTTGAAGGCGAGGTTTGTCATGGGGGCCAACGATTGGAGGTAGCTGCTTCTGCGGGCAGTGATCCAGTTGCTCATCTTGTTGGGTGAGTCGGCGGCGATTCGATTGTCGCGGAAGACCTGGTACCAGTCGTTGAGGCGTGTGGTGCTGATGGCCGGGTCCATGGGGCCCCGCGCCACGTCGCAGGCCAGACGCCAGTAGACGCGGCGGAACTCGGGTTTGGCGAACATGATCCCGGGCAGGAAGCCGGAGTCGGGGAAGATCGAGTAGACGGTTTGGAAGGCGCCGTCGGTGTCGTTGACGTGGAGTCTGGAGCGTCCGTAGGGAGGGATGTACGTGTACATGTTGTGCGGGTAACCGGACGAGTTGTAGTGGTCGCCGTTGCCGCACATCCGGTTGATCACCCAGTACCCCGCCCAACTCCGGATATCGGCCAGGGCGGACACGCGGGCGACGTAGAGGTCGTCGGTTGGGGCTCTGAGGGCGTCGACCACCCGATAGAGAGGCGAGAAATCGTCGTCGGGCACGGTGGTGACCTTCTTGCGCATGCAGTAGCGGTATTTGGCTTGCTTCTTGACGCCGCCGGTCGTGGTGTAATTGGCGAAGGGCTCGTGCGGATAGAGCTGTTCGTACACGTGCGGATCGTCGTCGCCGTACCAGCGGCTGCAGAGCGACCTCGAAGGCGAGAAGGAGTCGTAGCGGAACAGGGCGGAACCGTTGACGCTGACGTGCACATAGCGCATGGCGATCGAGGCGAGATCGACCTGCCGCGCGATCCAGTAGGCGTGTTTCTCCTGTTGTTTGGTGCCGTTGTCATAGTTGAGGCTGATGAAATCCAGGGCGATCTGCGTGTCCCCGAGGACGCGCTCGGTCTTTGGAAAGTCGATCATGTAGGCGGCGCGGCTGTAGTCCTCGAACCCGCCCTCACGCCAATTGCCGCGGTAGCGGACGGCGGCGTTATAGACCGTGCGATAATTGTCATAGGTGAAGGTGGCGTCGACAGGCTCGTTGCTGCGAGTCGGGCGGGCCTGCCACCGCGCGACGTTGCCGGACGACACCCAGACCCTGTATGCGCCGAACACCCCGGGCGGGAGTGTGTCGCCGAACCGCACCAGACACTCGAGGGCCGGCATTCCCGTCGGCGCCGGTCCCGGGAACCGGCTGGTAGCGGGGGGCATCGCGGCATCGGCGGCCTCGATCGAGAAGGTTGCGATCTGTCCCGTGAGCAGGCCGGGGAAGGTCGCACGGTAGACGCCGTCGCCGTCCGGATCGGTCATTGGCGTGGTGGTGAACGAACCAGCGGCGGTGTCGTTGCGCCACTTGAGGACTACCGACGCCACGCCATCGGGATCATGGACCCGGGCGGACACAGTCACAGGTTGAGCGGCTGCGGGCAGCACGGGCGCGTGCTGAACGTCCCAGATGGCCGGACCGGCATTGGCCACGCGTCGGCTGTTGGGCAGGCCGGGGGTGCCGAGGTTGTCGGGCACCTCGAGGGCGCCCACGGCCTCGAGGGCGTGGCCCTTGACTCCGATGATGATGTAGGGCCAACCGGCGATCCAGCGGCCTTTGGCGCGGATGGTGAACGTCTCTCCGGCGCGGGGTGCGGCGATTGGTGTCGAGAGGCGGTCGTAAGTGATCCGGTAAACGGAGATGGTGTAACGGCCCTGGCTGGTTGCGCGCACGTGCAGGCTGCGGTTGCTCTGATAGCCCTCGCCGGCTTCAATCCCGGACCGCTCGTGTGTGCCGAGCGCTTCCCATCCGCTGAGGCTGGTTTCGAAGCCGGGATTCTTGACGCGGTTGACGGTCTCGCCGGCTTTTGTCAATTCGATGTTGTCGAGGAGGCACTCGCCGCCCTGCTGACAAAAGACTTGAAGTTCGTCCATGCTCCCGGCCTGGTTGTCAATCACACCCGTGTGTTCGATATCGGTCCAGGAACTCTTGGCCGTCTCGTCGCTGCCCATCCAGTTCGCGCCCAGGGTGTTGTCGGCATGCGCATCGATCAGTTCCAGACTGCTTCCGCCTCCGTCGGTCCACTGTCCCCAGCCGTCACTGTACGTGACCTCATCAACCACCACGAAGTCCTGGAACGGCCGCAACGGATCGAGCGGTTTCGCCAGGGCCAGCCGTTCGCCGCGGTCCGAGAGTTCGCCCTCGTAGTCTCCCAGCGTGTTGGCCGAGTTGAGTTGCGGGTATTTGCCGAGGAGCCGGGCGCGGTCGCGCGCCACAACCAGGTAGCCGCCGGGCTCGATACGGGTGTCGGGCGGGATCATGAAGCTAATGCCGTCCACAAACCGCCAGTAGCCAACGTCCACCGCATTGCTGCCCCGATTGTGCAGTTCGACGTATTCGTCCTCGATGAGACCTGAGATCGGATGATACATGATCTCGTGGATGACGATGTCGTGGAGGGCCGGAGCGCTGTTGGGGGCGCCGGGCGTCGGACGCGAGAGTTCGCGGATGGCCGGCGCTCCGTCAGGGGAGCGTCCATAGGAGACGCCTGGGGATTGCGCGCCGAATCGCACTGCGTCGATCACCCGGGTGGCGTCGGCGCGCACGAAGAAGATCGACTCCCCGTGGCTGCTGAGACCAAAGCCGAGGCCCGCTTCGGAGAAGAGCGCCGATCGACCGGGCGGGAGCAGAGTTCCGGCGGGGATGATGAACTTGTTGATATCAGGCCGGTCGCTGAGGATGCATCCGGACAGGTCGACGGTCTGAGTGCCGCGGTTGAAGAGTTCGATGAAGTCAACCTCGGGGAGGTCGCTGTTTGCGAGGAACTCATTGATCACCACCGCGTCGAGCGGATCCTCGACCTCGGGGTCGGCCCGGCCCGGCGAACCTCCAATCTCGGCGCTGGCGGACCAGGCGTAGACGGAATTCTCGCCGTAGTCCGGCCGGGCCAGCACGAGGGAATGCCCGGCGCCGTCAGCCGCGATCGGCCACGGCATCTGATCCTCATACTTGACCTCGAGCAACAGGGCGCCTGCGCGGTTGTAAAGCCGCACTTGTCCGGCGTCGTTGGGCAGGCTTCCCGCGAAGGGACCGATCGCGTTGGTGATCCCGGTCGCCCGCCGCAGCGACTCCGGATCGCGCGCGACGACGACAAAACTGCGTCCGGGGAGCGCCATGCGAGGCGGGAACGTGAACTCGATGTCGCCGCCAAGTCGACAGCCGCCGATGATCTCGGACACCGGTTCCGTGTTGAAGATTTCGATGTATTCCAGAACCTCAGTGCCGCCGTTTTCCCGGGGGTGATACATGATCTCCGAGATGATTAGACCCGTGCCCCGGTTCGAGGGAGAAAGCTGCCGGGAGCGCGTTGTGGCGGGGTCGGGGGCGGCTTGGGCCGACGCCGATGCAGCCCCGTCCGCTGGTGTGAGGGGAGCAGGCAGGCCGCCTGCGGTCTGCGCGCGAAGTGTCGTGACGCAGAACAGGGCAAGGGCGATGGCGATGGCGGGTCCGGGGCATGGCGGTTTGATTCGCGTCACGACTGCGGGAGGATGATGTTGGAGGCGCGGCTGGCTTCGAGAATGGCTTGCGTTTTCGTCTTCACCTTGGGCCTTTCCTGATTCGAGAAGGCCATGCTGAGGGCATTTGGCGTTAGGTGTGTATCTCATGCTTTCACCCCATTCAGCCCGCTGCCAGGCATGGGTCAAGCTGGTGCAGACTGTGTCCGCGTGATGGGAGCATGCCTGTGGGGAAGAATCGTTTCAACGCGAAAGCTAGTCGCGCGCCCGACGCCCCAGGTAGCCGCCGTGGTGGCGCAAGGCATAATCCTGTCTCGTGAATCGCGGCGGGCACTCTTGAAGCATTGGATTCTGACTGGCCGTTTCATTGTGGTGGGTCCATGACCCAACCGGAGCGGTTCAGGCGTTAGCCGATCCGGGGGGCAATGCGGATGTCGGTGCAAACGGCTCGACGCCGCGGGGCGCCTGGGCAAGAATGGCGCCCATGCGCAAGTCAGACGTCCGTATTCAGTGGTTCAGCGGTTTGCGGCTGGTTCTTGCCGGCGTTCTCGGGGCCGTGAGCGGTAACGCCGCGTTTACGCCGCTGACTCCAATCCAAACCGCTCGCATCACGGCGAGTTCGACGGCTTATCCCGGCGGGGCCTTCGAGGTCGGCAACCTCGTTGATCGAGTTCTCAAGACCGAGTACTCGTCCGACAACAAAGGCACGGGGACCTTTGTCGAGTTCGAGTTCGACGCGCCTTCGACCATCGGCGCCTTTCGACACGTCGATCGCAACGATCCTGCCACGATCGTCGCATCCGAACTTGTCTTTGCCGATGCCGATGGCACGACGGTGGCGACCGTGCCGGTCAAGCACAGCGGGGTGCGCGGCGGCGAGACGTTTTTCACTCTGCCGGCGCCCGTGACGGCGCGGCGGGTGAAATGGAGCGTGACAAGGCTGGGGCCTCAGGGCTTCGGCACGGTTGGCGGTGCCGAGATTGCGTTCTACTCGAGCGGACCGGTCGAGGAGGCGGCAGCCAGGGATACGGTCGAGGTCAAACAGGTCCCGATTGTCGAGAAGACCAGCCTCGGCCTGGTCCAGACGTTGCGCGTCACGTTAGATCACCCGTATGCGGAGGCTGCGGACGCCGTGGTGCGGCTCGGCGCGGAGCAGCCGAATGCCCTGCGTCTGCAACCCGGGCGACAGACCATCGAGTGGCGTGTGCCGGCTGTGGCGAGCGCGGAGACGGCGCCCCTGGTTCTCGAAGTGGCGGGTCAGACCGTGGTCCAGACCGAGTTGCGTCGGGCGCCTGTGCGCCCGTTGACGGTTTATGTGCTGCCGCATTCGCACACCGACATTGGCTACACGGAGATCCAGACCGAGATCGAGGACAAGCAGGTGCAGAACCTGGTTCGCGGCATGGAGATCGCCCGCCAGACGGCGAGCTATCCGCCGGGGGCGCGTTTTGTGTGGAATGTCGAAGTGCTGTGGGCGGCGGACCTGTACCTGCGGCGGCTTGGCGAGACCCAGCGCAAGGAATTCATCGAGGCCGTGCGGGCTGGGCGGGTCGCTCTCAACGGCCTGTATCTGAACGAACTCACCGGTCTTTGCCGACCGGAGGAGTTGATCCGGCTCTTTCGCATGGCGACGCGCCTGGGGACCGAGACGGGCGTGCCCGTGGACGCGGCGATGATCAGCGACGTGCCGGGCTATTCGTGGGGGACCGTGAGCGCAATGACCGAAGCCGGCATCCGGTATTTCAGCGTGGCGCCGAACTATTTCGATCGCATCGGGGACATCCTGGTGCAGTGGGAGAACAAGCCGTTTTACTGGGTCGGGCCGGACGGGCGGAGCAAGGTGCTGGTCTGGATTCCGTTCTGGGGTTACGCGATGTCCCACCGGTACCACGCGATGTCGCCGCGCCTGGTCGAGGATTTCTGCAATGGCCTGGCGCAGCGGGCGTATCCCTATGAGATCGCCTACGTGCGGTGGAGCGGCGTGGGGGACAACGCCACGCCCGACCCTGCGATCTGCGAGTTCATCAAGGATTGGAACCAGACGCATGCTTCGCCCCAATTCATCATCAGCTCGACCGGCACGGCCTTCCGCGCCTTCGAGGAGCGGCACGGGGCGGAGCTCGAGCAGGTGGCCGGCGACTGGACGCCCTACTGGGAGGATGGCGCCGGGTCGTCGGCACTCGAGACGGCGATGAATCGGGCGAGTTCGGACCGTGTGATCCAGGCCGAGGCGCTCTGGGCGATGCTCAATCCGCGGACGTATCCGGTTGACGCGTTCGAGGATGCCTGGCGCAACGTGTTGCTCTACTCCGAACACACATGGGGCGCCTGGTGCAGCGTCAGCGAACCCTTCCGCCGCGAGACCCGCGAGCAATGGGCCGTCAAGCAATCCTATGCCGTCGCCGCCGATCTCCAGTCGCGCGACCTCCTTAGCCGTGCCCTCGCCCAATCCGACGGTCCGGCCCAAAACGCGGCTGTGGACATCTTCAATACCACATCATGGCCGCGCACGGAACTGGTCGTGGTGCCCAAGTTCCTTTCGGAGGGCAAAGACCGCGTCACGGACGACTCGGACCAGCCCGTGGCGTCGCAGCGGTTGCGCAGCGGCGAACTGGTCCTTCTCGCCCGAGACGTGCCACCGTTTGCGGCGCGGCGTTACAGGCTCGCCTCAGGCGCCCCGCACGTCGATGGAAAGGTCACTGCGCGAGGCGCAACGCTGGAGAACGGGATCGTCAGCCTGTGTGTGGACGAGCGGACCGGCGGGATCGTCGAGCTGCGTCTGGCGGGTCTCGATGCCAATCTTGCCGACGCCGCCGATGGGCAGGCGCTCAACGAGTATCTCTATTTCAACGGGGACAAGCCGTCCAATGCCAGGCGCAACGGGCCGGTCACGATCCGCGAGCGCGAGACGGGTCCGCTTGTCGCATCGCTCCTGATCGCGTCCGATGCGCCGGGTTGCCATCGCCTCGAACGCGAAATCCGGCTCGTTGCCGGCAGAGACGCCGTCGAGATTGTCAACACGCTGGACAAGAGCCGTCTCCTCGCATCGAGCTACCACGCGGCTGAGGGCAAGGAGAGTCTTAATTTCGGCTTCCCCTTTGCAGTGCCCGATGGCCAGATGCGCCTCGAGGTGTCTTATGGCGTCATCCGCCCCGATCTCGATCAGATTCCAAGCGCCTGCAAGAACTGGTTCAGCGTGAACCGTTGGGCGGACGTGGCGAACGATCGGTTCGGCGTCACCTGGATCACGCTCGATGCGCCGCTGGTGCAGGTCGGCGAACTGTCGGCGAACCTGCTTAACTCGCAGGCCAACCCCGAGGTGTGGCGGAAGAAGGTCGGTCCGACTCAGAAACTCTACTCGTGGGCCATGAACAACCATTGGGGGACGAACTATCGGGCCTGCCAGGACGGGCCGCACGTGTTCCGGTTCGTCCTCCGCCCGCACTGCGGTTACGATCCGTTGGCTGCGTCGAGGCTCGCGATCGCCGCGAGCCAGCCGTTGCTCCCGACTGTGGCGCGCGGGTCTAAACCCATCGGCGCGCCGCGATTCCAACTGAGTTCGCCGGACATGCTGGTGACCGGTGTCAAGCCGAGCGATGACGGCCAAGCGCTCATCTTTCGGTTCTGGGGCGCCGCCGGACGCGAGGCGCAGACCGAGATCGGATGGAACGGATTCTCTGCACGGCAGCTCTGGCATAGCGACGCCAGCGAAGGACCTTTGCGCAAGCTCGAAGGCCGCGTCACCGTCCCGGCCTGGGGTTTGACCACCGTGCGGGCGGATCTGGAGATCTGAGTATGGGAAGCGAAGTTTCTTTTCTAAAACGCATTGGGACTCGCATCGGCCTCGCGGCGCTCTGCGCGGCGTGGTTCTTCCTCGGTCCGTCGCCAATTCTCGGCGCGGTCGCGCCCGGCGGCGCGACGGCCAAGCCTTCCGAAAAGTCGGCTCCAAGGCCTGCGCCCGCCCGGTCGATTCCGCGCGATCCGTATGTGGGCGCGATTGTCGTGGACGTGGGCGCCAAGCGGGTGCTGTTCGAAGATCGGGCGGATGTCCAAGGTTACCCCGCGAGCGTGCTGAAGCTGATGGATTTGCTGATCATCCTCGAGCGGATCGAGCGCGGGCAGCTTTCGTTTCAGGATAAGGTCCCGGTGAGCGCGAAGGCGGCCGCGACGGGCGGCTCGCAAGTGTGGCTCGCCGAGCGGGAGGTGTTTACCGTGGACGAAATGCTCTATGCGTTGATGGTCAGGTCGGCGAATGACGCCGCCGTGGCTTTGGCCGAGAAGGTCGCCGGAAGCACGTCGGCTTTTGTTGGCTTAATGAACCAGCGTGCCCGGGAACTGGGCATGACCAACACCCGATTCAACTCCGTGCACGGTCTTCCGCCAGGCCCTGGCCAGCCGCCTGACGTGACGACGGCGAGGGACCTGGCCCGCCTCTGCTATGCCGTCTTGCAGAAACGGGATGCGTTGCGCTACACCTCGACGCGTCAGAGGACCTTCCGCCCCGCATCGAGCAAGAGCGCGGTTGTCATGCGAAACCACAATCCGCTCCTCGCTCAGGTCGCGGGTTGCGACGGTCTCAAGACCGGCTACATCGCCGCGGCTGGATTCTCGATCGCCGTCACCGCGCAGCGTCAAGACCGCCGCCTGGTCGCGGTGGTCCTGGGCAGTGCCGATCGGAAACGGCGCGACGCGAAAGCAGTCGAGCTGATCGAGCGCGGTTTTGCCAATTAGCGCGGCTCCGTCTCAAACCGAGGGAGCTTGTCGCCAGTTCGTGTGCGATGGGTTTTGGCCATGGCCACCGACGGCCGACGCCTAAGACTTTTGCTTGTTTGTCGGTCCGAGCCTGGACTACGCTGGCATCCGGTTCGGGCAATCGAGGTCACCTGATGAACGCAACGGTCTGTGCCGGGATCGAGGTTTGGAGCATGCGGACGCGCCTCTGCGAGTTCACGCTGGGTCTGGCGGTTATCGCGTCGGCGGTGGGTCTCGACCTGTTTTGTGCGCTTGGCCAACCGGCACCCGGTGAATCCGCCCCCCGCAGCAAGTTTACTCTGGCCTGTCGTCTGGCGAACTATCAGGGATGCGAGCAGGCTGCGTGGACGCATCTGCCAGCCATTGGAGTTCGGCATGTCTTCATGAGCGTGCCCGCTGCCGATCAGGTTGAAATCGTTCGGAAACGCCTTGCCGATCATGGTTTGAAGGCGGTGGTGTTTCGGGGCGATGCCGATCTTGCGCGTCCGGAGGGAGTCGATCAACTCGACGGGCAACTGGCTGTCTGCGAGCGCATGGGGGTCAAGTACCTGTTCCTGTCGGCCAAGAGCCGCGATGTCCCCAAGGCGCTCGTTTACCAGCGATTGCGGCGGGCGGGCGACCTGGCCGCCCGGCATGGGGTGACGATCGCGATCGAGACGCACCCCGATCTTGGGACAAACGGGGACGTGCTCCTCGAGACCATGCGGCAGGTCGATCATCCGTGCGTGCGCGTCAACTTCGACACCGGCAACATCCACTTTTACAACGATGGAATGGACGCTCCGACTGAACTGCGCAAGATTCTGCCCTTTGTGGCCACCGTCGAGATCAAGGACCATGACGGCGGGGTGGGGGAGTGGCGTTTTCCCGCCCTGGGCCGAGGGCGCGTCAACATAGCCGCCGTGCTTCAGATTCTTACTGAACACGGCTACAGCGGTCCGATCACGATGGAGATCGAGGGAGTCAAGGATGTCTCCCGCACTCCGCAGCAGATTCAAGAGGACATCGCCCAGTCCGCGGCCTATCTGCGAACGCTGGCGGCGTTCGAATGAAGCGATAGCACCGATACGATCCCGGACATAACACCATGATCACACCTGTTGCCTCCCGCACTCTCCGACTCGCCCTGTTCACGCTGGCCCTCAGCCTCTGTGCCGGCTCGAAGACAATGGCCGGCACCGCCGGCCAGCGCGCCTCAGGGCGTCTGATCGCGCGCATCCATGACTCCGGATTCCCCCAGGGCCACGATACCTACAACGGGATGCTGGCGGCCAGTGACGGGCGCATCTATTACGTGCTGTGCTCGGAGGCGTTCGATCTGGCAGGCCAGATGTACGCGTACGATCCCAAGAAGGACACGATTCGGCATCTGGGCGACCTGAGCGCCGCGTGCGGCGAAGGGGGCCAGAAAGTCATCGCTCAGGGCAAGTCGCACGTCAATTTCGTCGAAGCCAACGGCAAGCTCTACTTTGCGACGCATGTGGGGTATTACAGCATCATCGACGGTATGGAGAAGATAGGCATCCCCCCGGCCGGCTACAAGCCTTACCCTGGCGGCCACTTGCTCTCCTATGACATGAAGACCGGCAAGTTCGAGGATCTGGGGCTTGCCCCCAATGGCGAGGGGATTCTGACCATGAACATGGACGCGCGGCGGGGGCGCCTTTTTGCGATCACTTGGCCGTGCGGCCATTTCCTCCGCAAGGATCTACACACCGGGAATCTCAAGGACTTCGGCCTCTTTGCGCAACAAGGGGAGAACGGCCGCGGCGCGACGTACCGGACCTTGTGCCGGTCGATTGCGATCGATCCCAACGACGGCTCGGCCTATTTCAGCACGGGGGACGGCGCCATCCTGCGATGGCGTGCGGATACCGACGCTGTCGAGACGATTGCGGGCGAGGATCTCAAGAAAGATTACCTGGGCCTCTACGATCCGACGTCGCCCGGCCACATGGCCTACAACTGGCGCCAGACGTTCTGGTATCAGCCCGAGCGTGCCATCTACATGGTGCATGGGAACTCCGGGCACCTCTACAAGTACGAGCCAACAGCCAATCGGGTCGAGGTGCTTGACCGGATCACGTCGGCTCCCTCGCAACGCAGCGGAATGTTCGACCAGTTCAGCTATGGTTACCTGGGCTTCACGCTCGGTCCGGACGGCCAGACGATTCACTACCTGACGGGCGGACCGGTGTACGTGGACGGCAAGCGCGTCCTTGGCAAGGAATCGACGGCGAGGGGCGAGTCCAAAGGGATCGAGAACCTGCATCTGATCACCTACCACATTCCCACCCGCACCTATCGCGACCAGGGACCGATTTTCTTCGAGAGCGGCGACCGGCCAGCGTACGTCAACTCGATCGCTGTGGGCAAAGATGGCACTGTCTACACGCTCGCGCGCGTCCCGCGCAACGGCAAGACCTCGACCGACCTGATCAGCATTCGCGGGCCGTTCCGTGTCAAGTGACCAGCCCACTCAACTCGAACGATTATGAAAACGAACAACCTGAATCGCCGGCGGTTCATCGCGGTGGCATCCGTCGGCTCGGCGGCAGCAGTGGCTTCTCATTCCCTTCCCCTGCGTGGAGGCAGCACGGCGACGACGAAAAAGTTGGCTGTTCTGGGGGGCGACCCCGTGCGCAAGAATCGCACGTGGCCGTCCTGGCCTTACGTGGATGACAAGGTCATGGAGTCTGTCGCCAAGACCACCCGGAGCGGAATCTGGTGTCGGATTCAGTCGGCGACGGGCACGGTGCCGACTTTCGAGAAGGCGTACGCCGAGCTGATGGGGACCAAGTTCTGCGTGGCCACCGGCTCGGGCACGCAGGCCCTCCACACGTGCGTCGAGGCTCTGGGCATCGGCGCCGGCGACGAAGTAATCACCTCGCCCTATACCGATCCGGGCACCATCGCCTCGATCCTGGCCGCCCGAGCGCTGCCCGTGCTGGCCGACCTTGATCCGGAGTCCTTCCAGCTCGATCCGGACGACGTCGAGCGGCGCATCACCGAGAACACGCGCGCCCTCATGCCGGTGCACATGATGGGGCAGCCCTGCCACCTCGAACGCTTCCTCGAGATTGGCCGAAAACACAATCTGACAGTCATCGAGGACGCCTGCCAGGCGCATCTTTCAGAGTACCAGGGCAAGAAGCTGGGATCGATCGCGCCACTGGGCTGTTTCAGCTTCCAGACCAGCAAGACCATTGCATGCGGTGAAGGCGGGGCGGTCATCGGCGACGATGAGGCCCTGATGGACAAGGTTTACACGGTCCACAATCACGGCACATCGCGGCGCGGGAAGACCGAGGTGATCGGCCCGAAGTATCGGATGAACGAACTCGAAGCGGCGCTGTTGCTCGGCCAACTCGATGGTGTCAAGGAACGCTTCCAACGTCGCAACGAGAACGCGGCGTATCTTACGAGTCGCCTCAAGGGCTGCCCCGGCCTCGTTCCGCAGAAGCTCTACCCGGGCACCACGAGTGGCTCCTTCTACCTGTACGCCATGCGCTATCGCAAGGAGCACTTCAACAACGTCGACCGCGCGCGTTTCCTCAAAGCCATGGCCGCCGAAGGCGTGCCCTTGAGCCCCTACATCACCATCGGTCTCCACCGCGAGCCTTGGGTGGACCACATCGTTCAGAGCAGGGTCTATCGCAAGACGTTCTCCGAACGCCGGCTCAAGGAGTTTCGCGACGCGATGAGCTGTCCCAGGTGCGATCAGGTCTGCGAGGAAATGGCGATGATCTGGGCCTCGGGACCGCTCCTGGGCACCAGGGCGGACATGGACGACATCGCCGACGCCGTCCTGAAGGTTTACGAGAACCGCGATCAACTCGCGTCCGTCTGACCGCTGGACGCGCGGGGATGATGCGTCCGGCTGAGGCCCAAGCCGCTCTCGGAAGAGCGATCGGCCTGCGAATGGCCGTTGCTTGGACACACCGGCTATGACTTCACAACGCCTTGCCAGCCAGCCAAACCGGACGAGCAGACTCGGATTCAAGCATTGCCCGCGCCCAGTGTCCGCGCGCAGTTGGACTCGCGCTGCTGCCTCCGTGGCATGGGCCGCCGCATACGCCTTTTTTGCCGCCGTTTGTCTTGATCCGCCGCCGGCGGCCGATGTGCTCGCAGGCGATCCGGCCAGCATCGAGGTCAAGCCCGCCGCGCCGCCTCAAGCGAGGCCGTCGAGCCTCGAGTCCGGCTGGGTTAACCCTCCCCGATCCTCCCGAGTGCGCGCCTATTGGTGGTGGCTCAAACAGAACTCTGCATTTCTCGGCCCCCGATACCACTCCTCTGCTGACCGAACTCTCTCCCGAGCCGGGCGAGGAAGACACGCGCAGGGTGGACGTGCGCGATGTCACATCGAGGCTCGGACAGATCGCCCTGCCCCTCCGCCTCGAGCCCTGTGGCTCCCTGTTCGTGATCTTTCGAACAACAACCGATGCAGCCGTTCGTCAGCGCGTGGTCTCAGCCACCCGCGACGGACAACCCATTGTTGCCGTCGCCTCCGCGCCCACCCTCAAGAAGAGCCCCGACGCCGGCCCGCAACCTGGCGCGGCCCATGACCAGCCCGCCTCAGCCCGACATGGCGACATAGTGGAACTGTGGCGCGAAGGCAATGCCCTGCGACTTTCGGCGTCTGGTCCCGCGGGCACGTACACAGTCCAGCACGGGGACGGCCATATCGAAACTCTGTTCACCGGAGAATTGAGGCGCATCGCGACCGCCATCGCCTCGATCACGATTCAACACTGGTCGTCGTCCACATCCCGCACAAACCAATCCCATCCCCTGGGCAGGCGGCCCGATCCAACGCCTTTCACTCCTCTTGCCTCGGCTGCGTCAGCCATTTCCGGATCATCGCGCCGGCCACTTCGTCACACCCCTTCGAGGCGTCTGAACCGCCCATGTTCGTCCCAACCACAACCGATAACCTGATCTCGGGCGCAAGCCACATCACCACGTACCACGCCGTGTTCGAACCATCGTGCGTCAAGGCCTGTCCCCGCGCCCAATCGCAGTGAACACTCCGCCAACCGCAGGCATAGTCGAATCCGGGAGGCGGGCTGTGCAGTCGACGGAACGTCTCCGGACGCAACAGGCCGCCTCCCCGCTCCCCCTCGAGATGCATGGCGGTGAAGCGCGCCAGGTCCTCGAGCGTGCAGTGCACGCCCCCGCCGGGCCCGATGGCTGGCGGGTTGTCGACCTGATCCGGCCTGGCCACAGCGAGGCGCGCCTCAAAGCGATCCCAGTCCCCAGCCTCGTGGACACCCCCGATGCCTCCCCGGCTCTCGCGTCCCGCGCGGCTCGGCCGATCTCGCTCAAGGCCTCGCTCCACCGAATCCTTGCGCTTGTGACCCCAAGGTTGATCCACTTTGCCCGGCGTCCCGGGCGGACCGAATCCGGCCGAACTCATGCTCAACGGCGTGAACAGCCTTCGCGTAATGAGATCTTCCCATGATTCCCCGGCCACCCGCTCGAGCATGGCGCCGATGACGGAATAACCCTGGTTCGAGTAAATCATCTTTGTCCCCGGCGCCGCTTCGGGCGGCTGTGCGAGAACGGCGCCGATGAACTCGCGGCGCTGTTCCGCGGGCGTCCCTTTCTGTTTCCAGGCCCGTTTCCAGGCGTTCGGCGGCGGTTTGTTGGGACATCCGCCGCGATGGGTCAACAACTGCTCGACGGTGACGGTTTCGTACTGCCTGTCCATGCTGCCCTTCAGCTCGGGAAAGACCTCGGCAATCGCGGTGTCCCAGCGCAGCTTTCCTTCCTCGATCAAGAGCGCCGCGAGCGTGGCGGTCATGGCCTTCGTGCATGACCCGATGTGGAACAGGTCGTTGATTGTCACCGGAGTGGAATCTCCCACCTTTCGCACCCCCAAAGCGGCGCGATCGCAAATCCGCCCGTCCTTCACCACGACCACCGCCAGCGCCGGCAGGGCATACTGCCTGCGAATCGTCTCCAGCGCGTGCAGCGTGTCGGCGGACGATGCGACGCGCGTGGCATCCGAAGGACTTGATGCAACCGCATGGACCTCGACTTGACGATGACTCTCCTCCTGCACGAACGCCGCCAGAACCGGTGCACCCAATCCAGATCCGCTTGCAAGCAATAGCAGAAGCGATCCCATGACCCCCGCCATTTGTCCGAGACCTTCGCGTGTCGGCAGCAGTCTGCGGTATTGCTGCCTCTCCGCGCTGGAGCGCGACTCAGCTTTGTCTGCCTGCGTGAGTCCCCGTTTTGCAGTGGGCGGCATCGCAGCGGTCACGACACCACGAAACATGCGCAGATGCGACGTGTCCAACACCACAGGAGTCCAGGGCGGCGCAGTCGCCGGTTTGGGGCGACCACGAACTCTCTGCCAATAGCTCCACAACAAGAGCCCAGAGTGCGCCACCAAGGCAGCCGGCCTGAGAATGACCTCGATCCGTGACATGGGTGCCGGTGTCTGATCAATGGAAAAGTGAACTGGCTCCAATCTGATCACAGAACGTCACATGTCAACTATTCAGACGCGGCCCCTTTGCTTTTCCCCACCGTCATTTCATTTAAATTCCCGAAGGGTTGCTGTTGTTGAGTCAAGCACCGCTCGAAATGAAAAGACCGTGGAGGCAGAGGTGTTGGAAAGAGGTTGACGCAGCGGGCGGAAACCACATGAATTGTCGCGATACCCAACAACTCTGTACTGACCCTTCACGAAGCGTGACCATGAAAAATGATCGGCAATGACAATCGCGACAACGTCCCGTTTCAGCTCGACATCACCGTGTCGGAACCGGCGCTGGTCTATCTGCTGATTGACAACCGACGCCAGGACGGATCGAGTGCCGATCCCCCCGTGTATACCGACGGCATTGAGCCGGAGTGGTGGTACTCCGCGATGACTTGGGTCGGCGCCGAGGGATTCACGCCGGTTGTCAACGGACTGAACCGGGCGGGCGACCCGTTCTTCCCTGACGAAGTGGGCTACGACGAGAATGCCAATGGGACCGTCGACCAGTGGGCCTCGGTCTATTTCAAGCAGGTCGAGGCCGGCACGTTTTCGACCTTCGAGTTCGGCGAGGGGCGGAACATGTACGGTGTGGTGGTCAAAGGTCTGCCGACCTCGATCAGCAATCCGCCGGTCATCACCGATCTCAAGCCAGTGAACCAGACGTTGTTCTATGGCGCATCGGGCGGCCTTAGTTTCAAGGCCTCGACGGTTGCGCCCAATCGGCTCGATCCGCAGAATCTGCGGCTTGTCTTGAACGGGGCTGATGTCTCCTCACAGTTGGTCGTGGGCGGCACATCAGCGGATCGCACGGTGGAATTCAAAGGTCTCGTGGCAAACACGGTCTACGTGGCGCACATCACGGTGTCAGACCAAGCGGGCCGCTCCGCGAGCGCCGATCTGAGCTTTGACACGTTCAGCGATACCGCCGCAACTCTGATCGAAGCCGAGGATTACAACTACGGCGGCGGCATGAGCATGGCGGCAGCGCCGCCGGCCGGCTACGCGGGTCTGACCGGCACGCCGGACGTCGACTACCACGACAACAACACGACGACTGCGGCGACCGAATACCGCACGGCCGATTTCGTTGGGTTGAGGGTTTCCACGGACGGTTTGCGCGCGCGGTTTACGTCCGTGGAGGCCACCGACTATCACGTGACCGGTTTTGTCGCGGGCGATTGGATGAACTACACGCGAACATTGGACAACAACACTTACCGGGTGTACCTGCGCGCATCCGCCGGACGCGCCCAGACCATTCGCCTGGACCGTGTCACGGGCGATCCGGGTTCCGCCACCCAAGGCCGTTCTCCCCTGGGCGTCTTTGCGGTGCCCAACACCCCGTACACCTATGTTCCCCTTTCCGATGCTGCCGGTCAGCCGGTCACGTTGGCACTTGGCGGTCTGACCACGCTCCGGCTGACCGCTCTGGAATCATCAAGTCCCAGCTCACAGTTGAATTTCCTCATGCTCGTCCCGGTCGAAGGACCCGCGCGCCTGCCGCATGTCAGTGAAGTCGTCCCGGCCATGAACGCGGCGGATGTCGCCCAGGAGAGCGTCGTCGCCGCCACGATTGTGAACGGTTCGACCCCGGTGCCGCCAGGCAATGTGACGCTCACGGTCAACGGGGAAGAAGTCACCAGCGCGGCCTCCGTGACGGCGACGACCGATGGCGTGCAGGTGACCTATGACCCGCCCGGGGCCCTCGCCATCGGCGCCGCGTTCTCCGTTCGTGTCGCGTTCACCGATGCGGGAGGAACGGCGGGCGCCCTGGACTGGACGTTCACGACCCGGCCTTATGCGCCTGTGATCACGAGCGTGGTCGAGGCGGGAGGAGATGATTCGGAGTTCACCCCGGCGCAATTCACCGGCCAGACCTTCAATCATCCCAACCTGGGCACGATCACAGTCCCGACGTTCCGGGAAGACGTCCCCGCTTACCGCGACCGGGTGCACCAGTGGAACGGTGCGGCGGCGATCCTTCCGCTGCCATCCTACCTCGTGGGCGGGGACTACATCATGATCCGCAACGACAATCGGGACAATGGCGGCTTCCAGCTTGATGTCACAGTCGCGGCGCCGGCACTTGTCTACGTGCTGGTGGACAATCGCCTTGGCGACTCGAACGCGGCGAATCCACCCGAGTTCACCACCGGCCTGATGTCGTGGTTCGAAGCCGAGGGCTGGGTCCCGGTTCGGACCGGACACAACCGCCTTCTCTCGCCGGCGCTTCCAGACGAAGTGGGCGTCGATGAGAGCGGCGACGGGATTGGGGCGGGCGCGGGGGTGGACAGCTACTCGTCGGTCTATGTGCGCGAGGTGCCGGCCGGCACCGTGTCGCTCTATACCGCGGATAACGCGGGGCGGAACATGTACGGCGTGGTGGTGCGTGCGACGTCGACGCACAGTTTCGTGCCGGTGGTCGAGATCACGAGCCCAGTGCCCGAGGCAACGTATCCCACGACGCCGGCAAGCATTGCGATCGCAGCGACTGCTTCGGTGAGAGACAGTGCGGTGACCAGAGTCGAGTTTTTCGAAGCAGTAGCGGGCAAACTGGGCGAAACGCTTGCCGCGCCTTACAACTTCGTTTGGAACAACGTCCCGGCAGGCCGGTACCGGTTGACGGCCAGCGCCACCGCGGCCAACGGTCAAGTCAGCGTATCGCAGCCGGTCGAGGTGATTGTCGGCACAGTCATCAGTGTGAACTTCCAGGATGGCACCGCTGAGACCCCGGTTGGCTATCTGATGGACGTCGGCCAGGTGTTTGGGGATCAGGGGAACGGTTACAGCTACGGGTGGGATGCCGACAACTCGGCACATGCGCGCAATCGCAACAACGTCATCTCGCCTGACGAACGGTACGACACATTCAACCACTTGCAGAAAGACCTGCCGGCCGGGCGCGTCTGGGAGATCGAGTTGCCCAATGGCAACTACAGCGTCCACGTTGTCGTAGGCGAATCGGACAACTACGACAGCACGTTTGACATTCAAGCCGAGGGCGTGACGATTATCTCTGGGCAAGCGACCGCCACTGTGCGCTGGTTCGAGAACACGGCCATCGTGGTGGTGGCCGATGGCCGACTCTCGCTAAGCAACGGTCCGACTGCCGTCAACAACAAGATCTGCTACGTCGATATCGGACGACTTCCCGACACCATGCCTCCCGCGAAGTTCGCGCCGCCGACCCTGAGCGGGAACACGGTCAACCTGACATGGACGGGCCAGGGCCGGCTGCAGGAGGCATCCCAGGTCAATGGCCCGTGGGCCGACGTGGCGGGCATTCCACAGAACAGCTACAGCGTCACAGCGACCGCGCCGCAGAAATTCTACCGCGTGGTATTCCCGTAGAGGCATAGGTTGACGCGGATGCGCGGCCGCGGAAGAGGCCCTGTTGGGGAAACGCACCGGCCTCGGATCGAGGACTCGCGGAGCTCGTCTCTCCGAGCTTCGGTTGCGGCTGTGCCGCTTGAGGTTCTTCGGTTCTTCGTGGTGTATTCCAGTCAGTGTCAAGCATCCAGGGCGATGATCGGGGTTTTCGTAAAATGGGGTTGCCGGCCTGCCTTTGGCGCCAAAACTTCACTCATTTGCCACAGATTTCATCTGGGGAGTGACTCTAAAGCGCATAGCCCGGACGGTACGGTGGATTGATGAACTGATCCGCCTCCGGGCAATGCGGGAAGCGCATGTTCACGGCGTCCCATTCGAGTTTCTGGTTCATGCGGATGGCGATGTTTCCCAGGAGAACGACCTCGGTGAGATGGGCAGCGTGATCGGCCAAGTTGGAGCCCGCCGGTTGGCCGCCCCGACACGCATCGAGGAACTCCTTCCAATGCCCGACGGAGCGCGGGAGCTTCTGGGGCGGACGTCCGAACTCCTGGCGCTTGCTTTCGGGGATCAGGCGGTCGCGCAGCATGATTCCCTTGTCGCCCACGTACATGGTGCCGTCGTTCACCGCGAACTCGGCGTCGGGATCCAGTTCTTCGGGCCGGGGCGGGCGCATGCCTCCGTCATACCAGAAGATGCTCAGGGGTCCGTGCGTGTCGCTGGCTGCGAATTTGTAATGGGTGATGGAAGCGAGCGGCGCGGTTTCGGTGCTGATCTCCTTGGGCCGCTGCCAGTTGGTCGAGCAGGCCTCGACGCTGACCGGGTCGCCAATTTTCATGGCCTTGAAGATGGCGGAGAGTTCGTGGCAGCCGATGTCGCCGAGCACGCCTGTGCCGAAATCCCACCAGCCACGCCATGCAAACGGGTGATAGCAGGGATGATAGGGCCGCATGGGAGCGGGGCCGATCCAGAGATCCCAATCGAGGTGCGCAGGGCAGGGCGGGGTTTCCTTGGGGCGCGGCACGCCGCGCGGCGAGATGTCCGGATTCCGATTGGACCAGGCGTGGACCTCCTTGAGCGTGCCGATGGCGCCGGCCCAGATCATCTCGGCGACGCGGCGGGCCTCTTCGCTGGCCTGGCCGAAATTGCCCATTTGGGTTGCGACCTTGGTTTCGCGGGCGATCCGACCGAGCATACGGGCTTCATAGACGCTGTGGGTCAGCGGCTTCTGGCAATGGACATGTTTGCCCAGCTTCATCGCCATGGAGGCGGCGACGGCATGCACGTGGTCGGGCGTGGCGATCGTCACGGCGTCAATGTCTTTCTGCGTCTCGAGCATCTTGCGGAAGTCGCTGTAGAGCTTAGCCTGCGGGTATTTCTTGGCGGTTGCGGCCAGCGCGTTCGCGTCCGGATCGCACAGCGCCACGATGTTCTCCCCCGCCTGGGCGCACGAGGCCACGTCGCCCGCTCCCATTCCTCCAACACCGATCCCGGCGATGTTGAGTTTCTGTGAAGGGGGAATTTGACCTTGCCCCAGCACATGACGGGGCACGACGGTGACAGCCGTGGCGAGGACGGAGGCGGTTTTCAGAAAGCTGCGGCGGGACGGCGAAGGCGGATTCATGGCTTTATCTTCCACTCGAAGGTTATGGTCTGTTTGCGCCGAGTGTATGTCGTTGGATTCACAGGTCAAACATAGACGTGAATGAAAGTTGAACCTACTCGAACGCGCGCGCCATCGCCTCCGCCACCACGGCGGACCCCGTCGCATTGAGATGCGTGTCGAAACGCGGGTTGAAAAGGAGGACCTCACGCGTGTGCGTCGCCTCGATGAGCGCCGGCGTCAGATCGCAGAACCGCAGCCCGTGCGCCTGGACGAGTTGTTCCAGATGGTCGGGCAGATCGGTGGGCTGCCAGAGCCGGACTTGCTCCGGAGCCTGCTCGGTGAAATCGAGCCGGCCATGCCAGACTCGGAGCGGAGCGGGCAGATAGAACAACCAGGCTTCGAGCCCGCGCTCGCGAGCCCAGGTGCCGTAGCGGGCGAGAAAGTCATCCAGCGCTTCGCGCAGCTTCGGATTCACATCCGACGCGGCGACCGGCACGCTGCCGAAGTCGACAGCGATGCGTTTCCCGGCCACATCGAGGTATGCGTCGGGGGCGGGGGCGGCGTCGGGGGCGGCGGGCGGGACGGGGCGCAGGATCAGGTCGCAGATGGCGCGGAGCAATGAGCATTGGGGCTTGGGTTGTGCGGAAGGACGCTTTCCGGTTTGCTGGAACCATCGCAGCCGATGCGACTCGACTTCGAGATCCTGGAGGTCGTTTCCCTCGAAAAACATGATCGCCACCCGACGGGTCGAGGGGCCCAAGCCATACGTCTCGAGGTAGTGCAGTTGGGTCAACGGACCGGTATGGCTCACGCCGAGATTTTTCACCCGCAAGCCCAACCGCCGGCTCAGCAAACTCGTGAACAGCAGATCCTCCGGCAGGAAACCCAGCTCCGTGAAGGAGTCGCCGGCGACCGCTATGTCCCAATCCGTCAATCCCGTGGGGTTACGGAAGCCCTGCGCATCGTAGTGCACCGTGACCTCGAGTTCATCGGCGTAAAGATCCTCCCCGATGCCCAACTCCCGCAGCGTGTGCTCGATCACCCGTCCTTTCCACCGCTCGGGTCCGGGACGGCGGAAGAAGACATCGCCCGTCAGGACCGTGGGTTTCCGATAATAAGGAGGCAGCCGGCGCAAGGTCGCTTCGGTTTTGCGAAAATCCCATCGGGTCCAGCGGCTCAGGCATTCGGCAGCCCCCAACCCAAGAACGGAGAGACTGATTCCCAGGGCCAGCCCCGCCGAGGCGCGGGCAATGGACGGACGATAAGTCACCCAACCCAACAGGATGACAATGCACCCGCTCTCGACCAGCGGGTCCCTCAACGACAGCCAGCAGCCCGCCAGTTCGAGAAAGCAGGTCGGCACCAGACCCAATCCCGCCAACAGAGCGCCTGCGATGACGTGCAGCCCGCGATGCAGGCGTCGACTGTGCATTGCGGTCGGCCTCTCCATTGGCGTCGACTGGTCCACTTTGCTCCTGAACCAGCCGAGGATCGCTCGAGCCAGCGCCTTGACTCGCCCGTTGCGCGCAAGGGTGCGGATGTGGATTGGTTGTTCGGGGGCGGTGCCCATCCCAGTGGTCTGCGAAGCGTCAGCGCGCGGCTACAACAGTTCACGAATGCGGAAATACTTCGTGGCTTCACTCGCACCGAGAAGTCCAAGGGCCACCAGGAGTTCCGATGCAGTTCTGGTGATGTTCATGTGGTGTTCATGTGATTCAATCCGTTGCAGTTGATCTCATTCCGGATTTCACTGAAGCACCGTGGACTCTCCTTGAAAACATGCGCGGTTCAAGGACTATTTGGCTCGTTTTCCATCGCGGTTTTTGTTGGCTCGAGGCGCGTGAGGCTGGTATCCTGACGCTTATCGGAAGCTTCCATGCCATGTCGGGCGCGCGTTGGTCGAACGAATTATGAAGACGCATATGTTGCAGTGGCCACAACCACTTTCCCGGCGTGAGTGCCGGTCTGGTTTCACTCTGATCGAACTGCTGGTCGTTATTGCGATCATTGCGATTCTGGCGGGCATGCTGTTGCCTGCGTTGTCCCGGGCCAAGGAGAAGGGCAAATCGATCCGCTGTTTGAGCAACGTGCGGCAGATGTGCCTGGGCTATTTTCTTTACGCGGATGATCACAACGACGACGTGGTGACGCTGTATTTGTTTCAGACGGCGCCGAGCGGGGCGTTTTATCCGGGGGGTGTGACCTGGTGGGTGGACATCTTGCGCCCTTACTTGCAGGGGACAAACGTGACGGTGTGCCCCAGCATCAGGGGAGGTGTTGCGGGCACTGCCGGCGGTCCGGGAGGTCTGGGGGTCTCGCTGAGTCATCCCGAGCTTTCGGCGTGGTCGACGGAGTGGATGCCAAAGCTCTCTGCGATGAAGAATCCGGTCAAGAAAACGCCGTTTGTCGACTCGGGCCTGATTGCCAACCCGCGTGAGCGCGATCCGGACAATTGGGTCGAGGTCTCGAAACAGCAATCCCTGTATTGGCGCGTGCCGACCAATCGAGGGTATTACGACGACGATCCGCAGCGTCCGGTCGGACGCCATCTCAAGCGCTGCATGGCCGGGTTCGCCGACGGCCACGGGGAGGCGCTTCGAGTCAGCGCGCTCGGCCTTCAGTTTTTCCCAGGGCGGGCGGCCGGCGGCCAGTCGGCTACAGGCATGTCCTGGCTGGGCGGCAACAATCTGTATGATGACCGTTGGATGTGGTCCTTTGCCTCGGATTAGCCCGCAGGCTTTCAGCGGGGCTTGAGTCGCGCTGGGAAATGTCCTGCTAGCCGGCATTCCTGACTACTTTTAGACATCGGGAAGCCGGAACACCGAAAAGAACTACCGATGCGGGTTAGGCGGACCCTGACATGAACAAGCGAACACGAGACATTCTGATTGCCGGCCTTCTCGTCTGTGCCGCTATCGTTTGGCTGCGCCCGATTTTCGTTGGGAGTTCACCTAAAATCGAGTTGGGCACCTACCAGGCGCTGGGCGCGGTGACCGCTGAGGAAACGGCGAAGCTCATGGGAGCGAAGGGGCGGGTGCTTGTCATTGCCCGCGATACCGGGGCCGACAAGAATCCGTCCGTGGAAGCCGAATTGGCGGCATTCCAACAGACGCTGAAGAAGCATGGAGGGCTGAGCCAGGTCACCGAGCGGTTTGTAGCGACGCCGATGCTGATGATGGCCACCGGCGGCAGCGTTCCTCCAGATCGGCTGTCGGAGGCGTTGGCGGCCCACACCGACATCGGCGCTCTTGTTCTCTTCTGCGCTTTCCCGCCCCTGGCCGATGCGGACCTCGATGCGCTCAGGAAACGGCGTGTCAAAACCGTCGTGGTTTCTTCGTTTCGTCCCGAGTATGCGCGGCTGATGGAGCAGGGAATCCTCAGTCTCGCGATTGTTCCGCGGCCCGAGGCCCCGCCAGAGGGGGCTCCGCAACCGCGGACCCTGCGCGAGCTGTTTGATCAGGACTACACGATCCTTGCACCGCAGGATGGGGTGAGCGGCGGCTGACGGGGCGACAAACCATGCGTCTCCGACATAAGCGGCATCGGTGAGCTTCTCCGCGGTGTCGTTGGCTTGCGCCGTCTAGTGGACGCCGTCGGAGCTGGTGCGCAGCGTGCCGTTTTCACCGACGAGCAGCAGGGCATCGTTGAGCCGGCGGACCTGCCACTGCCAGTTCGTCGCCGCGCTCGAGCGCGAGACCCAGTTTGTCCCAAGCCAAAGAGCCCGTTTGAGGACAACCTCCCAGATCGAGCCTCGGGAAAAAGAGATCACACCATCGCAGTCGAGGTGTCGACCGTGCCGCGCAGGCGCCCGTCCTCCATCTCGCACGTGCGGTCGAAGACATCGAGGGACCGGTGGTCGTGGGTGACGACGAGGACGGCCGCCGCCCGTTCGTGAGCGACTTTGCGAAACAACTCCATGACCTGTCGACCGCGATGGCTGTCGAGCGCGGCCGTGGGCTCGTCGGCCAGGATGAGGCTGGGGTGGTTGGCCAGGGCACGAGCGACGGCGACCCGTTGTTGCTGGCCGCCGGAGAGGGCGTCGGGCAGGTTGTCGGCGCGGTCGGCGACACCAAGGTAATCGAGCAGTTCCATGGCGCGCTGTCTGGCCGTGCGAGGCGGGACGTCGTTGATTTCGAGGGCGACCTGGACGTTCTCGACGGCGTTCAGGAACGGGATGAGGTTGGCCTTCTGAAAGACAAAGCCCAGATGCCGACGTCTGAAAGCGGGCAGGTCCACAAGGGCGCGAGGCCCATCCATGACCGGTGTGCCTCCGATGACGATCCGACCCGAGTTGGGCGGATTGATCAGGCCGAGCGCGGTCAGTAGAGTCGACTTGCCGGCACCACTTGGGCCGAGCAAGGCGACGATTTCGCCGCGGGCGACGCGCAGGGTGACATCGTTCATGGCGATGACCTCGGTGTTGCCGGTGCCGTAGACCTTCGTGAGGTTCAGGGCTTCCAGGGCAGCGGTCGATTGCGCGGATGTCTGCGTCATGACAAGACCTTGTTGGGCTCGATGCGCACGGCTTTCCAGATGCCGAGCAGACTGGCGAGCACCGAGATCCCCAGAACAATTGCGGCGAGTTGCAGGAGATCGGGCGCCTCGATCGTCACCATTCGGGGAAAGCGCGGGAAGGCGAACGTGCCGAACCAGTAGGCCAGGCCGTAGCCGAGCGCGCCGATTAACAACGCCTGCTGAAGGATGAGACTGACAATGACGCTGTTCCGCGCGCCGATGAGCTTGAGCATGGCGATGTCATGGACCTTGTCGAGGGTAAGGGTATAGATGATCAGGGCCATGATGATGGTCGAGATGATGATGAGCAGGGCGCGAAACAGACCCAACTGGCGTCTGGCCTTGTCCACCATACCGCTCAGGAGCAGGTCCTTTTGCTGCTGCTCTGAATAGACAGTCACATCGGGCCAACTGGCAATCGTGGCGGCCACGGCGTGGGGATCGGCCCCGGGTTCGAGCGCCACCAGCACGGCGCTGACCATGGGCGGCCCCAGCGCCGGTATGCCGTCGGACATGCCCGCACTGCGTTCGAGCACGAGGGGTTGCACCCGGCCCATATCCATCGCCTCCGCCCGGGCTCGACGGCTTTGGCGATCCAGGCGAATCGCGTCGCCAGGCAGATCGAACTGGATGCTCTGGGCGTCGCTGACAGTGAAGAAACCCAGGCCGTCGCCGCCCGATCCGACCATGCCGCTTGTGAGCCCCACGACTTCGTAGATATCTTTGCCCAGTTTCACCTTTTCGCCCAGCGGCAGGCCGAGCGAACGGTCGGCGACCATTTCCAAGTGCGCTTGGCCCAGCGGGCGGCCCGCTATCAACGGCAGCCACGCCCCCTGATCGTCCGGCCAGGCCAGTCCCTGCACAACAATGCGAAGAGGGCGCCCGCGGAATTCGCGCTGGATCGTATGCGAAACAAAGCGGCGTGCGCTGGCCACGCCCGGCACCCCGCGCACACGGTCTTCGAGAATGGGGGGCACCCGTGAAATCTCGGCAAAGGGGCCGCGCGTGCTGCCTTGGACCACCCAGAAATCGCCCCCGATCCTGTCGACCAACAGTGTGGCCTCGCGGATCAACCCCCTGTAGATGCCGCCCATTCCCATCACGATCATCAGCAGCAGACCAACACCCACTGTCGTGAGGGCGAACCGCCCGAAGTTGTGGCGGATGTCTTTGGTGGCGAGGTTCACCGGGATGACAGGATTTCAAGCGCCGGGAGGAAATGCCTCACGGCGCGGCTTTCAATTGGATCGATCCGCCTGCGCGAATGCGCTGGCCGGGGCGCAGTTGCGTCTGGAAATCGCGCGGGGCGACCACCTGTTCGCCCTCCGACAGACCTTGCGCGATCTCGATATCCGCCTGGCCGCGCAGCCCGGTAGTGACATCCCGCCAAACCGCGACGTCGCGCTCGTTCACGAACACCCCGGGCCGGTTGTTGCGCCACTGGACAAACTGAGGCGGCACCGTCAACACCCCGCTCTTGCGCCCGGTTTCGATGAACACCTCGGCACGCTGTCCCACCGCCCAGACCTGCGGAAGCCGGTTCACACGCACATCGACAACAAATTCCCGTGTCTCGCGGTCGGCCTCGAGGCCCAGACGCGCCACTTCGCCGGGGTAAGATCGGGCTGGTTCGGATCGGAACACCACCCGAGCTGGCTGTCCGGGGGCGAGGCCGGCCATCGCGGTCTCATCGACCCAGGCCGAAACCCAGATTTCGTTGGTCGATATCACTTGCATCAGAGAACCGCCGGGGACGATGACGCCGCCGGGATCGCGGTCGCGCCGGACAATCAGGCCGTTATAGGGGCTGACAATGCGAGTGTAGGTGAGGAGTTCCCTCTGGTGCGCGAGCTGTTTCTCAGCAGTCTGCACCTGGCTGTCCGCCTCGACTATCGCGGCCTGCGAGCGGCGAAGATCGGCGCTGGCCACATTCAGCAACTCGATCGCCTTGTCGAAGTCCGCCTGGGAACTGATCCGGTTCGTAAGCAATCCGGCGATTCGCTGATGTTCGAGTTGCGCCTGGTGGACAACCGCCTGCGCGCGCGCTTCGTCGGCCCGCACGCGCTGGGCGGATGCCCTGGCGGCGGCCAGGGCAGATTCGGCGACGTCGACCTGCAGCTTCAATTCCTGGTCCTCGAGCAGGGCCAGCAATTGGCCCGCCTCGACCGGGTCATTCTGATCAACGAGGACTTCGGAGAGAATCCCCTGGATGCGCGGACTGATAACTGTCTTCACCCTGGCTTCGAGTGTGCCTGTGCCCATCACTTCCGCGACGATCGGACCGGCCTTGACCTCGTGGGCAAGAACCGGAACTCGAGCAAACTTGACGCGAACGACAATAAAAACAATGACCGCTAGCGGCACCAGCCACTTGGCGATCGCTCGAAGAAACAGTCCGATTCGGCCACGACCCATGTCAGGCGCTATCGAGCCGCGAATGCACGCACAGTTACAAGCTATTTGTGGGGACAGCAATTCGGCGGAGCGACATCTGCGATGCAGCACCGGGTCAGGGAATCCCGTCCAGTGTGCCTGCTCGTGCACTGGAGCACGCAGGAGTGGAGACGTCCTAGTCCCCGGCGGATGGGATCGCAGAATGCGTTCGCGGGCGACGAGGGCGTCGCCCGACCCGATCACACGCTGTCGATGCTCATAGTGTGGACAATCTGGGGTGGTCAGGAGAGAAAGAATCGAGGAACCTGACCACCAATGAGCAGGCGGCGTGCCCTCACGCGGCAGAACTTCTGACGCTGTGTATAGACAAGACAGCGCGTCGCGACGCAACAGACAGCACGCCCGGCGTACCATCACTCTACTGCGGACGCAGCATTTCGATCAGATCGGAGGGGTGCGTGAGGCCGTTTTCGTTGGCGACTTCCCGCAGTGTCTGGTTCGGAGAGGCCCGGATTCCCTTGGCCTTCAGCAGGTCGATCGCTTTCTCAATGTCGATCTGCTGCTCGACACAGTATTGCTCGATCGTCATGCGACCTGCACCACCGCCCCCGCCATAACCGCCGCGTCCGCCCCCTCCGCCGCCCCCTCGCGCGCGCTGGCCCTGGATGATCTCGAGAACGCGCTGGGGTGTCAGGGCGTTGATGCGGGCGAAATCCTCGACCACGATATCGGGCCGGACATCTGTTGCGCCGCGGGCTTCGAGGCGCTCGACCGCGGTCTCGAAGGGGACACCGGTCTGGCTGCTGAGGGCTTCGAGTGCGAGCAGTTCGGCATGAGGAATTGGCGCCTGTGCGCGCGGGTCTTCCCAGCTCCGCTTGACCTCTTCCTTGAAAGCCAGCAGGCACGAAAAGGGCGGCCAATCGCGCCTGATCCCGGCGAAGACCAGGCCGCAGAGCGCCAGAGCCGCTGCCCATTCCCAACGCAATGCGAAGCGTCGCGTCCGCCGGCTCCTGAAGTAGTTGACCAGCGGGCGAACGTTGAAGACCAGGTGGACAAGCGCCACGACCACGAAAACCGTGGCGAACCAGACGTGCAGTCCGGACCAGTCCTGCTTCGCCAGCCCGAGGATGCGCCAATCGCTCCAGTTGGCCACGCGTCCCGGCGGAGCGACGAACAACACAACGCCGCTGGCGAGGAGAACCAGCGACGAGGCCGTGAGCATGACGGAGGTCAAGGCGCGCCAGGAGAACGCCGGGCGCCGGATCGGAGGCTGCTTCTGATCGTGTTGCATGACATCCTAGGGGTCACATCTTCATATTTGACAATTGCCCGCGCGACGCAGCCGATTTCGCCGCCCGACGACACCAATTCTTGGATTCTCAGCGACGCTCTTGACCCTGCGAAACCGCATTCCCTCACATCGCTGGAGCTGCCGCAAGATCGATTTCAGGCAAAATGTAAAATATGAAGATGTGACCCTCAGAGGGGAGAAGGGCAGGGCGGGCGACCGACTGTTCTCAGCGGTTTCGTTCACGCCGGACCACTCAGACCGCCTCTGGGGCGAGGGCATCGTTCGATGCATGGCGTGGGGTTGACTGTTGGTTCGTGGCAGTGCCGCAGTGCTGTTCGAGGGCGCGGACGATCTTGGCGGCTTCAGCTTCCGCGGCGGCGCTCTGGAGACACTCTCCATGCAACCACGACCGGCGGAGCCCCGGATCTTCTCTGATGGATGCGAGGGCTTCGATCTGCGATTCAAGCAGGCGTTGCCTCATGAGACGCTCCGTCTCCGCGTCGGGCACCTTGTTGAGCACGTAAAGCGCGCCTTTGGTGCGCGCTTCGCGGTAGGCGCGGCGGATCACATCGGCTTGTTCGGGGGATGCAAGGTGCTGCGTTGCCGGCAAATAGCCCGCGCGCATTTGGTCGAGCATCGTTTTCATTGTCGCGGCGGCGCGGATTCCCGCGTAACTGGGATCCAGGACCACAACGATCCAGTCCAGACTGGTAATGACCCCGCGCGAGGCGTCTTCGGCGCCGGCCTTGAAGTCCACAATGGTGACCGGCGCCATCCCTTCCGGTTCGAATGCGAAATCGCGAGCGATTTTGGTCATCGGGCCGTCGCAGCCTGCGCCGGGTCCTAGCAGCCCGATCTTGCCCGCCTGGAAGACGCGAATGCCGTCGGGCGTTCGAGCCACATATTGGCCGGGGAGTTGGCCCGCTCTGAGGCGTGCACCGGCCAGGGGCAGCGGATCGTCGACCGGACACGTGACCGGGCCGCCGCTGAACACGGTTCCCCCGAACCAGGCAAGCAACGATTCGGGTGTTCTGTCCGCGCCGAGGGCCTGAGGCAAGCCTTCGTTTGTGGAATCGGCGTCCACGACGCAGACGGCATAGCCGGCTTTAGCAAGCACTTTAGCCAGAAGGACGGCGCATGTGCTCTTGCCGCTGCCCCCGCGACCGAACAAACCAATGCGTTGCCCGGCCAGGATTCTGTGTTGTTCATTCATCGCGTTATCGAGTCGTGTCTCCACTGTCGGCTGTCTTCCAGAGTCGTCGGTTCGACCACCGGGCGTGCGAGGATAATGCACGGACCGTGCCAGGCTTGCGCGGGAGGGGCTATGAGGCGAATGGCTCGTGAATGCGCCCTTTCTCGAGGGTGGCGCGTCGGAGCGCTGATGCCGGCCCGAGCAGGCTGCAACGTCAGTCAGGAAACGACGTTGCAGAATGCGACGACTGATTCATGACTCCCTCGCTCGCCCGCCGCCTCGAAAGCGCCGGCACCGAAGATCTCAACCCGGCGGTCAACGTCCTGAAGGTGTGCACCACGAACGCATTGCAGCCGGCCCTGTTCGAGACCGGCGTGGCGGGGCATTTGCGCGGTGGCACCTCAGGGGTCACATCTTCATATTTGACAATTGCCCGCGCGACGCAGCCGATTTCGCCGCCCGACGACATCAATTCTTGGATTCTCAACGACGCTCTTGACCCTGCGAAACCGCCGCATTCCCTCACATCGCTGGAGCTGTCGCAAGATCGATTTCAGGCAAAATGTAAAATATGAAGATGTGACCCCAAGAGCCACAACGATCCAGTCCAGACTGGTAATGACCCCGCGCGAGGCGTCTTCGGCGCCGGCCTTGAAGTCCACAATGGTGACCGGCGCCATCCCTTCCGGTTCGAATGCGAAATCGCGAGCGATTTTGGTCATCGGGCCGTCGCAGCCTGCGCCGGGTCCTAGCAGCCCGATCTTGCCCGCCTGGAAGACGCGAATGCCGTCGGGCGTTCGAGCCACATATTGGCCGGGGAGTTGGCCCGCTCTGAGGCGTGCACCGGCCAGGGGCAGCGGATCGTCGACCGGACACGTGACCGGGCTCCAATCACACCTTGGGCAGTTTCTTGAACGTCATGAACCAGTCGAGCGCGTAGGCGTCGGCGTCCGGTTTCTCGACCCGCTGTTTGGCTGTACCGCAGGAACCGGGCGGCGGAACGATCACGTCCTCGCCGGGCTGCCAGTCGGCGGGTGTGGCGACGTTGTATTTGTCGCTCGTTTGCAGGCCGATGAGCAGGCGCTTGATCTCCGGGAAGTTGCGTCCGTTGGACATCGGGTAGAAGAGAACGGCCCGAATCTTGGCCTTGGGATCGATGATGAAGACGGCGCGCACCGCCTCGGTGCTGCTGGAGCCGGGCTGGAGCATGCCATAGGCCTTGGCCACCTCCATCGTCATGTCGGAGATGAGCGGGAACGTGACCTCGATGTTGGTCATGGTCTTGTATGTGATTTTCTCCTTGATGGTGCGCAGCCAGGCGATATGCGCGTAATGGCTGTCGATCGAGAGCCCGATCAGTTCGCAGTTGAGGGCCTTGAACTCGGGCATCATGGCGGCAAAGGTCATGAATTCGGTCGTGCAGACGGGCGTGAAATCCGCGGGGTGACTGAAGAAGATGACCCACTTGCCCGCGTAGTCTTTGGGGAAATCGATCGGCCCCTGGGTCGTGTGCGCCTTGAAGGCGGGTGCGATCTCGCCAATCAGCGGGATGCGATTTGCGGCGGTGGTCTCGGGGGTGGTGGATGCGGGATTCATGTCTGAGTTTGATTTTCGATGTTCGGTTGCATGCCGGCGTGCTTGTTGCTCGCGCGATCTTAGCCCAGATTACTCACCACCGGGAAGATGACAACGAAATCCGGGCTAGTGACATTTCTCGAACGGCCAGGCGGCCACCCCGCCGTCCATGACGCGGACGCGTGTGAATCCGGCCCCCTGCAGGATGCGGGCTGCTTCATAGCCGCGGAGGGAGGCTTTGCAGAACGCGATGATCTCCTTGTCTTTGGGCAATTCGTTCAAGCGTGCGCGCAACGCGCCCAAGGGGATCAGCGTCGAGCCGGCGAGATGTGTCTCGGCGTGCTCGGCCGGACTGCGGACATCGAGAAAGACGAAATCTTCTTTGGCGTCGAGTCGCTGCTTGACCTCTTGCGAGCTGATGCCGGCCAGGAGGCCGTCGAGTTTGTTGCGGGCGACGTTGGCGGCCGTGATGATGGCATCGAGCGCGGTGGCGTATGGCGGGGCGTAGCAGAGGTCGGCTTGGGACAGTTGGTCCACCGTCATGCCGGCCGTGAGAGCCATGGCCGCGACATCGATACGCTTATCGCCGACACCGGACCCGACGGCTTGGGCGCCCAGCAACTTGCGGGTGCGGGCGTCCACGACCAATTTCATGACGATGAGTTGCGCGCCGGGAATGTAATGGGCGCGATCGACGTCCGGGACCAGAACCATGACGGTCTCGTAGCCGTGCTGGCGGGCGGCCGCCTCGGTCAGGCCGGTGCGAGCCACACAGAAATCGAACACCTTGCAGACGGTGCTGCCGAGAACGCCGGGGAAGCGATCCGTTCCGCCGCAGACATTGATTGCCGCGACGCGTCCCTGCTTGTTGGCGGTCGATCCCAGGGGGACGAAGCAGGGTTTGCCCGTCACGAGGTCGGTGGTCTCGACACAATCGCCGGCCGCGTAGATGTTGGGGTCGGAGGTGCGCATGGTGTCATCGACCCGGATACCGCCGTTCGGACCGATAGCCAGATCGGCTGCGCGAGCCAGGTCGACGTTGGGTTTGACTCCGATTGCCAGGATCACCATGTCGGCGGGGAGATGGCCGCGGGTGGTCATCACGCCGGTCACGCGATCTTCCCCCTCGAATGCCGTCACCTGGGTGTTGGTCATGACTTTGACCCCGTGCGACTCCATGTGCTGTTCCACAAGGCGCGCCATTTCCCAATCGAGCACACGCAAGACCTGCGGCAGCATCTCGACGAGCGTGACGCGGCAGCCGCTGTGGACCAGGGCCTCGGTGGTCTCCACGCCGATCAGGCCGCCGCCGACGATCACGACGTCGCGCGCCCTGGCTTCGCCCAGGAGGGACTTGATCGCCTCGGCGTCGTGCATGCCGTGCAGTGTATAGATGTTGCCGAGGTTCACATTCGGTATTGGAGGGATGACCGGTTTCGCGCCAGTGGCGAGGACCAACTTGTCGTAGTCCAACCAGATCTCCTCCTTCTTGCCCTTCGGGAGTGCGCGGACCCGTTTCCGGGCGCGGTCGATCTCGATGGCCTCGGTTTCGTTAAGGATCCGGACGTTCTTGACCTTTTGGAAGAAGGCGGTGTCGCGCACCACCCCGATCGGCGTGCTCATCAGGTCCTTTTGATCCTTGACCATGCCCGAGATGTAGTAGGGCAGGCCGCAGCCCGCGTAGGAAAGGAACTTGCCCTTTTCGACCACGGTGACTTCCGCCTCGGGATTGAGCCGCATGATTTTTGCGGCCACCTTGGGACCGGCCGCCACGCCGCCCACAATCACAACTTTGAAAGACATAGATCGCGTGTTTTGTTCAGATTCACCGCCAAGAAGTGTTTTACAACCGGCCTTCAGATTCAAGGATACTCGTGTCGGGGCGTGCGAAACGCGCCTGGCGGCGGCCCAGGAATGTCGAGAGCAGCACCCAGAGACTCGACAGCGCGAGCACGGCGCCCGCCAGCGGGAGAAGACCGAACCCGGCGATGGCCAGGAATCGATCGAGATAGGCGCCGAGGGCATCGCCCGCACGGTATCCGCACGTGTCCAGAAACGACTTGGCTTTGTACTTGTGTTGCTGCGGCAGAACCGTGAACAGGGTTTGCTCGGCTGGGCCCGCAATCCCCTGTTGGGCCGCGCGGAACAGGGCATTGACGATCGTGAACGCGGCGAGCGCGGGCGCCGCGGCGAGCAGAGCGAAGCCTCCGGAGGCAAGGAGGGGCAGGACCGCCAAAGCGCCCCCGACTCCCGCGACGCGCATGATTCGTCTGGCCAGAAGCCCCTGCGCCAACAGCGTGGCCAGTTGCGTCCAGAGGTTGATGTATGCGAACCAGGCCGTCTGGCCGGCGGTCGACACGCTGGCCGCGCCCACCAGACGCAGGCCGGTGAAGTAGAGAAACGTCGAGACCGTGCCGCTGAGGACGATCCACACGCCGACCCCGCGCAGATAGGCGGATTGCGCGACGGCATTGATCCCGGCAAACCAGGACCCGCCAATAGGAGTCATGTCGGTGGGGGCGGGCAGCGACGCCGCGTGTGTCCGCGTGAAATGTTCGGCGAGCCAAACGGCCGCTTCGAGCAATGCTGCGGCCAATAGGAAGAGGCCGTTGACGCCGAAATACGCGACCAGGCGCCAGGAGATCAGCGATCCGGCAATCGCCCCGAGGCTGCCGCCCAGGGCGATGGCGGGGAAGAGGCGTTTGCTTTGGGCGAGGTTGAAGTGATCGACCATGAACGCCCAGAAGAGCGAGATGACGAAGAGATTGAAGACCGAGTGAAAGATGTAGTAGACGGCCGCCACCAACAGCCGCGGGCTCTCGGGAAGAAGCGTCAGTCCGATGAAGAATGCGACCAGAATTCCGGCGCAGCCATGCAGCGAGACCCGCATCAGCCTGCGGCGCGAGCATCTCGAGACCAGCCAGCCGAAGAGCGGGACCAACGGCAATGTGCTGAGCACGGTCACGAAAAACAGTTGCCGCACACTCTCGACGCCCCGGGCCAGGCCGAGGGCCTCGCGCACGGGGCGCAAGAGCATCAGACTGGTAAGCAGGACGAAAAACAGCACCGCGGCGGCCAGCACGGCGCGCCCTTCGCCAGCCCGAATGTCCGCGGTGCCGGTCACCCAGCGCTTTGACGACTGCCTGGCGTGCCGAATCATGGGCGATCGGGGGGCGCACCCTTCCGTCCGACGCCGCGCGGACTGCGTCGGCGCCGGACCTTCACGCCAGGCCGGGCCAGGCAAAACCCGCAAGCATTCACGAAGAGCATGCTGCCGAAGCTACGCAAGACTCGGGCTTGCCCGCAAACAGTTTGTCCGACGAAGCTTTACAACGGGCAGATTCAACCTGGCCCGCGGTCACACCCAACATGAACAGATACGTTTCAGAATCGGCAATTGGATGTGACACGGCCCGCATCATGGCTCCGCACACTCTACCAATACAACGCTGCGTCGCACGACGGCGTCAAAGGAGTCGGCATCCGGACCGACGATTGCGTGTGTCGTAGAGAACGAGCTCATACTTTGGCACGCGGTTTGCCATCGGTTACATTCGAGGTTGCGCCGATGGGGCGTGGAACGGGATGATCCTGGCCACGCAGCAGGAGCCTCAATTCGACAAACAGAAGACTATGCCCTTGTTCGAATACCAATCGATCCCAGACACTTCATTTTCAACCGATAAGTCGGGGAAGGAATGGACACAATGATTGCTTTTGGCCCCGTTCCATCGAGGCGTTTGGGGCGCAGCGTGGGGATCAACAACATTCCGCCCAAGCTGTGCACCTATAGCTGTGTGTATTGTCAGTTGGGCCGGACCAACGCGATGCGGATGCGGCGGCGCGCCTTCTACGAGCCGGAAAACGTCGCGCGCGATGTTCAGACCAAGGTGGAAAGGGCTCAAAGAGCAGGGGAGACCGTCGATTACCTGACCTTCGTGCCGGATGGGGAACCGACCCTGGACATTCATCTCGGGCGCGAGATCGACCTGTTGAGGCCGTTGGGAATCAAGATTGCCGTGATCACCAACGCGTCCCTGATCGGGCGCGAGGATGTGCGGGCGGACCTGATGAAGGCCGATTGGGTCTCTCTGAAGGTGGATTCCACGCGCCCGGAGATTTGGCGCAAGATCGATCGGCCTCACGGGGCCCTGCGGCTTTCCTCGATCCTCGATGGGACTGTCGAGTTTGCGCGGATATTCCAAGGTGAGTTGGTGACCGAGACCATGCTGGTCGAGGGGGTCAACGACAGCGACGACGCGGTGGGCGAGGTGGCGGAGTTTCTGGCTCGCTTGAAGCCGGCCACAGCCTTTCTGTCCGTGCCGATCCGGCCGCCGGCGGAGAAGCGCGTGAGAGCCCCGCGCGAGGAAGTGATCAATCGCGCCTATCAGATCTTCGATGAGCGGATGGACCGGGTCGAGTACCTGATCGGGTACGAGGGCAACGCCTTCGCGTTCACGGGCAATGTCGAGGAAGACCTTCTGAGCATCACGTCGGTGCATCCTATGCGCCAGGACGCCGTCAACGAGTTCCTGATGCGGGCTGGAGCGGATTGGGCGGTGGTCGATCGGCTGCTCGAACGGAATGAACTCACCCGAACCCAATTCGGCAACCGCCAATTCTACTTGAGAAGACTCCACGCCGACTCGCGCCGATGACTCGGGATGGACTGTGCTGGGAGTCTGACCGCTCCGTGTCGTAACACAGCGTGAAATAGGCGGATTACGTGGCGGTTTCGGGTCCAGACTTGGCGAACTGTCCGGTGCTCAGCAAGACCAGCGTGCAGGCTTCGAGGACTTCCTTTCCGTGCTGGCGAAGCCGCTCAGCCAGCTCGGGATTCTCGGCGCCGGGATTGAAGATCACCCGGCGCATCCCGCCGTCGAGCAGATCGTTTGCGATCGCCTCCTGGTTGCGGGCGGACAAGTAGACCGTCACCGTGTCGATCGGTTCTGGAATCGCGCGCAACGAAGACCAGACAGGAATGCCGTCCACCATGGACAGGGCCGGATGGACCGGGAAGGGCGTATGCCCTTTTTCGCGGAGCATGCGCAATGCCTTGTAACTGTAACGGTCAGGTTTGTTGCTGGCGCCCAGTATGGCTACGTTCATCGTTCAAATCCTTTAACCTAGAAACTCGCTCCGATCAAGCCAAGTTCCCAGTCCATCGGATGTTTCTCCCGTGCACCGCCCATGCATTTCAGGAAACCTTCCCGGTGGGAAGGCTCGTGCGAATCTGCTGCCATAGGCGCGCTATCGCCGCCGCCGCCGGGCTATCGTCAAGTTCCACGACCGGACGTCCCTGGCGTTGGGCAACAGTCACTGAGATGTGATAGGGAATCCGACCGGCGATCGTCGCGCCAAGCGCAGCCGCCTTGTGTTCGATGCGCTCAGTCATCGCAGGGTTCAGGTCGTGTTTATTGAGGCAGACCCAGGCGTGGACTCCGAAGTGACGGCCCAATTCAAGCACCCGTTCCAAATCGTGCTCGCCGGATGGCGTTGGCTCTGTGACGACCAGCATTCGGGTCGTGCCGGTTAGGGCTGCGATCGTCGTGCAGCCGATACCGGGCGGACCGTCAATCAGGATCAACTGGCGGCCGGACGCTTCGGCAACAAGGCGCGCCTGCCTGCGAACGAGCGTGACAAGCTTACCCGAATTCCCCTGGCCTGGGCGCAGACGAGCGTGAATGAGCGGGCCGAAGCGGGTGTCCGAGACAAACCACCGTCCATTCTCGGCGGGAATCAGCTCGATGGCGCGCTCGGCGCAGAAATACTCGCAGACGCCGCAGCCCTCACAGGCTGACGGATCGACACGAAACGTGCGCGGCACCTGGCCGTTTGACGGTCCATCGAAGAAGATTGCGTCGAATCGGCACAACTCCTTGCACTTGCCGCAGGCGACACAATGGCCCGGTTGGATTCGAGCGCGCAGCCCGCCAATGAACGTTTCCTGGCGTCGCAGGCGTGGCTTCAGAATCAACGGAAGGCTGGAGGCATCCACGTCGCAATCGGCCAGCACCGGCCGGTCGGCCAAGGCCGCCAGCGAAGCGGTCACCGAAGTTTTGCCGGTGCCGCCTTTGCCGCTTAGAATCAAGATTTCTTCCATGAGCCAGGTTCCTTTCGGACGCCCCTTATGACGTACAACGCCGCGCTGGCGGGTTCCCGGCTCTCGAACAGGGTCGTGCCTTTGATCCCAAGACAATACTCCGTCTGGACATCGAACCGTTTGCGGACGGCCTCTTCGATTTCGTTCAGGTCAGAATGCCGCATCTTCCGAACATAGGAATGCGGATCGCGCCGTTTCTCCTTGAAGAAGCCCGATGCGGGATTGAGCAGCATGACAACAAGCCGTCCGGCGTCGCGCAAGACCCGAGCGGCCTGCGCCAGGGCCTTTCGCCAATCTTCGATGAATTGAAGTGAAGCCACAAAGATCACCGCGTCAAAGGACGCAGGTGGAAACGGCATGTCTTGGGCACGTGCCACGACTGTCCGGACACCTTCCACCCCGCCCCCGAACGCCTCGGGCGACATGTCCAAGCCGGTGACGCGGAAGCCGTGTCGGTTCAGCGCGGCTTCAATGCTGGCCGGGCCGCAGCCCACGCTTAAAACGTCTTGGCAGCCCGTTAAATGGGCTAGCAGGTAATCCGATTCAGCGCGAAAGACATTTTGCCAGAACTCCGTTTCGCAGGATTTCCGGTATCTCTGCATTGCGCTCGAATTGTGCAGTTCCGCCAGCAGCCGTTCCCGCAACTGATTAAAGGTCTGTTCCATTCCCGGCACGGCATCGATGATCAATTGACCGTGCGAATACGCCTTGGCGACGGCCAGCGAATCGGGAATCTCGGCCAGAATTGGCAATCGCTCTTGTTCGCACCACTTCCGTGTTTCAGTCGCGACTGGGTCTGCCCGGTTAATCACCACCCCGCAGGCCAGTTTCAATGCCCGTGCCACCTCCACGGCCAGCCGTAAGTCGTGCAAGCCAAACGGTGTCGGTTCGGTGACCAGCAATACGCAGTCGCAATCCCGCACGGTCTCGACCATGGGACACGCCGTGCCGGGCGGGGCATCGAGGATCGTCCACTCCGCCGGTGGTACAGCTTGTTTGGCGGCCCGAATCACAGGCGGACTGCTCGATTCGCCCACGTTGAGGGTGCCGGACACGAACTGTACCGCCTGGGCGGCGCCGGTCCGGAGCAGGCCTATAGCGTGCGGCTCTTCGGCGATGGCCTGGGTGGGACACACCAACGCGCAGCCGCCGCAACTGTGGCACAACTCATCGTAGACCAGGACCCGATCGGGGAGGCAGAGGATGGCGTTGAAGCGGCAGATGCGTGCGCACGAGCCGCAGAGCGTGCACCGCTTGCGGTCGATCCGAGGAACGAGTCTGTCGACGAGACTCTCGAGAAGGGCCGTCGGGTTGAGAAAAAGGTGGCCGTTCGGCGCCTCGACATCGCAATCCACGTAAGCCACTGACTCACCATGGCGCGCGAGTGTCACGGCCAGGTTGACGGCCACGGTGGTCTTGCCGGTGCCGCCCTTGCCGCTGGCAATGGCGAGCCTCATGCGCGTCAGCCTCGATCGGTGCCGACGGTCTCCGGCTGCTGGTCCCCTTTGTTCTCCAACTGATGGAGGCGTTGCTGGAGGTTCACCAGCTCAGCTTGAAGTGCTTCGAGTTGCTGCCGGAGTTGTTGAGCTTCGGTGTTCGATTTCGCCGACTCGCTTTCACTCGCCGCGGTTAAGGCCACGCTGCCAGCCGATGGCACTTTCGGTTGCGCTCGTTCCCGTCCGGTCTTGCCGGTGGCACGGAACTGATGCCGCCATCCTCGACCGCCTTTACCTCGACCCCGTCCGCGGCCAAATCCACACCCCGATTCGCCATTCGCATAACCGGGGCTTTGCGTTCCGACACAAGACCCGACTGCCCTGCCGCTTTTCAGCCCCTGACGCAAGGGGTCGGTTTGATCTCCTTTGGGCATATACATTCTCCTTGATTTGGCTCAACTCTGTTTGTTGTGGGTGTTTCCGTCCGGAATGTTCCGGTGCAGGACCAAGCTCCCGACGGCGCGGCCGATGTGGCGCGCCACGACGGGGCACTTCACTTTGAAGAGGAAGAAGATGTCGTGCGCGCAGCCGTCGAGCGACTCGAAGTTAGCCTGACCTTTGGCGATGATCAGGCTGGCGCGCGCGAACCGTTGCCGGAAATCGGGTGAACATGACTCGATCAGGATGCCGGCGCCCGCACACCCGGTGTCGGTGACGGCGACCCACCCGTCCAGGCCTGCCGCGGTCGCGTCCGCCCGCAGAGCGTCGTTGATGGCCGGTCCGCCCTTGACCACAACGGTGATTTTCTCGTGTGGCAAGAGTTCGAGGAGCAGCCGGTCGAAGACCAGTTCCCCCGCGTTGTCGGCCAGAAACAGGATATCGGGCGCGCGTTGGGCGGCGGTGAAGAACGCCTCGATGTCGCCATGCAAGGGGGCGGCGAATGAGCGTTCGAGCGCGTCCGGGATCTGCTCCGCCGTCAGGTCGCCTTTGATGCCGTAGTCAATGACATTGGCCGCAATGGCGAGTTTCACCGCGGCGAGACGCGGATTCGCCGCCATCCGCAGGCGCTCGCGCCAGGCCGACAGCAATTCGAGCGCGAGCCGATTCGATTCCTGTTTGATCGCGATGTACGGATCGCTCTGGCCCGTCAAGTCGCGAACCAACTGATGAATGGTTCCGCTGAACCGCGCCGGCGCCTGGGCCAGGTCCGCCTCGCTGGCGCGCCGGAGCACCTCGCGCAGAATCCGCTCGTGCACCTGCGGGTCGGCGCTGGCCAGCCTCGTAACGTTCAGGGCTTGCGACACAAAACATGGAATGCATTCCAGCGCGCTTCTCATCATCCGTGCCCTTCCGTTTCGGCGCACGACATGGCCCGAAGTTGGCCGGCCAGCAGGGCGCGCACGCTTTGCTCGATCGATCCGCCGTCGACCGCATACGCCTGAATCTTGCTCGATTCGAGCGCGGTCCATGCCTTGGGACCGACATGGCCGGTCAGAACGGCTTGGACGCCCAGGCGCGCCAGCATCTGGACCGCCCTGGGGCCGGCGCCTTGGACGGCGCCGGCCGCGTTTTCATTGTCCACTACGGTCTGCTGCCCGGTCTCAGTGTCGACGATCCGAAAATAGCGCGCGCGCCCGAAACGCGGTTCGAGGGCCGAGTTCGGTTGGGGTCCCTGTGTTGAGATGGCGATTTTCATGGTTCGTGGCTCGATCCGGCGTCGTGGTGGCATCCGTGATGGCGATGGCGCTCATCGCCCCGCCGATGTCCACAGGTCGGCGTGGTGTCGCCCAGAGCGCCCGTCAGGAATGCGTGGGCCAACTCTTCGGGCGAAGCGCCCGCGATGCCGGTATGGACGGCGATGCCGTTCTGAATGAACAAATCCAGGGCGCGCCGGCCCATGCCGCCGGCAATGATCACCTTCGCCCCTTGTTCATGGAGCCACCGCGGCAAAACTCCCGGCGCGTGCGGCGGTGGAACCATGCGGGTTTGACTGACCATTTGTCTGGATTCCAGATCGGTTTCGATGAGGGCGAATTGCTCGCAATGGCCGAAGTGCTCAGACAAGCGTCCGGCTACGAGAGGGATAGCGATTTTCATGTGTTGTTGTTGGAGGATTCACCATTTTGGGGGGATGATTCAGACGGGTCGGCAGACTCGAGTGTGTGCCTCGCAAACCGTCGTCGCAGAGCATCCATGAACCGTCGCAGGAGATTGGGGCGAGGATGGGGCACGCAGTGTGGATCGCCGAAAGCAGGCATCCCAAGTTGCGCCCGCCTCCAGCCGGGGAGCCCGGTCAGACGATACCAGTGCTGCGGTCCTTTGGGAGCGCGATTTTGCCTATCGTTCGAACAAGGTTTCATGGGCGCAACTCCTTCGGGGCTTCCGGCTGCAGCCTCTCGTGTGAGGTCCGCGGCTCAAACAGAAGGAAACAGCGGTCCTCGGTCGGCGGCGCCAGGGTTTGCCGCAATTGAAAGCCAGCCTCGCGCATCTCCTCTGCGACCCGCCGTGAAGAGATCCGCCGGTGGTGCCCGGCCAAGCGCCGCGGCTCATCGTCCGGGCCCTGACGTTCCACGATGGCGAGCAGCCCTGAGTCCGGCATACGTTCCCTGAGTTGCCGGAGCAGCGGCACCGGTTCCCAGAGCCATTGGTAGGCGTCGACGAAGAGCACCAGGCCCAGACGCATGTCGGGGGGCAAGGCCAGGCTGTTGTTGTTTTTTCTCAGCACCTCGGTGCCGGGGTGTGGAGCGCCAGGTGGCAGTTCCTCCAGCGTCAGAGCCCACTCGTCCAAGACCACGTCCGCCAGCCGGGTGGATGGCGGCAGCCCCTCTTTCAGAGCGGGCAGCACGGCCCGTCCCCGGTCCAGGCCGACGAAAATCGCGGCCCAACCGTCTTGCTGTGGGATTGGCAGTGCACGGACCAGGGCCTTCGCGTCGAGCGGAGGCGGCAAATCCGGATCGCCGGCATCCGGCGGCGGGGCAGCCGGTTTCCGGAATGCGAGCACGAACGGTTGCGGTTCGTGCCACACGTCCTCGAGCACGTCGTGAAAGAGGAAGCCCGCCTCACGTGCCAGGCGGACGACAGTTGTCTCGCCGGTCCAATGGTGCTCCTCCTCGCGACGCTCGGTCGGCGCCCAATCGGTCAACGGCCCCCTATGCTGGTCGACAACGACCAAAAGACCGCCGGGCTTAAGATCCTGATGGAGGCGCCGGAGCATTGCCTGGGGCTGGGCCAAGTGATGAAACACACGGTTCAGGTAGATGAGGTCGACGAAACCATCGGGCAATCGGGGATCGTCGCTCTGTCCCAAGACCGGAACGATCTGATGCAGGCCGTGTTTGGCGGCCACCCGGACGACCGTGGCGAGCTTGGCGGGTTCGATCTCCTGGGCCAACACCGTGCCGCTCTCGCCGACGACTCGAGCGAACTCCGCGGCGTCGAGTCCCTCGCCGCAACCGACGTCGGCAATCACTGCGCCTGGCCCGATCTCGAGCCGACCACACAGGGCCTTTAGCGCCTGGGCGCGGCTGCCGCCGGCGGCGAGACTGCCGGCCTGGCAGACCAGAGTCAGCGCTGTCGCCAACCAGAGTGTGCAGCGGTCTATCATGTGTCGGATTGCGGTTGGTGCGCGGCGCCCGTTTCATGGGACTTGCGCCCGTAAACACGTTCGTAGGCCCGGCAGAACGGGCAGAGAGAGCTTTCGACTCGATTGACCAGCCAATACGCCAAGCCGGTCCGGCGCCGGCGCGCGGTGCGGCAGACCGGACAACTGCGGCACACGCTGGCCAGAGTCACATCGAGTTTCGAGTATTGTTTCTGATTCATTGTCTCTTCTCATGCGTCGCTCTGGCTGCGGGCGACGGTCAGGGTGTCCGCGGCGGCCGGACGCGTTTGCGGTGCCGGGACCCGTCGCGCCAGGGCCATCGTGATTGCCAGCAGAAGCCCCAGCATGCATACGGTCGTGGCCCCGACAGGCAGGTCGAGGGCCGGCGTCAGGCAGAGGCTTGCCAGGCTGGCGAGGGTGGCGACGGTCCAGCCGATCGCCAGGCGTCGGCGCAGCGTGTGGGCCAGGTAATTGCCGCATACGGCCGGCACGATCAGGTACGAGAATGTCAACAGCACCCCTCCGATATGCACGAAGCTAGTGACCACGAAGCCAAAGGTCACGTAGAAGAGGAAATCCCACCCTCGAACGGAGAGCCCGGAGCGGACTGCGGCGTCGGGGTCTTTGGAAATCGCGAGGAATTTCCGACGAAAGACGTAATGCACCGCCCCGATGCCCAGGTACAAGCCGATGGTCTGGATAACCTCGCGCGGGGGCACAACCAGCAACTCCCCAACGAGCGAACGTTGCAGCTCTTCTTTGCCGCCGGTGCTCCGCATGAGGATCAGGATTCCGGCGGCGGCCGCCACGACATAGACAATCCCAATCAGCGCCTCCTGAGGCACACGCGGATGCCGGCTGCGGGTGAGCGTGAAGACCACGGCGCCAACCACGGTGAAGGCGGCCGACCAGGCGTAGCTTTGCCAGGAATGGAGATGGCAGTCCATCAGGAGCGAGACGCATGTGCCCAGGGCCGCCACTTGTGCCAGAGCGAGGTCGACGAAGATGATCTCGCGCTGCACGACGTGCAGGCCCAGATAGACCAGCAGCCAGGGCAACGTGAGGCTCGCGATCAGCGGCCACTTGAGAATGACAAGCATTTCCAGAATGTTGATTGGTTCCATGCTCGTCATTGCTGGGTCGACGGTGTCTTGCCTCCCAACGCATCGGCCAAGGAATTGACCAGATGGTCCATGAACTTGCAGTAGTCGCCCTCCGTCCCCTTGACGCCGCCCGGGAAGCCGGCGGCGTCGACCACCACGGCCCCTGTGTGGCTGGCGACAGTCTCCGCTGTGTGCCGGTTGAGATAGGGCTGCACGAGGATGACCCGTGCGCCGCTCTCCTTCATTTTGGCCATGACCTGGGCCAAATGGGTTGGCGTGGGCGGCAGTCCGGGCTTCGGCTCGAGGAAGAGATCGACCTGAAGTCCGAACCGGCGGGCGAAGTAGGGCCACGAGTTATGATACGCCACGATCCGGCTGCCTTTGAACGGTGCCAGGCGATTCCGCCACTCGATCAGCTTTCCAGCGAGTTTGTCGGAGAAGCTTTTCAGGTTTGCGTTGAACAGAGCGCTCGATTTCGAGTCGAGCTGGCCGAACACCCTGGCCAGACGCTCGGCGACAATCCGGGCGTTGACTGGATCGGTCATGAACGCCGGGTTTCCGACCGGATGCACCCCGCCCATCGAGCGGTCGAGCACGGACGGGACTTCGAGCATCTCGATCCCTTCGCTGGCGTAGACATTGCCGGGCGCGCCGCGCTGAATCTTCGGGTTGCGCGCGCTGTCCATCAGCGACGGCAGCCAGCCGATCTCGAGTTCCGCCCCACCCTCCACGAGCACGTCCGCGCGGTTCAATTTGAGAATCAAACTAGGTCGCGCGTCGATGAAGTGCGGGTCTTCGGTCGGTTTGCCCAGCGACGTGACCTCGACGCGGTCGCCGCCGATCTCGGCGGCGATGGCGGCGAAATCGGGCGTCGTTGTCACCACCCGGAGCTTGGCCCAGGCAGTCGGGGACGACAGAACGCATGCGGCGAGGAGGAGCGAGGGCCAGCGGGCGCGTGAGTTGGCAAGCGGTTGGTCGAGTCTGTTCATAGCGGAACGGATGTCAGAATTTATGGGCGCCGTGAGAGCCAAGGAGGAACTCGCCTTGCAGCCAGACCGAATGCTCGGTGCCGAACCGGTCTCCGTCATCCAGGTTGTATTGGAGCCGGATTTTCGAGAACGCAGTCGGATAGCAGGTCAGATTCGGGGAAAAGCGAATCCGCTCCCCTCGAAAGCGATCGCTTGCGTCCCAGGCGCCGGTATTGCCATCCGCCCACTCGCCGCGCAGACCGGCCACCCATCGCCGCTTGAACCCCCACATGATCTGGGAGTAGAAGCCCCAGTCGTCGAGGTCCTCCGAAGGCATGTCGCGCTCGGAATCGGCCCCTGCCTCATAGCGGCGGTACAATCCCTCGGACTGCCAGGCGAGGAATGGGAATCCATGTTCGGCGTGGACCGGCTTCCATTTCCAGTAGAGATCCAGCCCGTAGATTTGCGAGTCCGCGTCGGCGCCGGAATTGTTGGGGCCAAAGCCGCCGGACGCCCCGGCGACGAGGGTCTGGGTGTCGCTCAGGTCGAAGGAACTGGTGATGCGCGGCACGTAGAGCAGGTCGCCCGGCCCGTGCAACTCGCGTTCGAGCGAGGTGCGTCCGTGAGTCCCGTCGTAGTCGTGCGACCGGAAGCTGAAGGCCGAGTGTCCCTGGCCGTGGAACACGCCCAGCATCAGCTCGGTGTAAAAGGGAGTCGGAATCAGCCACGAGAGCCTGGCGCCCGGATCGCGCAGGCTGTGCGGCCCGAGAAGCCGATTAAGAATGATCGGTTGATCGACGAAGTCCCATTGATATGCGTGCTGCTGGTTTTGCCGTCCGAACTCGGCCAGAAAAAGGCCCGCCTTCACCTGCAGATTCGCCGGCAGCGCCGTCGTCAGCAAGTAGACCTCGCCCAGGTCGACGTGCGTTTCACCGTCCGGATCCACGCTCATGCAGATGTTGCCGAAACCGCGGAAGTATGGGTCGACGGCGCCGTCGAGGGCAATCTCCGCGGCTTGAAGCGTGAAGCCGCGTCCCGCGGGATCGTGGTGTCCCAACTCGATCTCCTCTCCCGCCTCCGTCGACGTGGAGAGGCCGGCCGTCGCCAACATTTTGAAGCTCAGGTTCAGGTAGTCTTGACCGGAGCGCATGACTGGGATGGGTTGCGCGGGAGTCCAGGTCTGAATCGCCGCCTGCGCGGGCGCCGCGTCAGCCACAGGCGCAGGGTGTGCGGGCGGTGCAGCAGCCGCGGGCGCCGGGGCGGTCGCCTCGACGGGCGGTTTGACCTGCAAAGCTTCGATTTGGCGCTGCAGCGCCTCGATCTGCGCGCTTTGCTGGCGCTGCGTTTCCTCGAATTGCCGGCGTAACTGCAGCAATTGCTGCTGCAGTTGTTCGACCGTGCTGTTTTGGGCTGAATCCTGAGCCCAGACAGGCAGCCCACTCAGCCCCAGTGCCAGACCCAATCCAAGAGCGTGCGGCAGTTTCATGATCATGTCTAGTGACACTCTGCACCGATCCGTTCAGCGTTCAAACGTGAAACGGCTGCCCACAGCGCACACCGTGCAGGCTTGTGGAAACTCGTGCCACAACCGAGACGTCGCGGCCATTCCCGTGCAATGGGCCGGTCCGAGTCGCCGGACCTTCTCCCCACGCAACGCCTCGACCGTGCGGTTCATGCGCTCCGGCCCGGCCGCCAGCAGATGCATGCCGCCCAGCACACTGTGGATGGGGCGTCCGCCTGTGAGCTGCCGGATGTGCCGCAGGGTGTTTACAATCCCCGCGTGCGCGCAGCCGAGCAGCACGGCCACCCCATCCGCCGTGTCGAAGAACAAAGCCTGGTCGTCGACGATCGGATCGGCCTCGAGCCCCCTTCGGTCGAGAACGAACGGGCCGCCCACATCCTCGAAGTCGGTCGCGCGCGGGATCTCGCCGGTCAAGAACACGCCCTGTGCTACCTCCGTCGCAGTCGTAGTCTCATGAATGCGCTCCGGACGCGCCTGAATGGAATCGAGGCTCTCCCGGCCAATCCCGACATCCCGCGTGGTGCCGTCGGGATTTCGAGCGAACCGTCGGGCGCAGGCCGCCGGATGGGTGTAAAGCTCGGCGTCGCGCGCGATTCCGAGCACGGCGTGCAGGCCGCCTGTGTGGTCGTAATGCCCGTGGCTGAGGGCCACTGCGTCGAGGCCCGATAGCTCAATGCCCAGTCGCCGGGCATTCTGGATGATCAGCGAGGTTTGGCCGGTGTCGAAAAGCAGGGTGCGCCCTCCTGCTTGGACGTAATAGGCCAGACCGTGCTCTCCCATCAGCCCGCGGTCCCGCGCGGTGTTTTCAACGAGGACAGTGACAGCGATCGTGTTATTCATGCTTTTTGGTCGGACTTGGCGCGTTCAGCAGGCTGCATCCGTCTCCGAGATCGGCATCCGCCGCGCCGCAGCCGGAGCGGGCCATGCGGATCCCAGCACCCCGGCATGCGGAACTCGGATCGGCGCCAACGCCCGGCATGAAAAGCCTCGAGCAAGTCCTCGACTTGGCCGCAGAGATGGGCCTCGACGGCCACCCCCGCGCGTTCGAGCGCGGTGCGCAGAGTCTCGGAAACCGCGGCGCAAAGCAACACGTCAATGCCCAGTTCCGCCACGCTCCGGGCCAGGGCCTCGACCGACGTCGCGGTCAAGACGAACTCCTTGCGCTCGACGGTCCGGCCGCGATGGCGCCGCACGACCAACAGCCGGGAGGCGGCGTCGAACACAGGTGAAACGCGCTCTTGCCAGATAGGGATGGCCACGGTCATGGCAGCACCACATGCAACTGTCATGCCAATGCCCAATCGGCTGTCGATCGGAGTCGAGTGAGGGCGGGCACGTCGCGCGCGTCAAGCCGGCAGTAAGTCCGCGCTCCGGAGCTCCTCACGAGCTCGCCGCCCGCCTGCGATGGGGGCGAACTCCCGCATCGGCGCATGCGCGTCAACCCAATGGCTTTGCGGGGTGCGGCCCGCGGAAAAAGCTCGGTCTTCGCGGAAGGATTCGCCCCGGAGCATGAGATGTGCCTGGCCGGATCGAGGCATTGCCTTTTGCTTCGGTGCGCATTGGACACACTGGCATTCCGCATCACCGGTCAAGGATTCCGATCGCCTTTGCCGATCCGGTCGAGCTTCAAGGCCTTGATCTTGCGGAAGAGTGTGCTGGTATTGATGCCCAGTTCCCGGGCCGCTGCGGCGCGGTTGCCGCCATGGCGCCGCAGGGCATCGCGCAGGAGCAGTTCCTCCATCGCCGCGAGGGTCAGACCGCGCGGGAGCCGCGTTCCCTGCTCCGACTCCGCCGCTCGCAGGTGGGGCGGAAGATGGCACTCCTCGATCAAGGCGCCCCGGCAGAGCACGAACGCATGCTCGATGGCGTTCTCCAGTTCCCGGACGTTGCCCGGAAAATCATGTTCCATGAGCCGCGCGATGACGCCCTCGGAGACTCCCGCAATATCGCGTCCCTGGAGCCGGTTGAATCGCGCGATGAACTGCTCGGTCAGGAGGGGGATGTCCTCGCGCCGATCCCGCAGGCGTGGGAGTTCGAGACGCACGACATGGATGCGATAGAAGAGGTCCTCGCGAAACCGACCTTCCTGCGCCAGTTGACGCAGGTCCTTGTTAGTGGCGGCGATCACCCGGACGTCGGCCTTGACTGCGACGACGCTGCCCAGGGGTTCGTAGACGCGTTCCTGCAGCACGCGGAGCAGGCGTGTTTGGAGGGCAGCCGAGATGTCGCCTATCTCGTCGAGCAGAATCGTGCCCCCCTGCGCAAGCGCAAAGCGTCCGGGCTTGTCCTTTTTGGCGTCGGTGAACGCCCCGGCCTTGTAGCCGAACAGTTCCGATTCGAGCAGTGTGTCGGGCAAAGCCGCGCAGTTCACGGCGAGGAACGGATGCGTTCTTCGGGGCGAGTGGGCGTGAATCGCCCGGGCGACCAATTCTTTGCCGGTGCCGCTGGCGCCCTCGATGAGCACGGTGCTGTCGCTGGCCGCCACCACCGGCAGCAACTCGAACAGCTCGCGCATCCGTGCGCTGCGTCCGATCAGACCCGAGCAGGAATCCTGGGCGCGCGCCTGGCGCTGCAACTCCTCGACCACCCGCAGGTCGCGAAAGCTCTCGACGCCCCCGATGACTCGGCCCCGGCTGTCTTTCAGGACGGCGGCCGAAACGCCGATGGGCAGCCGCTGGCCTGAGGCATCGACGATGTAGACCACCTTGTTGACCACCGGGCGGCCTGTGGCCAGTGTCTGTTTGACGGCGCAGGCGCTCTCGCAAATCGAGGCGCGGAACACATCGCAACAACGGCGGCCCAGCGCCTCCTCACGATGGATGCCGGTGATCCGCTCGGCGGACCGGTTGAAGGTCGTGATCCGCCACTCGGCGTCCACGGTGAACACGCCGTCGGGCACGGAGTCGAGCAGTTGGCTTTGGACTGAGTTCGGCATGCGTCAGCTCAATGCCCAATCCACCGCCGCAATGGCATGCAGGCGCGTGGTGTCGAAGAGCGGCAGCGGGCTGTCCCCTGCATCCACGAGCAACCCCAACTCAGTACAACCCAGGATCACGCCCTTCGCGCCCACGGCTTCGAGACGATTCATGATTCCACCGACCAGCGCCTTCGATTCGGGCCGCACTGCGCCGGCGCACAGTTCCTCGTAAATGATGCGGTGCACCGTCTGCCGGTCCTCCGCGTCCGGCACCACGACTTCGAGCCCAAACTGATTTGCCAATCGGCTCCGGTAGAACTCCTCTTCCATGGTAAAACGCGTCCCCAGCAAACCCACCCGGCGCAGTCCCGCCCGTCGGACTGCCTCCGCCGTCGCATCCGCGATGTGCAGCAGCGGGATGCCGATGCGCGATTGCACGGCATCGGCGAGCTTGTGCATCGTGTTGGTGCAGATCAGCACGAAATCAGCCCCCGCCTCCTCGAGGCCCTGCGCCGCTCCGACCAGCGCCTCAGCCGCCTTGTTCCATTCGCCGTGCCGTTGCCATTCCTCGATCTCCGCAAAATCGACGGAATAGAGAACGCACTTGGCGGAGTGCAGGCCTCCCAGCTTCTTCTGAATCGATTCGTTGACCAGTCGATAGTACTCGATGGTCGATTGCCAACTCATTCCGCCGATCATTCCTATGGTTTTCATCGTTGTTCACTCGCGACGATCTCTGGCCACGCGGACTGGTAGCCTAGACCGGTGATACATGTCGTAGCCAGATCGAGTTTCTGTGCTGCGTTGGAGGGTTCAAGGATTCTAACGAGCGAGGCGCGGGAGAGAGGGGCCGGGAAACACGGGGATTTCTCATGGAAATGAGGACCGGACTTGATCTGAGGCGCGCCTCGTCAGGTTGACCACTGTGCCCGCGCAAAACACTGACAACACGGCCATCACCGCCACGGTCATCCGCCCCTTGGCCTCGAGCGCGGGCGCGGCGTGCCGCGATTCAAATGCCTGGCCGACGAAGACCAGGGTGGCGGCCGCGAGCGTTGGAATCGCTCCCCAAAGCACACACCTTCTGCGTCGGCTCAGGACGCTCCAGAGGAGGCACAGCCCTCCGGCGGCCAGGCCCAGAACCACGGTCGTGAGCCGGACATCGAGTCCGAAGTGCCGGGAGAGCATCGGCAAGCCGGCGATCAGCACTCCGCAGAGCGCCAGTTCAAGCCTCACCTCGACGGGTGAGAGAGATCGCCTCCGCGCTGCCTGGAACGGCGCAGCGCCACTTGTCACTGGCGGGTTTTCGGTCATGTCTCAACGACCCTTTTCTACCATCGCCACGCGTCGGCGGCCAAGCCGCATCTTCGCCGCCGACGGCGTCGGCGGTTGTTGACGGGCGACAAGGCTGGGCGTAAACAAACCGTTGGACGGCTGCAGCCCGGACATCCGTGTCCTCGTTCCACATCGCGGGATGAGTCGGCGCTGATTCTCGTCTTTGCTGCGCGAGACGGTTAGGGTCTGTGCAAAAATCAATTACCCTAAGGCAGGTTTGGCCTTGCGAGGGAGACGGCTTGTGAGAATTGGGGCTCGGCGCGCAGGAAGGCGGGCGTTGTGGGCCATGCGGTGCGTAACTTCTTTGCGGCTCGCGGCTCGATACGGGCAAACTGAATCGTGAACCTCAATTCAGCGACCTATGACAATTGAAAATGCCATTCGCGTTCTGGCGGGCACTCTGGTACTTCTGAGTCTCGCTTTGGCCCATTGGGTGAACCCGTGGTGGTTGCTCCTGGCCGCTTTCGTCGGCCTCAACCTCATCCAGTCGGCTTTCACAGGGTTCTGTCCGGCGGAGACGATTCTTCGGAAGCTCGGGGTGGGAAAGGAGAAGTCGGGATGTTGCGGTTGATTGCCGTTGTGGCTTTGGGCGCGTCCTTGAGCGCGGCCGCATCGGAGCCGTGGACCCTCGAGCGCGCGTTGAGCCATACGCTTGCCAACAGTCCCGATGCGCGACTGGCCCGGCAGCGCATTGTCGCCGCCAAGGCCGCGCTGGATCAGGCCAAGGCCGCTTTCTGGCCGCAGGTGCAAGTCCAGTCGAGTTACATGGGCTCGGACAATCCGATGCTTGTGTTCGGGTCGATTCTCAACCAGGAGGCATTCAGCCCGTCGCTCGATTTCAACCGAGTACCGGACGTCGACAATCTGAATGTGAAGGGACTGGTGACGGCGCCACTCTACACCGGGGGGCAAATGGCATCCAGGCGCAAGGCAGCCAGGGCAAACTCGCAGGCGACCGAATTCGAGGCGGAGGCGGTTCGCAACGCGCTGGCGTTTGAAGTGGCGCGGGCTTTTCACACCATTCACAAGGCCCGCGCCTTCATCGAGGCCACGGAGGCCGCCGTCCGGGCCTACGAGAGCAATCTGGCAATCGCCCAGCGCCGATTCGAAGCGGGCACACTGCTGCACGCCGACGTGCTCGATGTCGAGGTGCGTTTGGCCCAGGCGCGCGAAGACCTGGTGCGGTCCCGCAACGCGTTGGCCCTCTCCGAGCGCGCCTTGCGGAACCTCATCGGACTCGAAGAAACGGAATTCGCCGTGTCGCTCGATGTGCCGTCTGTCGCGCCTCCGGATGCGGGCGAAGTGGGCACGCGTCCCGAACTGGCGGCCGCCCGGTCCCGTGAGAACGCCGCCGAAGCGAGCGTCCGAGCGGCTCGAGGGGGGTATTACCCGACGCTCAGCGCCTTTGGCAGTCTCGATTACGACCGGGGCTGGCGGCTCGAAGGCGAGGGGGAGAGCTGGACTGCGGGCGCTCTGCTGCAATGGAACCTCTGGGATGGTCAATTGACGCGTGCAAAAGTGGCTGAGGCGCGTGCTTCCCAGGAATCCGCCAACGAGCAGGAGCGCAAAGTGAGGCTCGCGATCGACCTGGAAATCGAGCAGGCGCGCATCGGTTTGAACGAGTCCACCGAACGTCTGCAAGTCACCGAGAAAGCCGTCGCCAAGGCGGCAGAAAGCGTCGAACTCACACGCGCTCGCTTCGAGCAAGGGCTGTGCCTGGCCAGTCAGCTTTTGGACGCCGAGACCGCCCTGACAGGCACGCGCGTGCGGCGGGCCGAAGCCGAGGCCGATCGTCGGATTGCCATCGCCGCTCTGCGGAAGGCGCTGGGCCTCCCGCAGCTTCAGACTGACTCCGCATCTAAATGATATGACCAAACTCGCGTTTCCGCTAACAACCACCTGCGCCCTAGCCATTCTGATCCTATCCCTGACTCCCGGCTGCGGCCGGAAGCAGGACGCATCTTCCGAGGTGAATTTGCCTTCCGTCTCGGTGCGGGCCCGACCGGTGGAAGCCAAGCGGTGGCTGGCGACCGAGGAGGTCGTCGGCACCATCCGCGCCCGGGTCCGCGCCACGCTCGAAGCCAAGATCAGCGGGCGGATCGGTCAATTGCCTGCGGTCGCGGGCCAGAACGTCAAGAAAGGCGATCTGCTCATTCAACTCGAAGTCAGTGAAGTCCAGGCTCGGTTGGATCAGGCCAGGGCGGTCGAGCAGCAGGCTGCCCAGGATCGCAAGCGATTCGAGACTCTTCTTGCTCAAAAGGCCGTGACTCAGGCCGAGTACGACGCCGTCCAGGCGCGCGCCGAGGTCGCCGCCGCTTCCCTAGCCGAGGCCGAAACGATGCTTGGCTATGCCCGGATCACCGCTCCGTTCGATGGCGTCATCAGCCGCCGGTTGGCCGAGGTGGGCGACCTGGCGTCCCCCGGGCGTCCGTTGCTCGAGTTGGAGGACCCGGGGTCGCTGCGGCTCGAAGCGGATGTTCCGGAGGCCCTGATCGACCGGGTGCAGTTGGGGATCACACTTCCTATTCGTGTCGGGGCGCGGACCAATGCCCTCGAAGGCGTTGTCAGCGAGCTGGCTCCCATGGCGGACCCGAACACACGCACATTCCGCGTGAAACTCGATTTGCCGCCTGAAAGCGGGCTTCGTCTGGGCCAGTTCGGTCGGGTGGCCGTGCCGGTGAACGAGATCACGTCGACTCGGATTCCGTCCTCCGCCCTCGTGGTGCGGGGCCAAATGGAGATGGTGTTCGTGGTCGTTGACCAGCATGCCCGGTTGCGGCTCGTCAAGACGGGCAAGCAGATTGGCGACGAGATCGAGATCGTGTCCGGATTGGAGGTGGGCGAGGCAGTCGTCGTCGAGGGTGGCGTCGCCTTAGTGGACGGCCAACCCGTCGAGGTGAAGCCATGAGCGCTTTGAACGAAGCATCGCATCCGCCCTCGCTGGGTCTGGCCGGTCGGGTGGCCCGGGCGTTCATCGATTCGAAACTGACCCCGCTCCTGGTCGTCACGTCCATTCTGCTGGGCCTGGGCGCCATCATCCTTCTCCCGCGGGAGGAGGAACCGCAGATCAAGGTGCCGATGATCGACGTGCTGGTCGCGATGCCCGGCTCGAATGCCAAGGAGATCGAGGAGCGCGTCACTCGGCCCATGGAGAAGCTCCTTTGGGAGATTCCCGGCGTCGAGTACCTCTATTCGACGTCCCGCGAAGGCGAGAGCCTGGCGATTGTCCGGTTCAAGGTGGGCGAGGAAATCGAGCGCAGCCTGGTCAAGTTGAACCAGAAGCTGCAGTCGAATTTCGATCGAATCCCGCACGGCGTGAGCACGCCCTTGATCAAACCGAGGTCGATCGACGACGTCCCCATTCTCGCCCTGACCTTTCACAGCCCGCGGCAGGATCACCTGACTCTGCGGCGGTTGGCGGCGCAAGTGGACGACGCGGTGAAGCAAGTCCCGCTCGTTGCCGAAACCACGCTCATCGGCGGGGCGCGCCGCCAGGTCCGGGTCCTGTTCGATCCCGCCCGCCTGGCGTCGCGCAATCTGAGCCTGGCTGGAGTGGTCCCGATGCTCCAGCAGGCCAACCGCCAGTCCGCCGCCGGCGGCCTCACAAGCGACAACCGGGAAATCGCCATCGAGACCGGCGCGTTTCTCACCAGCGCGCGCGAGGTTGGCAATGTCGTGATCGGGGTTTTCGGAGGCCGGCCGGTTTACCTGCGCGACGTGGCGGACATTGTGGATGGCGCGGAGGAGCCAAGTCAGTACGTCTTCTTCGGCCAGGGACAGGCAAGCGCGTCGTTGTCGGGTCCGCCTTTCGCGGAGGAGCCGGCCGTGACACTCACGGTGGCCAAACGGCCCGGGGCGAACGCCATCTCGGTTGCGCGCGCGGTGATCGAGAAGGTCGAGGCGCTCCGGTCCCGCATTCTGCCCGCCGACGTCGCCGTCACCATCACGCGGCATTATGGCGAGACGGCCGCCGAGAAATCGAACGAACTGCTCTTGCACATGGGCATTGCGGTTGTGGGCGTGGCCATCCTGATCTGGCTGACGCTGGGCTGGCGCGAGTCGGGCATCGTGGGGGTGGCCATCCCGGCGACGCTCGCCCTGACGCTCTTGGTCTTTTACCTTTACGGGTTCACTCTGAATCGGATCACGCTCTTCGCGCTCATCTTCAGCATCGGCATCCTTGTCGATGATGCAATCGTGGTGGTCGAGAATATCGTCCGGCACTTTCACTTGCCCCACAACAAGGGGCGCTCCTGGTCAACCATCGCCGTCGAGGCGGTGAACGAGGTTGGCAACCCCACGATTCTGGCGACGTTTGCGGTGATCGCCGCCGTATTGCCCATGGCCTTTGTCGGCGGGCTCATGGGGCCCTACATGCGGCCCATCCCCATCGGCTCGAGCGCCGCGATGTTCTGGTCGCTGGCGATTGCGTTCATCGTCACGCCGTGGGCGTCGATCCGCATCTTGCGATGGGGCCGGAAGTATGCCTCGCTCACGGAGGGCGCCCCGCCCGCCGGGGCCGCGCACCACTCGCATTTCGAGCACGAGGAGGATTTCTTCACGCGGCTCTATCGGCGACTGATGGGCCCGTTGATCGCAGGCTCCGGAGCGCGGTTCGTGTTTCTGGCATCCATTACCCTTTTGCTGCTGGCCGCGATGGCCACCGTGCGCATTGGCTGGGTCAAGGTGAAGATGCTCCCGTTCGACAACAAGAGCGAATTCCAGGTGATTCTGAACATGCCTGAAGGCAGCGCGCTCGAACGGACGGCCCAGGCCGCCCGCGAGATCGCCGCCGCCATTCGCACCGAACCCGAGGTGACCGATTACCAAGTCTACGTCGGCACCGCCGCCCCGTTCAACTTCAACGGCCTCGTCCGGCACTACTTCATGCGCCGCGGCGCCCATGTCGCCGATCTCCAGATCAACCTGGTCAACAAGCACGAGCGCAAGGCCCAGAGCCACGACATCGCCAAGCGCGTCCGGCCCCGCGTGGCTGCGATCGCCGCCAAGCACAACGCCCGGGTAGCGGTGGCCGAGGTCCCCCCGGGGCCGCCCGTATTGCAGACGCTCGTCGCGGAGATCTACGGGCCAACGGCGGAGGGACGTCTGGCTCTGGCGGGCAAGGTGCGCGACATCTTCAGCCAGACGCCGGGCGTCGTCGATGTCGACTGGTATGTCGAGGAGGACCAGCCCAAGGCGCGATTCGTCATCGACAAGGAGAAGGCCGCCCTGCACGGCATCAGCGCCGAGACCATCTCGCAAACCCTGCGCATCGCCGTCGATGGACTCTCCGTCGACCTCGTCCATCAACCGCGCGAGAAGGAGGATGTCAATCTGGTCCTCGAGCTGCCTCGTCAGGCCCGCACCACGCCGGAGGAGTTGCTCGCGTTGCGGGTGCGCAGCGGGGATGCGAACGCCCTGCCCGAGCCGGGCCACGCCGGTCCCGTGCCGCCGCTGGTGCCATTGCGCGAGCTGGTGCGGATCGAGCAGACCACTGCCGACAAGAGCATTTATCATAAGAACCTGATGCCGGTGACCTACGTGATCGGGGATGTGGCGGGAGAGGTTGAAAGCCCCGTCTATGCGATTCTCGAGATGAACCGTGCCCTCGCGCAGATCGATGCCCGGCAATTCAGCGGGCACCAGGCCCGGCTCGAGATACTCAATGCGGCAATGCCCTTCACCGATCACCAACCGGCCATGAAATGGGACGGGGAATGGCACATCACAATCGAGGTGTTCCGCGACCTGGGCCTTGCCTTTGCCGCCGTGTGCATCCTCATCTACGTGCTTATGGTCGGGTGGTTCCGATCGTTTCTGACGCCGTTCATCGTGATGGTGGCCATCCCGTTCTCGCTGGTGGGGATTCTCCCGGCGCACGGCGCTCTCAACGCCTTCTTCACCGCCACCTCGATGATCGGTTTCATGGCGGGCGCCGGCATCGTCGTCCGCAACTCGATCATTCTCGTCGATTTCATCGAGCTGCGTCTTGCCGAGGGCATGCCTCTCGCCGAAGCCGTGGTCGATGCGGGGGCCGTCCGCTTCCGTCCGATGTTGCTGACGGCCATGGCTGTGGTGGTGGGCGCGGCGGTGATTCTGTTCGATCCGATCTTCCAGGGTTTAGCGATCTCGCTCATGGCGGGGGAGATCGCTTCCCTCCTGATCAGCCGCATGGCCGTGCCCGTGCTCTACTACATGGCCTACGCCCGGGGTGGCGCTGTGAAACGTTGACCTGCAGAACGCGCGCGACACCAGGGCCAGCGCTCCAAGCAGAACCAGTGCGCCCGCATAAAACGGGGCCCCGGGTAGCATCACAGGCGCGCGCGCGCCGATGAAGTAGCCGAAAAGCGTTGTGGCCGACAGCGGTCCGATGAACCCGGCCACGCTTCCCAGACTCGACAATGCCCCCTGAACAGCCCCTTGTTCGTTCGGGGCGACGGTTTTCGAGATGAGGGCTTGGGCCGCCGGGCCGGTGATGCCGCCCAACGATCCGAAAACCAGGATGGGATAGATCATCCAACCCTCGGTTGCCACCGCGTAACCGGTCATCGTGAGCGCCCCGATGCACAAACCCGTCACAATGGCACGGCGCTCACCGAGCCTCGGAACCACCACGCGCACCAGACCGCCCTGGACAATCGCGGCCATCGCTCCCACGATGGCCAGCGACACCCCTGTTTGCGCCACCGTCCACTGATACCGATAGGCGGTGTACAGCACCCAGGTGCTGTGCACGGCCGCATGCGCCACGTGCAGCAAAAAGAAGGTCCCCGCCAACCCGGATACCACCGGATGCCGCCGCAAGGCCGCTAGCGACCCGATCGGATTGGCCCGCCCCCAGTCGAATGCCCGCCGATGCCGCGCGTCGAGCGACTCGGGCAACACCATCAGCCCGTAACACCAGTTCAACAGCGTCAGCGCCGCCGCCGCATAAAACGGCAGCCGCAGCCCGGCCTGACCCAGCAGGCCGCCAAGCGCCGGCCCCACAATGAATCCGAGTCCGAACGCCACACCGATCAGACCGAAATTCTGCGCCCGCTTCTCGGGCGGGCTCACATCTGCAATATACGCGCTGGCCGCTGCAATGTTCGCCCCTGTCACGCCCGCAATGATGCGCCCCACAAAAAACCATCCCAGCGTCGGCGCCACCGCCAACACGAGATAGTCCAGTCCCGACCCCAACAGCGAAAACAGAATGACAGGACGCCGCCCGTAGCGGTCGGAGAGGCTTCCCAGCACCGGTGCGAAGATGAACTGCATCAGCGCATAGAGCGACGCCAACAGGCCGAATGTGGTCGAGGCGGACGACACGTTCCCTCCCGACAGACCCTCGATCAAGCGCGGCAGGATTGGGACGACGAGCCCAATGCCCAGCACATCCAGGAACAGGGTCACCAGGATGAACGGAATAGCTGGCGCGTGGCGCGTCACAAAGACTCGAAGCCACTCTTGGCCCAGATCATTCTCTTGGCGAGCGTAGAGTGCGCGGAGTGCGCTCAGCGCCGGAACAATTCATGATGACGAAAAGGGCGGCGGGGGAACGTCTCGTCCCCGGCGATGAAAGTTGCAGATCCTGTTTGGCGGGCGACGAGGACTTGCCAGCCCTGCCAGCCCTGCCAGCCCTGCCTGGCGGCAGGCAGTCGGCAGGCAGGCGACAGGCAGGCGTCGCCTCTCCGGCAATCTCCATCCGTTGTAGGCCCGACGCCCTCACCGGGCGACAGAACACCGACAACAACCAGATGCACCGCGGTCCGGCCCGTCCAACCGCATTCACTGGACGGCGCGCGTTGGCTTGGTCCAATATCACGCATTCGACATGAAGACCCGATTCCTGCTCCTTCCTACCGCTCTCATTCTGGCCGCCGCACCGGTCTCCCGAGCCGCGGCCGTCGTCTCGATCGGGCACAGCCCCGCCGGGTCCGCCTTCGTTTTCGACTCTGTGCCGATCCCCGCCAGGAACGATGCGGCGTCCGCGGCGGAGTTCACCCTGGTGGATGGCGAACGCGACTCGAACGGCGGCCTGCTCGCCGTCCTGCACGACGGACGGCTTCCCGTCGAGGAAGACGAACCTGCGGCGAACTTCTTCTTCCGCGCCGGGACGGACGGCGGCCGCATCCGGATTGATCTCAAGAGCGTCATTCCGGTGAGGCAGATCAACACGTACTCGTGGCACACGGGATCGCGCGCTCCGCAGGTCTACCGGCTCTACGCGGCGGACGGCGCGGCCTCCGGATTCGTCCCAAGCCCGCGTCGGGGAACCGATCCCGAATCGTGCGGGTGGACACATGTTGCGGCGGTGGACACCCGCGTCAGGCATGGGGCCGCAGGCGGCCAGTATGGGGTGGCGGTGTCGGACCCCGCCTCGGGCAAGCTGGGCGACTACCGGTATCTGTTGCTGGACGTCGTCCGCACCGAGGACCAGGACGCGTTCGGCAACACCTTCTATGGCGAGATCGACGTCGTCAACGCCCAGGGGCCGCCTCTCGAGCCCGCAACGGGTCAAACGGGCGAGTCCATTCTCATTGTGTTCGGGGCGTCCGAGGGCAAATACAGGTTCACCATCGATGCGACGGCCGCGCCGGACCTGGCGGAGTGGGCGGATGCCAAACTGCGGCCGGTCGTCCAGGAATGGTATCCGAAGCTGGTCGCGATGCTGCCCAGCGAAGGCTTCGAGCCTGCAACGAACATCACCCTGCGGTTTCGAACGGATATGGGCGGCACACCGGCGTCGGCGGGCGGAAACCGCGTCAACCTGAACAGCGGATGGTTCCGGCGCGAGCTGCGCCGGGAGGCGCTCGGCTCTGTGGTGCATGAACTGGTCCATGTCGTCCAGGACTACGGTCGCGCACGACGCCTCAACGCGGGCGCCACACGCACCCCCGGCTGGCTGGTCGAAGGCATCGCCGACTACATCCGCTGGTTCCTTTACGAGCCGGAGACGAAGGGCGCCGAGATCACCGAGCGCAATCTAGATCGCGCCGCCTACGATGCCAGCTACCGCATCACGGGCAACTTCCTCAATTGGGTGACCCAGACGCACGATCGGGATATCGTGCCCAAGCTCAACGCCGCCGCGCGCGAGGGAAGGTATGCCCGGGCGCTCTGGGAGGATTGGACTGGCAAGACGCTCGAAGCGCTGGGCGAGGAATGGAAGAAGGGCAACGAAGCCCGAATAAACGCCGCGCGATCCAGCGGGGGAACCGTTGAGAAATGAGACCGATACAATAGCCGCCGTCCGCGACGCGTCTGAGACATTAGGTCCACGGGAATCTTCGGGCCGCGCGCCCGCGCACGGCGGGACCTGCCGCATTCACGTCGCAATGACCATTCGCGACCTGCGCCGTGCCCGGTCCATGGCGCCCGGCGGACCTGAGTTCCCGAGTCTCGTCCGGGCCTTTGCGCCGCTGGTCTTCGGCAGCGCATCGCTGCTGGCCCCGTACAAGAGCGAGGTCGTCGAGCGGGTCTTCGTTGGGGTGTTTCACGCGTTCGCCTTTCAGTGGCGCCGGCTGCCCCGGAACACCGTCATTGCCTCGTGGTTGCTCCGGTCGACCTGGCTCGCGGTCCGATGGGAACGCAGACGCCTGAAGCTTCCGATGCCATCGAGGGCCTCTGCAGCCGGCGTGAGCGCCGCCGTCCTCGGCGCGTTGGTTCGGATGCGCCGAGGCCTTCAGGATGCCGTTGTCCTGGGCTGTGTCGTGCAGGCGCATATCCCGGAAACGGCGAGGGCATTGCGGCGTCAAGAGGCCCGCGCGGTCGCGCTCAGGGACCGCGGCCTGGACAGACTGCGAAAGGCGCTTCAAACCCGGGCGCCCGGCATCGATCTGCCCAAGTTCCTGGCCGAGGTCCCCCGCGCGATGTCGACCGAGTTCGAATGCAGCGCACTGACCCAGGTCGAGGCGTGGTCGCCGCGGACGCGCAAGAGCGGGTTGGTGCGCGGGATTCGACGGGCCTGGCGGTGGGTTGCTCTCGAACGGGCCTTGCGACGCGTTGTTACCGTCGCGGCATCGGGCGTATGCCTGCTCATCCTGCTCGTCGTTGCATTTGTCTGGTCGCTCCGGCAGGGGCATCTGACACGATGGTTCGTCGAGCAATCGAGCCGGCGCCTGGCCAAGGAGATGCCCGAGGTTGCCGAGCCCGCCCGCCCCTGGCCGCCCCGATCGCCAGACGCCTCCCGCGAGTCGCCGCCTCCTCCGCGAAGTGCTGCCGAACTCTACGGACTCACCAATGTCTGGACGGCTCAGTTCAGTTTCACGCCCGGACAGTGGAAGGCGCTCGGGCCGTCGCGCGTCCCGCCCATCCCGAACCTGATGCGCCCGGACGGCATGATGCAATTGCGAAATCCAAAGGCGCGGCGAAGCGGCCTGGCCGGCGTCCTGGGCCTCGATTTCAACTGGGCGCGGGCCCATCTCGAATTCGCCGGAGTACAGTTTTCTTCGGTGGGCGTTCGATATCGAGGCAACGGCACCTACGTCAACTCGCTCTTCGGCCCCAAACAGCCGTTCAAGGTGGACCTGGACAAGTTCGTCAGAGGCCAGGATATGGCCGGAATCCACACCCTGAATTTCGTCAACGCAATTCCGGACAACAGCTACCTGCACGACGTCCTTGCCCAGCACCTGTTTCGCGAGCTGGGCGTCCCCGGTCCCCGCACCGCGTACGCTTACCTGACGCTCGATGTCCCCGGCCTTTTCGAGCGCCAGCCGCTCGGATTGTACGTGCTGGTCGAGAACGTCGATGCCGATTTCGCCGCGGACCGCTTCGGCTCTCCGGACGTCCCAATCTTCAAGCCCGTGACCACCCAACTCTTCGAGTACCTGGGCGAGGACTGGAGCGCATACGCAGACATCTACGACCTCAAGACCAGGGCCACACCGCGGCAGTTGGACCGGCTGGTCGATTTCGCCCGACTCCTGGCCCAAGCGGACGATCCCGAATTCGCGCGGCGCGTGCCGGACTATATCGATCTCGATGAATTCGCCGGGTTCCTGGCGGGGAACGTCCTGATTTCGAGCTACGACGGATTTCTGAGCAACGGCCAGAATTTCTACATGTGCATGGACCCCCGGACGGGCCGGCTTGTGTTCATTCCCTGGGACCACGATCATGGGTGGGGCGAATTCGGCTACGTGGGAACGAACGAGCGCCGGGAGCGGGCGTGCATCTGGCGGCCAAGCACCTACGAAAACCGTTTTCTCGACCGCATGCTGAAGGTCGAGGCCTTCCGCCACCTCTATCGGCGCCACCTCGAACGCGCGCTCGAAGGACCGTTCACAGTCGACCGCCTCTACTCCCGGATCGATCGGATCGGCGCCATCATCCGGCCCGCCGTGGCGGCGGAGTCCGACTTTCGACTCAAGCGCTTTGATCTCGCTATCAGCACCAACTGGCTCGAAGGTCCGCGCGACGGGGCACCGGAAGGTCCGCGCGCACCGGTCCACCAGATCAAGCGTTTCATCGCCGGTCGCGCGCAATCGATCCGCGACCAGTTGGAGGGCAAAACGCAGGGGGAAATCCTGATGCGGGGTCCCGGGCGCTGAGCCCCTCGCACGAGCCGTTGCGAGGTTCCTGGGCAGCGTTGACTTTCAACAGTTTAGTGCGTACAGGGACCATGAACCGGCTCGGAGGGACGATCCCGCAGCCGCGGGAGAGTCCCTGACTCGAGACAATCATCCTCACCGAACAGGGCCTCGTTTAACTCGACCCTCCGACAGTTCGTCATGGGCAGAACACCTGATTGGGTGTTGACAATCGTGCCTGGGTGTGTTAGGTGGCGATCATTCCATAAATGAGGGATGGCCGCGTGCCCCGTGGCTCATTCCGTTTCTTCATGACGGTACTTAACCTGCGTCAAAACAAGAAAGGAGCATCCATGATTCGTCGAACAATGATATGCACCGTGGTCGCGTTGTTGTCTGCGCTGGTCCTGGGGCGGGCCGCCGTGGTCATCGACACCAGCATTGGAAACGGCCCTCCGCCATCCTCTTTCGGAGGATACGCCATGACGGGATTCCCGTCCGACCCGCGGCCGCTCGGTTCGTGGGTCATGGACGCGTCCCCGCCGGCATCGGTGCCGGTGTCGGGCAGTTTGGTCTTCTCCGATCCGGTCCAACTCTACGACGTGGGACCTGCAGTCGGACAATGGAACGGCTGGAGTCATGGATATGGCGGTCAGGTGTACTGGAGCCCATGGACAGGGGCGGGCGGCAGCAGTTACGCGCAATTGGACCTGACCCTGCCCGCGGGGACAATGGCTTTCTATCTCTACCTCGAACCGGAAGTGGCCGCCGCCACTTGGGACTTCGATGTGAGAGGATTGACCGTTGGCGGGGAAGCGATCGCGACCTTGCTATCAATCTCCGGAGGCGGCGGGGCGAGTTTCGTGGGGTTCTACAGCACCCTTGCGAGCGACCCGCTTTACTCCGTTTCCGTTCGGCAGAATAGCGAGGAGTACCTGGGCTTTGGGATCGGTGAATTCGGCATCCATGGCTATGTCATTCCTGAGCCCGGCGCCGGCGGACTGCTGACTGGGCTCGGGCTTCTGGGTGCGGCGCTTCTCCGGCGTGCACGGAGGGTCCCGCATTGCGCGGATTGAAAAGAGGCTGGAACGGGCGGCTTTCCGATAGCCCCTGTCTCCGGCCGAAACGAAAAGCGAAGAGAATCTCAAAGTCAGAAAGGATGGATCCGATGAGAACCCTCGAGGCAAAACTGATTGGCGCCTTTTGTGTCTGTGCCGTGTCCGCACTGGCGATTTCTCCGACGCCGTTGGTGAAGACCGTGCCCTGGTCGCCGACAAACCCGCTGATTCCGCACGATTCAATCAGTGGCCGGCAAATCACACTCAAGGGCACTTGCGATCGAAGCGGGACGAAGATCATCTACACGTGGGACTTCGGCGACGGCAGCGCGCCGGTCTCGGGTCAAGTCACCGACCCGTACGCGATCGAAGCCAAGCACGTGTACACCGGGAGCGTTGGGACGATCTATACAGCGCGCTTGACCGTCGAGGATCAGAATACGGGCAAGACCGGCAGCAAGGCTTATTTCGTTGTTCTGCAGGACGTCAGCACACGGGAAAACATGCTCAAGACCGATGTCAACATCGCGATCGACGAAGGCTTGTGGTATTTGCACAAGAGCATGAATCGGTTTGATTCGGGCGGGATGCCCGTGGGCGACTGGCGGGCAAGCCGGTACGGCGGCTATGCCTATGACGGTTACATCAGTTGTTCTGCCGCCAATGTGAATGCCTTCGAGGTCAATGGTCACCTCGAGATTGGCAGCAGCGACAACCCGTACACCGAGACCGTCCGGCGCGGCTTGCGTCGCCTCTTCCAATACCTCGACACTTCGACGGTGCCACAACAAACCAATCCGCACTGCACGTTCATGCCCGACGGCAATGCCAACGGCTACAAGATCGAACTTTCCCAGGACCAGGACTGGTATCAGATGGGCATGCTGATGGATGCCATCGTCGCCAGCGGCACGCCCGCCGCCAAGGCCGTCACCGGCGAAGTGCCGGGCGGAAGCGATCCCGGCGTCCTGGGGCGGGAGTATCGCGAAATCGTTCAGGACATGACCGACGGTTACATGTGGGCGCAGTATGACGGGACGCCCGGCGGGGGGTGGCGCTACAGCGCAAACCAAGCGCCAGACAACTCTGCCTGCCAGTGGGCCGCCATCGGAATGATCGCGGCCGAGCGGCGGTGGGGCATCGACGTGCATCCTTGCGTCAAGACCTGGAACGTGGTCTGGCTGGCGTATAGTCAGGGTGCAAATGGCAGTTTCGGATACACGTACAGCGGCGACGCACCCTGGGGTTGGTACGCCACCACGCCCTCAGGCATGGTCCAGATGGTCATGGACGGCATCGGGCGGGGCGAGACCGGTCCGACGGGCAAACCGAGTTGGGATCTGGCCGAGACCTGGATTCGCGACCGTTTTACGAACACCGGCAACTACGGCAACAACATCAAAGCCTACTACTACGGACTCTATTCGTTCGTGAAGGCGATGCTCCTGCATGATCCGGATGAGGACGGGGTCGAGAATCCCATCGAGTGGCTTCACTCGAACACGCCCGGCAAGCCCGACATCAATTGGTACGCGGCGGAGGCAAGCTACGGCGATCCCACCGACGGCGTCGCGCGCACCCTGGTTCGGGACCAGAACGCGGGTGGCTATTGGTGGGGGCATCAAGCCGACGGCCGGCAGCGGTGCTTTGAAACCGCCTGGGCGATCCAGATGCTCAAGGCGACGCTGTTCGATCCGGGCACTCCCGTGGCGGTGGCCAAGGCAATCCCGAATCCTGGCGTCGTCGGGCAGACGATCTTCGTGGATGGCGCCGATTCCTTCCATCAGACCACCGGAAGGAGCATCGTCCGTTGGGAATGGGATCTCGATGGCGACGGTGCCTATGATGTCGAGGGCCCGGTGGTTGCTCTGACGTTCTCCGCTGTCGGCGTCTATCCCATTGCCCTGCGCGTCACCGACGACGGCTCTCCAGCCAAGCAGGACATCGACATCGTCAACGTGCGGATCACATCGCCGCCGATCGAGCCGACCGCCGACCCGGACGGTCCCTATGTCTTCTGCCCGGCAGCCAAGCCGTGGTTCCTGGACGGACGCCGGTCGGTGAATCCGGACGAGGGCGAGCATCAGTCGGGTCCCTACCCGGGCGACACGATTCAGGAATACGCCTGGGATTTGGATGGCGACAACGACTTCAACGACGTGTATGGGGCCACACTGGACGTGACGGCTTACTTCGAGGCGTTGGGCCCGGGTGAGTACCTGGTCCAGTTGCGGGTTACCGACACCACCTCGCAGTCGTTCCCGAGCAGCGGCATGGGCGACCTGAGCAGCACCGCGCCGGCCCACGTCTTCGTCAAAGCAACCAGCGATCCCCAGTGTGATTGTGTCATGCTGACACTCGATTCCGTGGTCGAGAAGACGGTCTCTCTTTCGTGGACGGCCTACTCGATGGCGGTCTCTTACAACATCTATCGCGGCACCACGCCCGGCGGCCCTTACCTGTGGCTGGACGCGACAACCGGTCTAACCTACTCGGAGGATGACGGGCTTTCCGGCACGACGTACTACTACGTGATCCGGCCCGCTGCGCTCAACGGGGATGAGTACTGCCAATCGAACGAAATCGAGGCCACCCCTCGATGCTCGCCTCCCCAGATCATCGCGGCTCAGGTGGCCGGAGTGGGCGGGCCGTCTCTCATCTACTGGCGGCTCACGCCGCTCAGCCAATGCTACGGGCGTTCACAGCGGCAAATCTATCTGGAGGACACCGGCAGCACCCTGAAGATCGGTCCACTGCAGTACGACCCGCCGGGCACCGACCCGGTGGTTCGGATCGCTCGTGCCGCGGGCAAGGTGCCGGCCTTCAGCCGCGAGTACCCGTCGGCCTACGGATTCAGGTACGCTGTTTGGGTCAAGGGCGACGCCAAAGTCTACGTCAAAGATCCGGAAGGTCAGACCAGCATTCCGGTGTTCATCACGCCGCCTTAGCCCGGATGTTTCACCAAAGCTCCGCGGAGTCTGACATCCGGGCTCTGGCAAAACCGCGCCCAGAAAGGGAACCGGGAGCATTCTGTGGGGCCTGAGGGCGTTCTGCCCTGGGAACAGTGTGTTGCATCTCTCTGACTCTCGGACCCGGCGCGGTTTTGCTTTTAGTGTAGTGTCTCATAAATAACTGGAGTTATATCGCGGGTGTGGTATTTTGCGCCCATGCCGCGACACGCACCGCCCGTGAATCTGAGCGAAATGGATCGTCGAGAACTGGAACGTTGGGTGGCCGCCCAC
>MWFF01000131.1 GCA_002071485.1 Verrucomicrobia bacterium ADurb.Bin006 | reverse complement strand
CGGGGGCCTGCACAAGCGGTGGAGTATGTGGCTCAATTCGATGCAACGCGAAGAACCTTACCTGGCCTTGACATGTACGTAGTAGAAGGGTGAAAGCCTGACGAGATAGCAATATCAGCGTACACAGGTGCTGCATGGCTGTCGTCAGCTCGTGTCGTGAGATGTTGGGTTAAGTCCCGCAACGAGCGCAACCCCTGTGTCCTGTTGCCACTCCTGCGAAAGCGGGAAGCACTCCGGACAGACTGCCTCGCTTAAACGGGGAGGAAGGTGGGGATGACGTCAAGTCAGTATGGCCCTTACGGCCAGGGCTGCACACGTACTACAATGCCCGGCACAGAGGGACGCAAGATCGTAAGATGGAGCTAATCCCTAAAACCGGGCTCAGTTCAGATTGTCGTCTGCAACTCGACGGCATGAAGCTGGAATCGCTAGTAATGGCGCATCAGCTACGGCGCCGTGAATACGTTCCCAGGCCTTGTACACACCGCCCGTCACATCATGAAAGCCGTTTGTACCCGAAGTCACTATGCTAACCGCAAGGAGGCCGGTGCCGAAGGTGTGAACGGTGATTGGGATGAAGTCGTAACAAGGTAGCCGTAGGGGAACCTGCGGCTGGATCACCTCCTTTCTAAGGAGAACATGGGGTGCCGGGTCAACCGGCGCTCAAGGTCGAACGGTCGCGCAAGCGGCCGACCGGCTGATCTCATCGCACAATTCAATTGTCATCGAGCGCACTTTGATCGCTCTTTGATTATTGGAGCCGCCGGGATGGACTCCCCTCAGCGCCGGGGCTGTAGCTCAGTTGGTAGAGCGGTAGCTTTGCAAGCTATAGGTCGGGAGTTCGAGTCTCCTCAGCTCCACCAGCGCCTGCGGGCGCGGGCGGGACGGACGCATAGGAACTGGGGCTTGGGCGTGTAGCTCAGTTGGTTAGAGCATGCGCTTGATAAGCGCAGGGTCACTGGTTCGAGTCCAGTCACGCCCACCAAAATGTTTTTCGCCTGCTACGGAGCGGGTGTTGATCTTTGAAAACCACATATAGGCATGCTGTAATTGAGGCAATTGTAGTTCGCTGAGTTGGGCTTCGGCGGCGCAAGCCGCCGGAACTGTACTTTTGCGATCAAGCTACTAAGGGCAGATGGTGAATGCCTTGGTGCCAAGAGGCGAGGAAGGACGTAGCAAGCTGCGATAAGCCGCGGGTAGCCGCAAGCAGGCTCTAATCCGCGGATCTCCGAATGGGACAACCCAGCCGTCTTAATCGGCGGCTATCGCCGGATGAATTCATAGTCCGGCGAGGCGACACGGGGTGAAGTGAAACATCTCAGTAACCCCAGGAAAAGAAAGCGAAGCGATTCCGTAAGTAGTGGCGAGCGAAAGCGGAACAGCCTAAACCGGGAAGACTTGTCTTCCCGGGGTTGTGGGACCTCCGCAAGGGAGGCGGGAGGCGAGCTTAACCCTTTGGAAAGAGGGGCCATAGACCGTGACAGCCGGGTGAGCGAAGTCCGACGCCCTCGGGAGGGATCCCAAGTAGCACGGTGCACGTGAAACTCTGTGCGAATCCGTCCGGACCACCGGATAAGGCTAAATACTCCTTGGCGACCGATAGTGAACTAGTACCGCGAGGGAAAGGTGAAAAGAACCCCTGTTAGGGGAGTGAAATAGGACCTGCAACCATTTGCCTACAAGGTGTGGGAGTCCCGCTTTTGCGGGATGACCGCTTGCCTTTTGCATAATGAGTCTGCGAGTTATTGTCCGTGGCCAGCCTAAGCGGTTGAGCCGCGCAGGCGAAGGGAAACCGAGTGCGAAACGCGCGTCCAGTCGCGGGCAATAGACCCGAAGCGGAGGTGATCTACTTTTGAGCAGGTTGAAGCCTGGGTAACACCAGGTGGAGGACCGAACTCGTGGATGTTGAAAAATCCTGAGATGACTTGAGAGTAGGAGCGAAAGACTAATCAAACCCCGTGATAGCTGGTTCTCTCCGAAATAGCTTGAGGGCTAGCGTTGGGTAAGTACTCCATGGAGGTAGAGCACTGGATGGCTTAGGGACCCCACCAGGTTACCAAAACCAATCAAACTCCGAATACCATGGATCCCGTTATCCCAGCATTCAGACGGCGGGGGCTAAGCTCCGTCGTCGAGAGGGCAACAGCCCAGACCGCCAGCTAAGGTGCCCAAATACCGCTCAGTGGAAAGGATGTGACGTTGCGGAGACAGTGAGGATGTTGGCTTAGAGGCAGCCATCATTTAAACAGTGCGTAATAGCTGACTCATCGAGCGATGTCGCGCCGAAGATGATTGGCGATAAGCGGTATACCGAAGCTGCGGATTTCGTCCCGATGCGTCGGGGCGGAGTGGTAGGAGAGCGTGACCAGCGCTGTGAAGCCGGACGGGAACGGACGGTGGAGCGCTGGCCAGTGAGAATGCAGACACGAGTAGCGATAAACCAGATGAGAATTCTGGTCGCCGTAAACCCAAGGTTTCCTGGGGCAGGTTCGTCCTCCCAGGGTTAGTCGGGAGCTAAGACGAGGCCGTAAGGCGTAGTCGATGCCCAGCAGTTTAATATTCCTGCACCGACTCGGGTTAAGGCCGGAGAGGACGCAGAGAGAAACGTGGCTATGTCATCGAAAGACGGAGCCTAGGCTTCGGCCGAAGCGCACCACGGGACGATCTGCCGAGAAAAGTCTCCGGTTGTTCCCCGGGCCGCCCGTACCGCAAACCGACACAGGTGGGTGAGTGTAAATGCACTCAGGCGCGCGAGAGAAACCTCTCTAAGGAACTCGGCACATTAGCCCCGTAACTTCGGAAGAAGGGGTGCCTGGATCGTGGCAGCAATGTTGCGAATTCAGGTCTCAGTAAATTGCGCTTAGCGACTGTTTAACAAAAACACAGCACTCTGCAAAGTCGTGAAGACGACGTATAGGGTGTGACACGTGACCAATGCGGAAAGATTAAGGCATCTTGTTAGTCCCGCGCGAGCGGGGCGAGGCTCGGTGTCCAAGTCCCCGTGAATGTCGGCCGTAACTATAACGGTCCTAAGGTAGCGAAATTCCTTGTCGGGTAAGTTCCGACCTGCACGAATCGTGTAACGACTAAGCGACTGTCTCGGAGAGGATCTCGGCGAAACTGTAATTGCGGTGAAGATGCCGCATGCCCGCAGTAGGACGGAAAGACCCTATGCACCTTTACTGTAAGCTGGTATTGTGTTCTGGTTATTGATGCGTAGCGTAGGTGGGAGACTTCGAAGGCGTGGCTTAGGTCGCGCTGGAGTCGTAATGTGAAACACCACTCTTGAATAATTAGGATTCTAACTTCGGCCTGTCATCCAGGCGAAGGACAGTGCCTGCGGGTCAGTTTGACTGGGGCGGTTTCCTCCCAAAAAGTAACGGAGGAGCGCGAAGCTCGGCTCAGCACGGTTGGCAACCGTGTGATGAGGGTATGGCTAGAAGCCGGGTTGACTGCGAGACCTACAGGTCGAGCAGGTGCGAAAGCAGGCCCAAATGATCCGATGGTTGAATGTGGAATTGCCATCGCTCAACGGACAAAAGGTACGCTAGGGATAACAGGCTGATCGGGTCCAAGAGTTCATATCGACGACCCGGTTTGGCACCTCGATGTCGGCTCATCGCATCCTGGGGCTGGAGAAGGTCCCAAGGGTCCGGCTGTTCGCCGGTTAAAGCGGTACGCGAGCTGGGTTCAGAACGTCGTGAGACAGTTCGGTCCTTATCCACTGTGGGCGTAGGAAACTTGAGGGGTTCATTCCCTAGTACGAGAGGACCGGGAATGACGCACTTCTGGTGTGGCAGTTGTTCCGTCAGGGGCAGCGCTGCGTAGCCATGTGCGGACGAGATAAGCGCTGAAAGCATCTAAGTGCCAAGCTCTTCCCAAGATAGGGTTTCCCCGGGCAGGCAATCCGCAAGGGTTGTTTTGCCCCTAAAGACCACCGGTAGACTACCGGTTTGATAGGTCAGGCGTGTAAGCGCGGCAACGCGTTCAGCGGACTGATACTAATCGGTCGTGAGGCTTGATCGCTTAATCCTCCACGAGGATTGAGCAGATTTAACCGGCTCGCGAATGGCAACTGCCTCTCGGCATCCTGTATGTGGTTTTCAGAGATCGGCCCTGCCCCCTGGGTGGGCTGGCGAGTGCGATCTTTCCAATTTTTTGGTGACCATAAAACGGTGGTCCGACCCGATCCCATCCCGAACTCGGCCGTCAAACACCGCTTTGCCGATGGTAGTGCTTGTATAGCTTGCGCGAGAGTAGGTTGTCGCCAAATCCCCCCCTCACCCCTCAGTACGTCACCGGGGTGATCCGATGACCTTCTCGAACCCGATCCCCGGGATACACGATCACTCGATCGCCCTCCTGCAGTCCTTCGCGAATCTCAGTCTCGATTCCGTTCGACCGACCCACTTCGAGCAGCCTCTCCCGAGCCCGCCCGTTCACTATCACGAATGCAGCCCACGTCTCCTCCTGCTTGCGGAAGAGGGCGCCCGAGGGGATTTTCAGCGTGCGATTGGTCTCCCAAACGATGATCCGGGCCTCGGCATGGAAGTTGTCGCCGAGATGCTTTCGAAGGGCCGGAGGCGTGATGAGATCGGCGATCACATTCACCCGCTGTTCCTCGACGCCGAGGGCGGAGATCTTCGTGAACGCCGCGGGTTCCACCAGGCGCAGCGTCGCTTCGAGAATCTCCGGACCACCCCATTGTTCGAGTTCGATCCGAGTGCCCGACTCGAGCACCGCCCCGTCGCGCGAGAGCACGTCGATTACCACCTCGAGATCGTTCGGATCCCCAATCTCGAGAATGGGTGTTCCCGTCGACACAGGCCGGCTGCTCTCTTCGAACACCCGCAGCACGCGGCCCGTGGCCGGCGCCAGAACGGTCAAGGGCGAATGGGTCGCCTGACCGGATTCCGATGCTGGCGTGGCAAAGACCGCCAATTCAGCCTCGGCCACCCGCAGGGCGCCCTCGGCCGCGGATTCCTCCCGGCTTGCGGAGGCTTGGCGCCACTGGGCGGATTCGAGTTCCTGGGGTGAGACGGCCTGTTCGCGTGCCAGGGTTTCGAAGCGGCGCAATTCGCTCGAGGCAAAGCGATGGGCTTCGCGCGCCTTTTCGAGATTCGCGGCCGCCGTGTCACGCCGCGCTGCGGCCAGAGCGCGGCTGCGCGGGTCCAAAAGAGCAGCGTCAAGTGGGTCAATGACCGCGATCTTCGTAACTCCCGCTTCGACCGGGGCGCCCGCCTTCAGGACCGTGCGCCGCAGGTGTCCGGCAACGGGGGCGGAGACCACATAGCGATGGCGAATGCGCGTCTTGCCCTCTTCGTTGACGCTGACGCGCAGCGGTCCCCAGACGGCGGGGGCAGTCTCGACGCGGACTGGCTGGGGCCAAAGGGCGAAGAGCAGGGCCCCGATGAGAACCAATCCGGCCAGGTGGGGCAGCCATTGGCGAGCCCGCCGGTTCGCGCGGGTGGCACGGCTCAGGGTGGCCGATGCGCGGGCAGGGCGCGAATCGATTGACGTGGGTGGTTTCATTGGGTGGTCATTCAGGGGCTTTGAGCGCGCCAACAAGATCGAGGCGGTGGAGCTGACGCAAAACAAAGATGGCGGAAAGTGTCGAAGCGACCGAAACCACGAGCACGGCGAACCCGAAATTGCCCATCGTCAGCACCACGGGCAGACGGACGGTCTCGGTATTGATGGCCCTGACAATGCCGGCGGCAAAGCCCGAGCCCAGCAGCAGTCCGAACGGCACGGCAACCAGGGCGAGCATGACCAGTTCGGTCACCAGAACTCCGCCCACTTCGCGTCGGGAGAAGCCGATCACCCGCAGCGTGGCCAGTTCGCGGGCGCGTTCGGCAAGCGAGATTCGGACGTTGTTGTAGACCACGCCGAAGGCCACCACCGTGGCAAACACCAGGTAAATCATCTGGAACGTGTTGATGCTCGCCGCCGTCGTTTGCCGGAAGTTGGCGCGCATCGAGTCCTTGATCGCCACCCAGTTGACGCGCGGCGTCTCTTTCAACGCGTGGAGAAACGCGGCGCGATGGCCGGGGTCGACGCGGAAGGTTGCTCCATTGATCACGTCGCCTTCGCCCAGGATGCGATTGAGGGCCGAACGTTCCATGTAGGCGGCCAGGCCCGCGAAGTCCTCGGCTAGTCGCACCAGCGGAACAGAGCGCACAGGCCGCCGTTCCTCGAGCACTTCGACGATGATCTGATCGCCCACCGTGGCGCCGAGAATCTGCGCCAGCTTCGCGGACAGCACCAGCCCCTGTGGCGGCAGGATGATGGTCTGGTAGTCGGGATTGATGATGCGGTCGTGCAGGCCTTTGGCCGGAAGGCCTCGCAGGATCAACTGCCGATGCCGGTGCCCGAAGCGAAGGCGGACGGCGACACTGCGAACGGGCTCGACGCTGATCACGCCGGGCAACTGGCGCAGAGGATGCCGGGCGGCAAGGCTGATGGGCTCGATCAGGCCGGCACTCATGTCCTGGCGCTGGACGACGTGCCATTGGTAATCGAGGACCTCGGCCACGGCGTCTCGAAAACAATTGGGCACAATGAGTATGCCGGTGGCCAAAGACAGGCCCGCGCACGTGAACAGCGCCCGCATGAGACGACGCTCGATATTGCGCATCGCGATGCGGAAGGTCGCGGAGAGATGCCGTGCCATTCTGCCGCGCTCGATCCAGGCGGGACGGTACGAGGCGGGCGGTTGGGGACGCATGGCCTCCGCGGGAGGCAGGCGTGCCGCGCGCCGCACGGCACCAAACACGCCCGTCATCGCCGCAGCGGCGCTCACGATCAACGCAGCGAGCAGAGCCGGACGGTCCAGACGGAACGTCAGTTCTGGGAACCGGAAAAAGTTGTGGTAAAGTCCCACCAGCCATTGGCCCAGGAGAGCCCCTCCGATCGCGCCGGTCAGCGTGCCGCCGGCGACGATCACGAGCGCGAACTTGAAATAGTGGGCGGCGACCTGTCGATTGGTGAAGCCGAAGGCCTTGAGAATGGCAATCTGCTCTCTCTGGAGATCGACCAGGCGCGAAAGAATGGCGTTGGTCATGAAAGCCGCGACACCGAGAAAGACAATCGGAAAGGCGACCGCCATCGTGGCCAGCACCCGGATTTCGTCCAGGACACGGATATGCGACGGATGCTCGGCGCGGCCAAAGGCCCCGCGTCCGCCGTAAGGTTTGAAGAGCCGATCCAACTCGGCAATGACAGCGCGTTCGGACGCGCCCGGTTCGAGAGTGAGGACCATGTAATTGAAGGCGCCATCGAGGCTGAAAGCGGCCGCCAAATCGGCGTACGGGAGCCAGAAGCTGCCGTAGGCGCGGCTGTCGGGCAGAGGGGTGCCAGGACGGGATTCGAAGATGAACTCGGGCGAGAGGACGATGCCGGCGACGCGCAAGACCTCGCGTCGGCCATGAAGCACCATAATGATCGAATCGCCCGGACGAATCCGGTTGGCCTCGGCGAACGCTTCGCCGACAAGGACCTCGCCATGGCGTCCCGGGCTCAGCCAGCGTCCGGCGCGCAGGAAAAGGCGGTTCAACTCAGGCTGGCCGAATGCCGGAAGCGAACGGACTGTGCCGCTGGCCGGTTCATCCAGGCCGGCAATGTCAAGGGTGACCTGGACGGAGATGTCCGCCTGTGCGCGGGCGACACCCGGAATCCTGGCTGCCTGGTCGGCGACGGAACGCGGGGCCCGTTTGAGATGCGCGAACACCTGCGCGAAGCGATGGTCCTGATAGTAGTCGTCGCGCGCCGTTTCGAGCGATCGGATCAGGCTGCGCGCCATGATCATCATCGCCAGCCCGCAGGCCATGACAAGGGCGACGGCCATGGCCTGGCCGCACAGCCGGTTCAGATCGCGGAACAGTTTGCGGTCAAGACAGGGCAGCATCCGATCACCATTTCAGGCTGTTCACCGGGGCGCGCCTGGCGTTGCGCCGGATTTGCTGAACGCGTCCGTCCGACAGAAAGATCACCCGATCCGCCATGTCCGCCATGACGGCATTGTGGGTGATAATGACGGTGAGTGTGCCCAGTTCGCGGTTTACGCGCGCGATCGCTTCGAGAACAACAATGCCGGTTCGCACATCGAGGGCGCCCGTCGGCTCGTCGCACAACAGGACGGCGGGACGCTTGGCGATGGCGCGGGCAATCGCCACACGCTGTTGCTCGCCGCCCGAGAGCTGCGCAGGGAAATGGTCCAGACGCGCCCCGAGGCTGACCATTTCAAGGGCCGCCTCGGGCGGCATCGGATCGGTGGCGATCTCGGTGATGAGGGCGACGTTCTCGCGTGCCGTCAGGCTCGGAATCAAGTTGTAGAACTGGAAAATGAACCCTACGCATTCGCGGCGGAACTGCGTGAGTTGCGACTCGTCCACCGCCGTCAGGTCCGCGCCGCGATACTCGAGTGTGCCGGCCGTGGGCAGATCAAGGCCGCCAAGGTTGTTGAGCAGTGTGGTCTTCCCGCTGCCTGACGGCCCAAGCAGCACCACCAACTCACCTTCGAACAGGTCCAGATCGACCCCCGCCAGGGCATGCACCTGGGCGGGACCCGAGCCATAGACCTTGGTCACCTTGCGGGCTCGATAGACGAGCGCCGGCTCCGACCCCGAGGACGCTTGCGCCGTTCGAGTCACCGTATCGGACACTGGGGCCCTGTCATCCATCCTCTCTTTCGCGTGTTCGGATTGGTTGTCCCTGCCGATGATCGAACTCCGCGTTGCATCGGGCGGGTTGACGTCGCACACCTTCGCGTTCCCGAAGCCGTGCGTCGAGGCAAAACGCATTCCCATTGTCGGGCGCGCTAAACGGCTCGCTCCTCTCTCGGCCAGGGACTCCCGTTCCTGTTTTGCGCGCTGGCGGCGCGGGCAGGGATGTGGTATGTAACAGGCGTCTTGCCAAAGGCACTGCCAGAAACGATGCCTGAGGATAACGCTATGAATCGTGCCTCGATCTTTCCGCAATGGTGCGCGCTGCTGCTCGGGCTTGGCCCCGTGTTGTTCCAGCCGCTGGCCCAAGTCGATCAACTCGCCTACCGCGCCGTCCGATCGAGCGCGTTCGAGGTGCAGCCGACCGACGCCCCTTCGAGCATTCAAGGGCCTTTCCGCGTCCGCGGCAGCTTCTCGATGGCTCCCCAAATTGCGCCCTTGGACTGGGAGAACTACAGGATTTCAGATCTCCGACTCGAAGTCCTCCTGGACGCGGCACCCCCGGCCGTCCTGAGGGGCAGCGGGACTTTCAGGCGGAGCGGTCTGTTTAACCGGATGCGCATGGACCTCGACGTGCAGTTGGGCGAGACCGCCCTGCATCTGACGAGCGGCGAGCTGCCGGCCGAACCGTGGACCCCTGACATCGACATGGTCCTGAAGGGCAAGGCCGTCGACGGGACGAGGCCCGGCACGTATGCGCTGCGTCTGGCTGCCGTGCGCGAGTTGGCGCGCTGGCAGTATCGGTTGATCGACGGCAGTTCATGGACGGACGACTGCGAGAAGTGCGGGCGGCCTACGATCAGGTGGTCCTTGCACGGCGGTTTCGATCTCGTCCTGGTCGAGAAACATCCACTGTTCAACCGCTATCATCTCTTCGATATTCGGTTCTTCAGCGGCACGGATTATGAACTCGAGGGGGAAGGCGATTACCAGGTGGGCGGCGAGGTTGCCTTGCGTCAGGAACTGCGGCTGGACGTGGAAGCGAAAGGGACGTTCGGCGGACCGCGCACGATGACCCTGACCAATATGCCGGGTCCGCCAACGCGCCTTTGGCCGATGTGGGCCGTCGATGTGCAGGAGGCTGAGAGCACGCCAGAGTCGAAGCTGCTCCTTGAACTCCGGGCGGCCCCCGTGCGCGAACTTTGGTTTTCGACGACGCATGGAATGACAGCCGGTCTGCAACCCGGCCTCCAACCCCGCATATCGGGCGGCGATGTCTTGACCGACTCCGGCCGCCGGGTGAAGACAAACGCTCAGTTGATCTCCGCCCTGGGATGGACGGAGCCGAAGGAAGCCCTCGCGGTGGACGCCCTGACGATCGCTCCCGGGGGCGAGGTCTGGTTCTCGTTCAGCGAGGGGCAGACGAGCCCGACGCTCGGGGTGATCAGTGATGGCGATCTGGTGTCGGACCACGGACGCATCGTCAGACGAAATGGCGAGCTGATGGCGTCATTCGGCCTGATGCCGCCGCTGCCTGATCTCGGGCTGGACGGTGTCCAGGTATTGGATGATGGCGAGATCCTGTTTTCCATCGTTCGCGAGTCGTTCTCCGAGCGTCTGGGCGTCATGCTGCGACCCGGCGACATCCTCTCGAGTCGTGGAAACGTCACCCGCGCGGCCAAGGAGTTGCTGGCTGTTTTTGAGCCCGAAGATCAGGCCGCCGACCCCGGACTCGATGCGTTCTTTGTTTGGCCGAGCGGCGAGGTGTGGTTCTCGACTGAGTCCGGGTTTATCAGCAAGACGATGGGACCGATCATGGACGGCGCGTTGCTCAGCGACCAAGGCTATGTCGTCGCGCACAACCTCGATTTGGTCCAGCCTTTTCAACCTCTCGAAGACCTGGCCAATTTCGGCCTCGACGGCCTGTTCCTCGTGACGGACGTCGCGGCGCCGGCAAAACCGGCTCGAGTGCTGCTCAGCCTCAAGAATGGAGAGGGCGGCGGAGTCCGGCTGACATGGCCCGCGCAGGGGCGCGTGTTTCAGGTCGAGGCGACGACCGCTGTGGGCGATCCGTTTGCCCCCGTCAGCCCAATCGTTCCAGACCTCGAATGGATGGATTCATCCGCTTCAGGGTTGACGCAGAGCTCTTATTATCGCTTGAGGCAGTGGTGAAATGTGCGCGATACCCGATCAGCCGTACATCCGAACTGAACCCAGAGTGACACTCGTGAGCTGCCGGCCATCGCGGCGTGCGCCTGCCGGGGCTTTGCCCGCGGAAGCGACGCCGCGAGGCCGATCGCTCATGACAGAGCCGATGCTCAAATCAGCCGGCTCCGTCCTGGGATGTACACGGGGTAACTGCCGTTCGGGCCCGGTTTGGTGGGCGGCTCCATGCCGTCGCGGCAGTCCTCGGGCCTGGGCGGGAAGAAGAAGTCCGAGGCGGTGATCTGCTCCCAGGTCACTTCTTTACCGGTGTAGCAGGAGATTTGCCCCATGATCCCGATGAGCGTGCTGGGCGCCATGTAATCGCCGTTGTTGATCGGTGTGCCGGCGCGGATGGCCTTCATGTACTCGACCTGCTCCTGGTAGTGAGCGTCGCAACCGGCGTCGCCGCGCCAGTTCTTCTCGCCCCAGATGCGGCAGGCCATGACGTCGGCGCGGCCCTTGGTGCCGAAGATCAGGCTCGAGTACTCGTCATAGCAACCGGTGGTCGTGCGGCACAGGGCATAGACCCGCGCGCCGTTTTCGTACTGATAGACCACCGTGTGGTGATCGAACACGTCGCCGTAGATCGCATCGGTCATGCTCGAACGACCGCCCAGGCCGTGGCACTTGACCGGGGCCTGTTCTTGGAGAGCCCAACTGGCGCGGTCCATGTTGTGGACCAGAGATTGCACGACGTCGTCGCCCGAGAGCCAAACGAAGTGGTACTGGGTGCTGAATTGCCATTCGAGTTCGGAAAGCCCCGGCTTGCGTTCGGTGACGCCATAGGGCGCCCGCAGGAAGTTCTCTTCGATGGTGACGATGTCGCCGATCGCGCCGTCGAAGATGCGTTTCATCAACTCCTGGTAGCCGGTGTGGTAGCGGCTGTGGAGGCCCGAGACCACGCAGAGCTTCTTCTCATTCGCCAAGGCGCAGGCCGACTCGAGCAGTTTGATGCCGGCGGGGTCGATGCCGTGGGGTTTCTCGACGAACACGTGTTTGCCGGCCTGGATGGCGGCCATCGTGTGGAGGGGATGGAACTTGGCGGCGTTGGCAATGACGACGGCGTCACAGCACTCGATCACTTTCTTGTAGGCGTCCACGCCGGCGAAACACCGGTCGTCGGGCATCTGGACCTGGTCGCCGCGCTGTTGCTTGGCCAGTTCGTTGCGGATGGCCTCCCGTGAGCCTTTCACGCGGTCCATGAAGATGTCGCACATGGCGACGAGGCGGACACCCGGATCGGCGCGCAACGCCTGGGCGCCTGCGCCGGTGTTGCGTCCGCCGCAGCCGATCATTCCCAGGCGGATGACGTCGCTGCCGGCGGCGTGGGCCGAACGGGCGAGGTCGAGGCCCGCCAGCGTCGCGCCAGCGGTAGCCGTGGCCGAGATTTTCAGAAAGTCCCTGCGGGTGGTGGAGGTCATGGAGGTGGGTAGTGTCATAGGGATTTAGGATTTGGGATTTAGGATTTAGGTGATCTTGCCGTTGGCGAGGGTAATCGAGATTGTCGGGCCGAGAATGATTGGTTCGAAGTAGAGAGACTCATGCCGTCGCTCAAATCATCAAAGACGCCGAGCCGGGTGACGAGAATGGGATTATCGACATCGAAGTCCATGCCGAGGGCGCCGCTGAAATCCTGGTTGCCTTCGGTGCCGGCCGGCACAGCGTAGGCGATCGCGGTGGTTTGCGCCTACGCTGCCGGTGTCAGCAGGGCAAGGGCGCAGACGGCGGTCAGAAGGCCAGCTCGCCAACGGCGCCAACGCGCAATCGGCTGGGTCGTAGGATCGGTGAGACCGTGTTGTGTATTCATGAGTGTTGGGTTGATGTTTCGTTGGCGAGCGAGAGCGTTTGTGTTGCCGGAGAGGATCGGGGTGGTGAGCAGGCCACGCCGGCTCAGTCGATCTCCCAGCCATCGCGACTGTGGTAGGCCCACCAGTCGTATTCGTCCGGACTGCCCTTGACCCGTTCGGCATGGCCGTCGGCGCAGACGATGTTGATGCCGCGGTTGTGGGGCATGTACTTGTAGTTCCAATAGGGTATTTCCCAGACCAGGCAGGCTTTGGTCGGGATGGGGACGTCATTGGCCGAACGTCCGCTGACCGGTTTGCTGACCTCGTAGGCGCTTCGGTCTCGTTTGAGGTAGATGTGGTTCCACACGTACGTCACGCCGTCGTTGTCAAAGAAGAAACCTTGGGTGAAGGCGGAACCGGGTTCGCTGGCGGGGAGCTTCATTTTCAGACCAGCAGGGCAGGCATAGGTGCCATTCATCAGACGCTGGTCGCCTGGCCGGCTGCTCTTGGGCTTGGCGGTGTTGGTGCCGATGTACGGCTGCAACAGCTCGGGCATCCACATGTCGTCCGACCGGAGGTCATGGTCGCCTTTCCAGGCCTTGCCCCAGTTCCGGCACAGGGGGATGCGGTCGTTGTAATCGGCCACATACATGTTCACCGCCAGGCCGATTTGTTTCTGATTGTTCAGGCAGTACGTCTGATTGGCCTTCGATTTCGCCTTGCTGAGGGCCGGCAACAACATGCCCGCCAGGATCGCAATGATCGCGATGACAACCAGCAATTCGATCAGAGTGAAGCCTCCGTGACATGCTGAACCCACAGGCGGCTTCGGACAATCGGGGGTTTCGGAAGTTCTCATGAAGCATGGATGTCGGTGTGGGCCATACGGGAGACTATGGACCCGATGGACGGGGATGAAAAGAAGCACATCGAATCACGCGGCGCTGGTTGGTGCGGGGGCCGAATCCAGGGTTCCTGGGGCGGGTCGGCGGCGAAGCGTGGCCACGACGTTCGTCTCGTAGGCGTGTGATCCCTCGCACTCGAATCCGACAGTAGCGATCTCGTATTCCGCTTCTCGCGGCGGCGGGGTGCGAACAAGATCGCCGACGCGCGGCACGGCGGGAAAACGTACATGAGCGAATTTTTGCTCCGGATCGTCCGGGTACCGGAAGGCGATGTAGATGGTGTCCATAGCTCGACGCAAGTGCTTGCCGGGAACAGGCTAAACGTAGCAGGGTTTGCCCGGTCTGACCAGAGTTTCATTGAAACCCACACCGCCGTGAACTGGGCGGCACAGCAGAGATAGCCAGTCCCATTGCGGCTGCGGAGCGCCGGCTTGCAGCCGGCTTTGGACCCGGAAACCCGGGGAGGACCCGCATTTCCGCCCGATGCAAGCCGATGACAACCGGGCTGTAGCCAGGATGACAATTGCTGCGGCGAATCACCGCGAAGTCGGCAAGGAGGTGCGGCTCCGGTGCGGGAGGATGTCAAAGAGTGCGTGAACGCGTTGGCCGATGGCCAAGTCGAGAATCTGTCTGCTGCGTGTTGACGGACCGATCAAAGCCTCAGTCGAAGTCACTTCGAGTGCCTGAGCCCCTTTGCAGTGGGGAATTCGAAGGTTCAGTGGGCCGCCGCCGTGGGATTTGCAGTGGCGGTTGATGGAGGAACCCGCAGGTCTAAGCTCCATTCCGCGCAACAACCGTCACGCACCAAGGATCAACTGAACGAAGTAGCGATACTCCTCCTCCGCCAGGACGGGATCGGTTGTGGAGGCGCTCAAAACCGACCGCAAGACTTCCGGGAAACGGTCTTTCAGGCGGGAGACGCGCACCTCGAGAGCATTCACCAACACGCCGGGGTATTGCCTCGCGATGTCGGCATAGGGCCGCCGGGCGCAGCCTCCGCCGGGCAAGTGCCCCCGCAACTCACTGAAGGGCACATCGGCGTGGCGGCGGGCGTAATCCTGATCGAGCAACTCCATCGTGCGGTCCATGACCTGCCCAGCCCACGCGAGATCATACGCCCTGGCCGGATCGGTGATCTCGGCGAACTGCTCCTCGAAACGCTCCGCCGCATTCTCGAGGTCCAGTGGCAGAGGATCGATCCCGCCCCCGCGTTTCACGGCATTCCTTCGCTTGAAGTGGTCAGACACCAGGCCATCGACATGTGCGTCCTCACTCTTGGCCTAGCGGACGATCACCCGGCAACAGGCACTCCAGATACTGCAGGTTGGCAACTCGGAGACTCTCGGCCAATGCGGCTCGCAGCCCGTGTGTGCTCAGGGCTTGGGCACTGCCGTCCACGAACAGTGCATTGCCACGATCCGCGCCATGTGACGGATTGATTTGTGTCTCCCAGTGGGCATCACCCAATGCGTCGGCCAGAAAGCGGGGTCATCACGGAGAGGTTGTGTGTGGCGCAGTACGAAGAGTTTGCAGCGGGTGAGCCTGGGGAACTCTCCCAGACCGGGCCCCACCCCCACATCCTTGGCGTCGTTGGGTAGCGTTTCTTAGCGGGTTTCCCCAGAGAGTAGAGCCTTGCCTTGCTCCCAGTCCTTGGCTTATAGGTGGGAGCATGTCGCAAAGCCTGCTCTACCACGCCTTTGGGATCCCCAAGACCTATCGCTACGTGCGCACCGAATACGCCCGGGGGGCCATCTGGTTCACGGTCCGACCCGAGCTGGAGCCGGAGTGTTGTCCGGAGTGCGGGAGTCGGGACTTCGAGGGGCACGGACAACGGGAACGCCAGGTGCGGATGGTGCCCATCGGGCTCAAGCCGGTGTGGCTGAAGGTCGGAG
>MWFF01000130.1 GCA_002071485.1 Verrucomicrobia bacterium ADurb.Bin006 | reverse complement strand
AGCCGAGCAGGCCGACCCGGAGCGTCTGCTGGAGTTGGCGCGCCAGTACTGGAGCATCGAGAACGGCACGCACTACCCGCTAGATGTGAGCGCGGGTGAAGATCGGTGTCGGGTGCGTCATCCGGTGGCCGCGACGACGCTGGGCATCCTCCGTCGCGCGGTGCAAGGTGAAGCGCGGGCCTGGGCGCGTCGTCAACCCCGCAAGCGGGATCGCACCTGTCCGACCTTCCTGGCCAAAATGAGTCGCCGCCCGGGACAGGTCATTCGCCTACTCACCCGCCCGGTTCGACTTTAGAGCAGCCCTGTGTCCGGGCTGGAGAGTTCACCTAAATGATTGCACGTTGTTCGACCCTTTCATACGCTGCGGCTTGCTTTGTATGACTATCTATATTGACGGCCGGTACTGCAGCGAGCGTGATGCGAAGATTTCCGTGTTCGATCACGGGCTGCTTTACGGGGATGGCGTGTTCGAGGGCATCCGCGCCTATCACGGCCGCATCTTCAAGCTCAAGGAACATATCGACCGGCTCTTCTGCTCCGCGAAGGCGATTCTGCTTCGGATTCCGATGACGCACGCGCAGGTGATGAGCGCTGTGGTCGAGACCTGCCGCCGCAATCGGATTCGGGACGGCTATATCCGGTTGGTGGTGACACGGGGTGTCGGGACCCTCGGTCTCAACCCGGAGCGGTGCCGCCATCCGTCGGTCATCATCATCGCCGATAGGATTCAGCTCTATCCGCCCGAGTTTTACGAAAAAGGCCTGGCGATCGTCACGGTACCAACCACGCGGAACCTCAACAACGCCGTCAGCCCGGCCATCAAGTCGCTCAACTATCTCAACAACATCCTCGCCAAGATCGAGGCGAATATCGCCGGCGTGGAGGAGGCGATCATGCTCAACGCCACCGGCTACGTGGCCGAATGCACCGGGGACAACGTGTTCATCGTCAAGGCCGGTCAATTGCTCACGCCCCCCCTTTACGCGGGAGCGCTCTACGGGATCACGCGCGGCGTGGTCATCGAACTCGCCAGGGAATGCGGCGTCCCGGTGTCTGAAACCAATCTGACCCGGTACGATCTGTTCAACGCGGACGAGTGCTTTGTGACCGGGACCGGGGCCGAGATCGTTCCGGTGGTCAAGATCGACGGACGCATCATTGCGGACGGCAAACCTGGAACGCTCACCCGGGATCTCGAGAAGCGGTATCGCGCCTTGACCCAGATTTCCGGGGAGCCGATCGCGCCGGCCAGGAAGCGGCGGGCGATTTGACATTGCGCTTGGTTCGGTGGGATGTAGCTTCTTGTATTGAATTGCGTATGTTGTGCATGGTGTGCAAACAGCAAGAGGCCACCGTCCATCTCACCCAGGTGGTCGAAGGCAAGATCAAGAAGCTCGATCTTTGCGAGGCCTGCTCGAAGGCCAAAGGCGTTGATGATCCGACCGGGTTTTCGCTCGCCGATCTTCTGATGGGTTTGGGCGCGTCGCAAGAGATTGCTCAAGCCGCCAGCAGTGGCGAATCGAGTTGCCCCACATGCGGGTTCACGCAGGCTGACTTCAAGAAGTCCGGACGTCTCGGTTGCCCGGATTGTTACCGGGCGTTCAGCGACGGCCTCGAGGCCCTTCTGAAGACCATGCACAAGGGCCATCAACACGTCGGCAAGGCCCCTGGCAGCCTCGCCGGCCAGACCCAGACCCAGAGCCGAACGCCCGGACGCTCGCCCGAGGACCGCCTCCAGGCCCTGCAGAGGAGTCTCGAGGAGGCGATCAAGGTCGAGAATTACGAAGAGGCCGCCAGGATCCGCGACGAGATCAAAGCCCTGAAAGTCCCAAACGGCGGTGCCGTCACCGCCTAAGCCGCATGCACCTGCTGGAGTTTCTCCGCCCCCCCCAGGAAGCAGCCAAACAGTCCGGCCCGCAGGACAAGATCGTTCTGTCCAGTCGCGTCCGGCTTGCCCGCAACCTCTCCGGCAGCCCATTCCCGGGCTGGGCCAAAAAGCCGGAGCGAATCCGGGCTTGCGAGGCCATTCGCACCGCCGTCCAGGAACTGCCCGAGATGCAGGGGGCCTTTGCCGAGTCGATGGATGCTCTTTCGGGGCTGGACAAGCAGATTCTGGTCGAGCGCCATCTCGTCAGCCGCGAGCATGCGGCCAAGGGCACGGGCAGCGGCCTGGTCCTCAGCAAGGACGAGTCGCTCTGCGTCATGATCAACGAGGAAGATCACCTCCGCATGCAGTCCCTCAAACCGGGGCTGCAACTTCACGAGGCCTGGCAGACCATCGATACGCTCGATACCAGGCTCGAGAATCGCCTGACGTATGCGTTCTCTCCGGAGTTGGGCTACCTCACGGCCTGCCCAACCAACGTCGGAACGGGCATGCGTGTGAGCGCGATGCTCCATTTGCCTGGCTTGGTCCTCGCCGAGCAGATCAATCAAGTGGTCCAGGCCGTCAACAAGCTCGGTTTGGCCGTTCGCGGTCTCTACGGCGAGGGAACCGAGGCGCTGGGAAACATCTTCCAGATCTCGAACCAGATGACTCTCGGCGAAACGGAAACTGTGATCGTCGAGCGCCTGAGCAAGGTCGTGGCCCAGATAATCGAACACGAGGAAAACGCTCGCGGGACATTGCTCGAAAAGAAGCCCAAGGTCGTTTTTAACCACATCGGCCGTGCCTACGGTATCCTCGCCAACGCCCACAGCATCTCGAGCAAGGAAGCGATGAACCTCCTCTCCTTGCTCCGGATCGGGCTCGACCTCGGGCTCTTCCCGGGCACCGCCCGGTCGTTGGTGGATGAGTTGACCATTCTGACTCAGCCGGCTCATTTGCAGGCCAGGTATTCCGAGAAACTCTCCGCCGAAGAACGGGACATCCGCCGCGCGGACATGATGCGGGAGGCCCTGCGCACGGTCAATCGCCCGGTCATTCCCCCGGACACTGCGGAACCGCTGGACAAACCGCCCCCAGCGTAGCATTGTGTGACGGGTACGCCGAGTCGTCCCGCGTGAACCGCGGATTCGCAGTCGAGAGCATTATGAGTGAGGAGAACTTGAGCAATTTCACGCCCCGCGCCCAGCAGGTGCTGGCCTTGGCCCGCAAAGAGGCCGACCGGTTCAACCACAACTTCGTGGGGACCGAACACATCCTTTTGGGCCTGATCAAATTGGGACAGGGCGTCGCCGTCAACGTGCTTCAGAAGATGGGCCTGGACCTGGATACCGTCCGACTCGAAGTCGAAAAACAGGTCGGTACCGGACCGGATCAGAAGATGATCGGCAACATCCCGTACACGCCTCGCGTCAAGAAAGTCCTCTCCCTCGCAGGCAAGGAAGCCAAAGCGCTCAACCACACGTACGTCGGCACCGAACACATCCTTCTGGGCCTCCTCCGCGAGGGCGACGGTGTCGCCGCCCGCGTGCTCAAGAACCTCGAGATCGACATCGAGCAGACGCGCCAGGAAATCCTCCGAGAGCTCGATCCGAACCTCGTCTCGGGCGAGGAGGGCGGCGAGGAAACCGCCGCCAAGGGTTCGGGCAGGAAGGGCGACGTCAAGACCCCCGCCCTCAAGGCTTTTGGACGGGACCTGACCGAGATTGCCCGCAAGGGCGAGATGGATCCTGTCATTGGACGCCAGGACGAGATCGAGCGGGTGATCCAGATTCTGTGCCGGCGAACCAAGAATAACCCGGTCCTGCTGGGCGAGGCCGGCGTCGGGAAGACGGCCATTGTCGAGGGGCTCGCCCAGGAAATTGTCCGCGGCAATGTGCCCGAGTTGCTGCGCGAGAAACGCCTCATCACCCTCGACCTGGCACTGATGGTCGCGGGCACCAAGTACCGAGGGCAGTTCGAGGAGCGGATCAAGGCGGTCATGGACGAAATCCGCCGATCGAAAACCGTCATTCTCTTCATCGACGAGTTGCATACCATCGTCGGCGCCGGTTCGGCCGAGGGCACCATGGACGCCTCGAACATCATCAAGCCCGCCCTGAGTCGGGGCGAGCTGCAGTGCATCGGCGCCACAACCCTCACCGAGTACCGCAAATACATCGAGAAAGACGCCGCCCTCGAACGTCGCTTCCAGACCGTCAGGGTCGAGCCGCCCACTGTCGACGAGGCTATCCTCATCCTCAAGGGCCTCCGTCCCAAGTACGAGGCGCACCACAAAATCGACCTCACCGACCAGGCGCTCGAAGCCGCGGTGGAACTCTCCGACCGCTATATCACCGGACGATTCCTCCCCGACAAGGCCATCGACGTCATGGACGAAGCCGGCTCGCGCGCTCGCATCGGCGCCACCACCCGCCCCCCTGATGTCAAGCAGCTTGAAGCCGACATCCAGGAGATCAAGGCCCAGAAGGAGCGCGCGATCAAAGAGCAGGATTTCGAGGGCGCCGCTGCCATGCGCGACAAGGAAAAGCAGGCCAAGCAGAAGCTCGAATCCATCCTCGCCGAGTGGAAGACCTCGCGCGAGGAGAAACGGGTTCGAGTCGACGACGAGGACATCATGCACGTCGTCGCGAAATGGACCGGGATTCCGCTCAAACGCATGGGGCGCGATGAGGCCCACAAGCTCCTCGATATGGAGAAGGAGTTGACGAAGGTCGTTATTGGCCAGAGCGAAGGCGTCAGCGCCCTGTGCAAGGCCCTCCGCCGCTCGCGCGCCGATCTCAAGGACCCCAAACGGCCAATCGGCACGTTCATGCTCCTGGGCCCGACGGGCGTCGGGAAGACCCTCCTCGCCAAGACTCTCGCCGAACAGATGTTCGGCGACGCGAAGTCGCTTATCCAACTCGATATGAGCGAGTACATGGAGAAGTTCAACGTCTCGCGGCTGGTCGGATCGCCTCCGGGATACGTCGGCTACGAGGAAGGCGGCCAGCTCTCCGAACAGGTCCGCCGCAAACCCTATTGCGTCGTCCTCTTCGACGAGATCGAGAAGGCCCACCCCGACGTCATGAACATGTTGCTCCAGATTCTCGAGGAAGGAAAACTCACCGACAGCTTCGGACGCCAGGTCGACTTCCGAAACACCGTCATCCTCATGACCTCAAACGTCGGCTCCGAAGGACTCCGCAAGCAGACCTCGATCGGGTTCACCCCCGCCAGCGAGCAGTTCACCTACGAAAAGATGAAGGAGAAGATCCTCGATGAGGCCAAGCGCGTGTTCCGACCGGAGTTCCTCAATCGCCTCAGCGACGTGATCGTGTTCCGGTCCCTGACAAGACCGGACTTGATGCAGATTCTCGATCTCGAAATCTCGAAGGTCATGGAACGTCTCAAACACAAAAACATCCAGATCGAACTGGATTCCAAAGCCAAAGACTTCCTTACCGACAAGGGCTACGACCCGCAGTACGGGGCGCGGCCCATGCGCCGCGCCGTCGAGCGCTACCTCGAAGATCCGCTCGCCGAGGAAATCATCAGAGGCAACCTCCTCCAGGGCGAACCGATCCACGTCACCGTCGATCAGGACAAGCTCGTCTTTGCCCAAATGGCCGCCTCCGAAGCCGCCGTCTCCGGCTGATCAGTCGACGTATCCATCCTCCTCCTGCAGCCCCCATCCGACGTTGGCCGCCGGTTGGGACGAGGTCGGGGATGCCGCCTCCATGGTCGGCTCAGACCCTTCGCCAGAAGCCGCGATCCGGTCCACCTCGGCTTGAATTGCCAGCCGCGCCGAGAGATCCGCATCCAGAATCGGCATGCCCGGCGCGCACTCAGCCAGGCATTTGACTTGTGCCGTCAACTCCGCGGACGGCAAGGCTGGAAGACGATAGATCATCCAGTTCCGGTTCCTGTCCACCTCGACCATGCCCCGCTTTCTGAGGTAGGCCAGATGCTTCGACACGCGCACTTGCGAAATCCCCAGAATACCTTGCAGATGCTTGACCGCCAGCGGTCCCTGGCTCAGCAGATGAACAATCCTGAGCCGGTTCACATCCGCAAGCCCTTCGTAGATCGGAATGAGATTCATGTGCGCAAATGTATGTATGTATGGGAATATGCGTCAATAGGTTTGAACTTGCCGTCCCGCTGAGCGGTCAGGTTCGCCATCGGACACAGCGAGCGTTCGTGTCAGTGTTCGCGATGCGGTCACAACCGCGCCACGCAGGTCAGGAGGTCAGGATTGGTTTGCCGCGTTCAGGGGGTCCGGGATGCTATGGCAGTGGTGCCAGTCCAGGCCGCCAGCACCAAGCGCGAATCCAGGCTGGGATTTGATCCGGACGATCTAGGTCAACTCCCATCCCCGGCGGTAAATGCCGCGCAAATATATGTCCGCTTCCGGGGCGTTGGGTGACTTGCCCGCGGCGGCGTCCCAGAACATTTTCTTGCCAACGCGCATCGCGACCAGGCCGAGCAGGCCCATCTCGTTCAGGCCCGCCCCATACGTGAAATTCGCGCTCGGGGCCGGACCACCCTTGCAGGCGTCGAGCCAGTCCCGGTGATGGCCCTTGGATCGGGGCAGCGTTTTGGGAGGGCGTTGGAAGTTGTCCATGCGCGATCCGGGCAGGAGGCGCGGATCGCCGGCCCACCCTGGGCATGTGATCATGCCCTTGGTGCCAACAAACAGCGTCCCGTTGCCGCCGGCGCCCAACTGATCGTCCTCTTCGAGTCCTTCCGGGAACCGGGGTCGCATCCCGCCGTCGTACCAGGTGAACTTGACCGGTGGAAGGCTGCCCCGAGCGGGAAACTGGTAGTAGTAGATGCCGCCTGGAGGCGCCATCTCGGAGTCCACTCCGCCCGCGCCGAAGGCCTCGATGCTCGAAGGCGCCGTCAACTCGAGGGCAAAACAGGCCGCATCGAAATTGTGACAGAAGAAGTCCCCAATCGGCGCTGTCCCAAAATCCCAGTAATCCCGCCATGTCACGGGGGTATAGGCCGAACTGTAGGGGCGCATCTCGCGCGGACCGATCCAGAGATCCCAATTGACACCTTGCGGCACCGGTTCCTCGGGCGGACGCCCGTGCGTGTACTTCTTGCTCCAGCGGCTCGCGCTGGTCCAGGCATGGACCTCGCCGACGTCGCCGATGACTCCGGCGCGAATCCACTCGTAAGTCTGGCGGAGGCCTTCGCCGGAATGTCCCTGATTGCCCATCTGGGTTGCGACACCGGTTTCGCGGGCGATCCTGGCCATCAGGCGCCCTTCCCACACATTATGAGCGAGCGGTTTCTCGCAGTAGACGTGCTTGCCCTGGCGCATGGCCTGTACGCACACAGAGGCGTGGAGATGATCCGTGGTGGCGCAAAGAACCGCGTCAATGGCCTTCTCTTTCTCGAGCATGACGCGGAAGTCCTCGTAATCCGTCACCCTGAAGTTAGGGGATTTGGCCCCGTAATGGGTCTCGGCCTCCGCCTTGACGGGGAGGCGACCGGCGATGCCCTTGAAGTAAAACGCATCGAGATTCTCCCGCTCGATCGGGTCCGCTACCGCGATCACCTGCGCATCGGCATGCCGGAAGAGTTCGCGCATGTTCGTGCGCCCCTGGCCTCCCGTCCCCACGATCGCGACGTTGACCTTCTCGCTCGGCGCCACAAACGCCGCTCCTCCCAGCACGTGCCGGGGCGCCAGCGAGACGGCTGCAGCCGCAGCCGTGGTGTTCGAGAGAAATCGACGTCGGGTGATGCGAGAATTGGATTGAGTCTTCATAACATTGCGCAGGCGCAGCCCGCTGTTGCCAGCGGCTTGGAATCGATGGCCAGAGCATGAAGTCGGAACCCGGGCGATTCAACTGGAAAAGCCGAGGGGAAGAGCCGAGGGCGACATCAATGATGCAGCGCCGCGTCGCGGCGGGACGTCCGCGGCCATGTGCAAAATCGCTCTTCCTCTTCAGTCCGCTTCCAGCCGCTGACAGAAAAGGAATCCGGAAAGGGCCAAGCCGACAGCGATTGCCGCCAGGCTGATCCACAAAGGACGAGAGGGCACGTCGAAGCGGAACTCGATCTCGTGTTCCCCATTTGGGACGCAGACGCCGCGCATCAGATAGTTGCAGCGGAGCAGAGGCTGCGGCTGGCCATCGACCGAAACGGACCAATGGGGATCGTACTTGTCATTCCAGAGAAGCACACTTGGAATGGCCGCATGGGTCTTGAGACGGATCCTCTTCGGGGCGTAGCCGAGCACCTCGGCAGTTCCGGGAGCGCTGTTTGTCGACCCCGAGGCCGGCAGCCCGATGGCCGGCTCGCTGATCACCACGCTCTCGGCGGGGTCGAATCCGGGATTCGTCAGCGTGCGCAGCACCTCATCGTCGTTCGTGTTGACCTGCCATTGTGAATAGAGCTTGCCGCGCGGCAGCGCGCCCGTGAACTCGATGAGGGCGAATGGCCCGGTTGTGTTGGTCTGCATCAGAATGGGTTTCCCCTCCCGCTCCTGGACCAGGGCGAACGGGACATGCACCCGAAATCGTTGCTGGGTCGGATCGAGCCTTTGATTGAGGAAATCGGCCATGCCGCCCATGACGCCGAAGAGGTAACGGGTGTTGGTGAGTTGCCATTGCCGGAGCAGTCCGGCCTCGTGCTGCGCGGCGAAGGCGCCGCGGTACCTGGCGTTCTCGATCGAGGTGCGCGGTTCCTGGATCACATCGAGCGACTGAACGTTGTAGTATTGGAACTGATGCTGGAGCCATTCGGCGTGATAGATCTGCTGCAGAAGAGCGTACGCCTCACCGAGTTGCAGGGGCGGCATCGCCACCCGCTGCTCGTAAGGCCGGGCGCGCAAGAAATCGATGATCGCGTTTGTGGCGTACCTTTCCCGGTAATTCCAGTAGTAGACCCAAGGTGTGTTGGCTCGAACCAGATCCGCCAGCATGACCGCCCCCAAAGCGACGGCGCCCCAGGACGCGCGCGAGCCGCTCAGCGCGCCGCTCATGATCAGAATGAACACCAGCAGGGTCAGCGCCAGGAACAGCACAGACCAACCCACCTCCGTCAAGCTGAACCCGGCAATTGCGGGCGCCAGATCGGGCGAAATCGCCGTGCGCAGGTGATTCTCGAGGTCGTTGCGCGAGGCGAAGTATAGCAGCCAGCCCAGCAAAGCCGACCCGAGCGCCACGGCCGAAAAGAAGCCCCACTTGCGCTCGAAGCCGCGCGCTTGCAGCCACCAGGCCTTGAGAGGGACGCTTGCGGATCTGGCGGCCGCCGCGGTTTTCGCAAGGTAGAGCCGGGCCAGCGCCTCGAGTCCGTATCCCGAGAGGATGACGAGGCTCAGGCTGAATGGATGCAGGAACTTGATCGGATTGCGAATGGTCGAGAAATACGGAAGGGCGTACAGGGCTTGATAGAAGGGCGCATGCTTGCCCCAGGCGAACGCGATCGAGAGACACGCAGCGCCTGTCCAAAACCAGATCCACTTCCGCTCTTCGGAAGCGAAGGGGCCGGCGTTGCCGCGTCCCGCATTGGCCGCCCCCCAGAGCGCCAGCAAGACGACGACCACACCCGCGTAAAAGCCCGAACCCGAGTGCCGTGCCAGAACACCCGGTCGCTCCCCGACGCGTCCCCAGTAGTTCCCGCCTCCTGGCGTGTCGAGGCGATAGCCGAAGAGGCCCGGAACAACCGCCCGAAGCGTCTCGACTTTCGGCAGACTCCACTGAGTGGCGTCGTACCATCGCTGCGCCTTGGTGCGGGTGTCCTGCTCCATTCCGACCACACCCTTGATCTGCGTCGACACCAGCATGCTCAACGCCGCGAAGGCGACCACCGCGGCGCACACGGCGACCACCCCGATACGCCCAATGCCGTGAACCCAGGCCCGCCAGTTGGACGGGTCGCCATGCACGGCCTGGAAGAGAACGAACGCGGCAACATAGAGACTGAGAATGGCGCCCGAATCGACCCCTTCCAGGATCGCCATCCCAACGGCGAATCCGCCGACAGCAGCCTTCAGCCAATCGGAGCTGGGAGTCGACCTGGCAAGGGCCGCGAGGGCGACGAAAATCCACGCCATGCAGATGGTGAGGGTTCCCAGCCCCCAGCAGGCATAGGAGAAGAAATCCGTGTTCAGCGCCGCGGCCAGGGCGCCCAAAAGACCGATCCAGGGCTTGAACCGCAACTGGCGGAACAACACCCATACGCTCAAGCCAACCGTCAACACGCTGAGAGGGGCGTAAAACTTGGCGAACCCGAGCGGCCCCAGCAGCCAGAACCAGAGGTAGCTGACGTTCGGAGGCATATTCCCGCCCCAACTCCCCACCCAGTTCAAATCCCGCCAGATGCAACGGAAGCCCCCGGGCATGGACATGGCTTCCGAACTCGTCCCTCCGAGCGGTCCGTCGCTCGAGAAGAGTATCTTCTCTGGGCTGAAGCTGCCGGCGAACAGGAATCCTAACACCGCCAGAAGACAGCCCAGGGTGACGAGCAGCCATGAAACGCCTCGACCGGACGGTGCTCGAGGCGGCGAATCGGATCGAGATCCTGATCTCGAGTTGTGGACCGTGGCGCGCATTGGGCGATAGGAATAATGCAGCCCGTCGGGAAATTCCACAAAATCGTTGCAGCGCTGGCGTGGGTTGTGGCTTCATCCTGCTATGCGTTGTGGCGCGATGCCCGAATCGGGCGTTCGGGCCTGGCCCGGTCCTTTGCCGCAACGGGCCGCCGATCGTCGCGATGGGCATTGAGGGTGTCGGAATATGAATCGGTGCCGGCTTCATATTTGGTATACGGGGCACGTGCAGGGCGTCGGGTTCCGTTACAGCGTCAGGTCCGTCGCTCAGGGCTACGAGGTCTCAGGCTTGGTTCGTAACTTGTTAGATGGACGGGTGGAATTGGTGGCTGAAGGCGCTCGAGACGAACTCGATGCGTTTCGCCGGGGCATCTTGGACTCGGGCCTGAGCGGCCTGATACGAAATGAAGAGGTGGTTTGGGAGCGGGCGGAGGGAAACCTGCGCGGCTTTGTGATAAGCAATGAATGACGGAGTTCGGAGTATTTGATGAAGTTTGCGATTTTAGCAGACATCCACGCCAATTTGGAGGCATTGGAGGTTGTTCTGGCGGACGCTAAAGAGCAGCAGGCGACGCATTATGCGTGTCTGGGCGACGTGGTGGGCTACTGTGCCAACCCCAAACAGTGCTTGGATATCATCCGCGGCATGGGGATGCCCTGCATCAAGGGCAATCACGACGAGTATTGTTCGATGGACGAGGCTCTCACCGGCTTCAATCCCCACGCGGCCCAGGCGGTCGAGTGGACACGCAACCAATTGACGGAGAATGACCGCAAGTGGTTGCGCGATCTCAAATATATGCGGCTCGTCGCAAGTTTCTCCATCGTCCACGCCACTCTCGACGGGCCCCAGCGCTGGGGGTATGTCTTCGACAAGCTCGCCGCCGCCGCCAGCTTCACCTACCAGAACACAGCCCTCTGTTTCTTCGGCCACACGCACGTCCCCATCGCGTTCATCCGGGATAGCGTGGTCCGGGGAGGCACTTACTCCAAGTTCCGGATCGAGCCCGGCAAGAAGTACTTCGTGAACGTCGGCAGTGTCGGCCAGTCGCGCGACGGAGTTCCCCGAGCGACCTACGTGATTTACGACATGGCCGAGGGGAGCATCGAGTTGCGTCGGTTGGAATACGACATGGCCAAGACGCAGGAGAAAATCCGCGCGGCCGGTCTGCCCCGGCGGTTGGCGGATCGCCTGAGCGAGGGGCGTTGAGACCGGGCTGCGTCCCGCTGCATTTGCGGACGGATACAAAAAAAGACGGCGCGCAATGCGCCGTCTTGGTGTCTCTTGGCAAGGGTGCGAATCAGATCGGTTTGGGCATCGTGGTCCAGGCGCCCTTCTTCTTGCTGCTCTTCACGCACGCGTCGATGAAGGCGATTCCCGTCCAGCCATCCTCGATGTTGGCGTACTTGGCGCCGTCGCACTTGAACGCTGCGCCCGCCTGATACTTGCGCACGTCTTCCTCGAAACACCGGTGGAGCCGGGCGAATGCATCGTGGAACGCCTCCGGGTGGCCCGATGGAATCGTCGGCTCCGCCATGAGGCTGGCAGGGACGTCCTTGGGCAGGAACCCGTCGCCCGGGGTGACCGCTCCGCGCCAGTAAACGCGATCCGGCTGGTTAGAGAGGTGAATGGTCAGGCATTCGGGGTCTTCCTGACGCCACCGGAGGGTGCCTTTGGTGCCGTTGATCTCGATTCCGAGGTCGTTCTTGTGGCCGATGGCAATCTGGGTCGCCCGCACCAGGGCTTTGCTGCCGTTGCTCAGCTTGCAGTAAATCGTGAAGTGATCGTCCAGCAGACGGCCCTCGACAAACGTCTCCAACTGTGCGGAGACCTGCGCCACCTCGAGCCCGGTGACATACCGAAGTTGCATGAGGGCGTGTGTGCCGATATCACCGCCGCAACCCGACCCGCCGGCCGTCTTCGGGTTGGTCCGCCACACCGCGCCCTGCGCGCCGGTGGCCTCGACCTTCGTCGCCAGCCAGCCTTGAAGGTAGTAGGAATCGACCCAGCGCACCTCCCCCAGGAGCCCGGCGCGCACAATGTAGCGGGAGAGCCGGCTGGTCCAGTGCCCCAAATACGTGTGGGCGACGCCGAAGGGGATGTTCCTGGCTCGGACCGCTCTGACCAGCGCATTCGCCTCTTTGAGGTTGACAGTCAAAGGCTTTTCGCAGAAGACCGGAATGCCGGCCTTGATGGCCTTCATGGCCGGATCGAAATGGACGTGGTTGGGCGTGACAATGAGGATGTAATCGAGCTTCTGGTCTTCAGGAAGCGTCTTCTGCGCCCCGATCATTTCGTCGTACGAACCGTATCCCGTGATCGGGTACGGCCATTTCGCCGCTTCTTCGAGCGCAATCTTCGAGTCGGGAAACAAGGCGCCGGCAACGACCCGACGCGTGCCGTCGAAGTGGATGGCTTTCTGATGGGGTTGGGCGATGAAGGCGCCACGGCCGCCGCCCACCAAACCGACATTGAGAGGTCTGGGCATAAGGGTGTTCGATCTTTAGTGTTTTGCTTCTTCGGTTCAGCCGAAACCCCGGAACGGTCTGAAGAGTCTCGCTGAAGCTTGGTGCCCGAGAGTAGCCATCGGACGACGCCGTTCAAGCGTTTTGTCGGCGACTGCGTCTTGTAGGCGCAGCCTGTAATCAAGTCGTCATGGCGTCGCGTTGACGCAAGAGAGCCAATGCTTGCTCACGCTGTCGCTTCCGCTTAGGGGCTGTGCAAAAATTAATTCCGGTTTTGCTCGAGGGGATTTGGCTCTCTGGCGAGACGCGACGAGGGAGCATACCCGCAGCGGTCTCTGACCGAGGAGCAACCGCGTCCGCCGCCTCAGTTGTCCAGCAGCTTATCGGCGTCGCTGACCTGGGCAACCAATTCCGTGTGACAGCCGCGCTCCTCGCCTTTGGGCGTGGTGGGGGCGTTGACGAGCTTGCCCGTGAACATGAGCAGCGTATCGAGGTCAATCAGCTTGGCGAACGTGACCGCCTGGCCGATGCGATATTGTCTTTCGGTTTAAAGCGTGATGCACTGGCGAACCGACTGATGATACAGGATTGAAAGGCAAATCAATGATACTGAAGTTCCTTGGGGAGCAGCACCGCACGCGGCTTCGGGCCTTGGCCGTGATTGGCGAGGTGCTCGAATGAAGTGGCGCCTCGGATTGGGGCAGGGCAGAGCCACCCTCGGGCATTTGGCCCGGCCGCTTGCCTTGTGGGGTGCATGGGTGGCCCTGTTCATGGTGTTTCGCGGAGTTTTGGTCGGCGCCACATGGCAATTCCGCAGCGACGCCACGCCGGCGCTGCTGGTCGGAGCGTTTCTTCACGGATTGCGTTTTGACCTTTCGATGGCGGCGCAACTGGTGGCCCCGTTCGCCCTGTGGTCCCTTTGGCGTTCCCGTCCAAGTCGGTGGGAAAACCGCCTGCGGCTGGGGCTGTTCACGGGCCTTGTGTTCGTCGTCTTGTTTACCTTGGCCGCCGAGATCGAGTACTACAAGGAGTTCCAGATGCGCCTGGGGCCGCTCATGTTCCAGTTTTTTGGAATGGGCGCAGAAAACGATCGGACCATCCTGGGCATGGTCTGGCATGGTTATCCCGTGCTGCGGTGGCTGTTGGTGTGCGTTGCGGCCACGGCGGCTTTTGTCATTGGGACGCGCCGGTGGTTGATTCCACAGGCCACCCTCGACGGTTTGGCCAGCCGGGTGCTTGCGACACTGGCTCTGGCCGCCGGCACGGTGGTCGCCACGCGGGGCGGTCTGCAGCCGACCCCACTGCGATGGGGCGACGCGGTGTTTTCCCAAAACGCCTATGCCAACGCCATGGCGCAAAACGGCCTCTACGCGCTGACCACGACGCTCCGGCATCGTGGCAAGGCAGCCCAAGATTCGAGATGGCTTCGCGCCATGAACCCCGCTGAGGCCATTGCCATCACGCGCCAGATGGTGCTCCTGCCCGGCGAGCAGTTGATTGAGCCGGACACATACCCCCTTTTGCGCCGCTCACCGCCCACCGGCCTCCCGGTCGTCCTTCGCCGGCCCAAGAACGTCGTCGTCATCATCATGGAAAGCTTCAGCGGACGCTTCTGTGGCGCGACGGGCGGGCGTTATGGCGCGACCCCGCGTTTCGACGCCCTGGCCCGGCGGGGCCTCTTGTTTGAGCAGGCACTATCCGTCAGCACGCACACGGCGCAGGGTGTGCTGGCGACCCTGTGTTCGTTCCCCAACTTGCCGGAGCGCGATAACCTCATGAAGCAGCCCGAGGGCAATCAACCGATGCTCACCTTGCCACAATTGCTGCGCCGTCAGGGATTCGCGACGCTGTTCCTCTACAACGGCCTGCTTGCGTGGGATAATAAGGAGGGGTTCTTCCGCAGCCATGGCGTCGAACAGTTCATCGGACGCCATGACTACGTCAATCCCGTCTTTGTGGACCCCGATTGGGGCGTGTCGGACCAAGACGTCTTCAGTCGTGCGCGGCAGGAATTCGACGCGCTGGCGCGAACGGACCGGCCGTTTCTCGGTGTGATTCTCACGTTGTCCAATCATGCGCCCTTCAATCTCCCGCCCGTGCCCGGTCTGGCCCCTATCACCGGTGGCGGCCAACAGAACACCCGGCTCAACGGCATTCACTATGCGGACTGGGCCATCGGCGAGTTCATGGAGCAGGCCGGTCGCGCCCCGTGGTTTGCCGACACGCTGTTTGTTTTCACCGGCGATCATGGGTTCGGCCTGCCGCCGGTGCTCACCCCGTTGAACCTCCTCCACGAGCACATCCCAATCCTGTTTTACGGCCCTGCCATCCTCGGCGACGCCGGGGAACGTCGCAGCGTGATTGCCAGCCAACTCGACATTCTGCCGACCATCCTGGGCATCTTGGGAATCGACGAGCCGCATCAGGCTTTCGGACGCAACCTTTTGCGTCTGCCTCCCGACGATCCGGGTCATGCCTACTTGAAACAGTCCGGAGATCCCGTGGTCGGCTATCTCGAGGGAGACTGGTTGTCGGTGCGCGCTCTGGGACAAGCCTCCCAACTCTATCGCATCGACCTCGGTGACCCGCCGTCTGCCAGCGAGGACCTGACCGTCCGCGAACTCGCCCGCGCGGCCGCACTCGACAAACGCCTGACAGCCTTCACAGTGACCGGGCTCTACACGCTGACCAAGCAGTTGATGGCGCCCCATCCTTGAAAGCCACGCGGATGAGAGGTCGGCGCAGACACGCAGGGGCTTTTCATTCAACTGCGAAACTGAAAACTGGTAGTGGCAGACCGCTGGCTTTTTTCCTTTGCCGTCCCCGAAAGCGGCGGGTATGAACCTCGAGACTCGAGTCGATATGGGAGAAATCCGTAGCAAGAACCATGTCGAAGCCCAAGCGGTTCGAGCCGATTTCCCGGATCCCGGACCTCAACGCAATGAGGTCACGACAGGGGGCGAAGCCATGTCGGCCCTGTCCGCCGAGCGCACAGCCCGCGCCGTCCGCGCCGCCCTGCCGCCGGGCGGATTGTTCGCCGGGCTGCGATGGCGCATTGCGCCTGCGTCGTTTCCTCTCGATCGCGCGCTGGCGGCCGATCTCGAGCGTCTGGGTCGCGTCTTGCTCCAGTTCAATCGGGCGGTGAACCTGCTCTATCGACAGAGCGTGGCCGGCAAGCAGCCCGCGTGGGTGGCCGAATGGCTCGATCGCGGCAAGCCGTCCGAACTCATCGCCTGGCAACGGCATCCGTCGTTCAAGAACGATCTGCCTCGCGTGATCCGGCCGGATATCCTGCTCACAGACGAAGGATTCGTCATCACGGAATTGGACTCCGTCCCGGGCGGCATCGGGCTTACGGCGTGGCTGAACCGGACCTATGCAGCGCTTGAGAGCGCGGGGGCCGGAGGCTGCGGCCGGCCGGATCTCGATGCGGCCGGAGGCGCCCCGGCCGAGGGCCGCGGCCGTGGGGGGCGCATCTCGAGCGAACTCGCTCGAAGCGTCGGCATTCTCGGCGGCCCGCGCGGCATGGTCGATGGATTCACCTCGATCTTCGGCGACGCCCCACGCGTCCATATCGTCGTCTCTCAGGAAGCGGCTACCTATCGTCCGGAGATGGAGTGGCTGACGGGGGAACTCGAGAGTGGAGAGTGGGGAGTGAAGAGCGGGGAGTGCGGAGGGCAAAGGGCCGAGTATCGAGTGCGGGATGCGGAGTTCGATAGGGTCCAGTCGGGGGATGCGGTGTATCGGTTCTTCGAGTTGTTCGACCTCGAGAATGTCCGGGCCGCCCGCCGCCTGTTCGAGTTGGCGTCGGCCAGGCGCATCCGGCTCACACCGCCGCCCAAGCCGATCTTCGAGGAAAAGATGCTGTTCGCATTGTTGTGGAACAGGAACCTGCGGGGATTCTGGCGGCAGGAGTTGGGGGAGAGTTTCGTGCGGCGCCTGCTGGCCTGCGTGCCCGTGACATGGGTCATGGACCCCGCGCCGTTGCCGCCGCATGCCGCATTGCCGGGGCTCGATTTGACCGACTGGCGGCAGCTCAAGGGCCTGTCGCAGCGCGAACGCGATCTCGTCCTCAAGGTGTCCGGCTACTCCGACCAGGCCTGGGGAGCCCGCAGTGTGGCTCTGGGCAGCGATTTGTCGGCCGGCGATTGGGGCGCGGCGGTCGACCATGCGCTGCGGAGCTTCGCGCGTTCTCCCTATGTGCTGCAGCGCTATCACAAACCGAGAACCGTGGCTGCGACCTGGTTCGATTTCGAGCGCGGCCAGACGATTCCTATGGCTGGACGCGCGCGGCTATGTCCCTATTATTTCGTTGCGGGCGAGGGTGAGGCCGCGCGGGCGCGGTTGGGCGGGGTGCTGGCCACCATCTGCCCGGCGGATAAGAAAATCATACACGGGATGCAGGAGGCGATCCTCGCCCCGTGTCGTGTGGACGATGATTGAGTTTGTCCTATTGGCCTTCAGTTCGCTGTTCGTGATCGTCGATCCGATCGCGGCGGTGCCGGCGTTTCTGGCGATGACGCCCACCGACACGCCCACACAGCGAATCAAGATAGCTGGCCTGGCGTGTGCGGTGACGGCGGGCATGCTGATCGTGTTCGCCTGGGTCGGGAACTACATCTTCCGGTTCCTGGGCATCACGATGCCGGCCTTCCAGATGGCGGGCTCGATCGTGCTGTTGCTCGTCGCCCTCGACATGCTCAAGGCCCAGCGGTCGCGCGTCCATGAAACGTCGGAAGAGACCGACGCCGGCACCGAGAAGCAGGATATCGCGATTGCGCCGCTGGCCGTGCCGATGTTGGCCGGCCCCGGGGCGATCACGACTGCGATCCTGCTGCACAACCAGGCCGGGAGCAGCATTGCCAAGCAGATCGCGCTCTTTTTCTGCATCCTGGCCGTGGCTGGCGTGAGCTATGTCACGCTCCGCCTCTCGGCCCATGGCGCCAAATGGCTCAGCCCGATCGTTCTGCGCCTGATTACGCGGATCATGGGCCTGTTGCTGGTGGCCATCGCCTTCCAGTTCGTGTTCAACGCCCTCGAAGCCATGAAGGGCAAGCTTTTGTAGCCCGCGTGGCACACCCCGTCCGTGGCACACCCCGTCCAGGCAGAGGGCGGACAGGCTTCACAAGCGGACTGCTGTGCGGGCCAGGCGCATTTCATCCTTGCAGTCGGGCGGCTGTTCCTGCAAACCGAGGGGGAAGCATATCACGTATGAAAACACTCAATGTCGGCTTGATCGGCTGCGGCTTCATGGGCCGGGCACACTCGAACGCACACCGCAAAGTCTGGAATTTCTTCGACCTCGAATACAGGCCTGTCCTGAAGGCGATCTGCGACTCGAACGAGGAAAGGGCCAAGGCCCACGCCGCCCGGTGGGGGTTTGAGTCCGTCGAGACGGATTACCGCAAGCTCCTGGCGCGCGACGACATTGACATGATCGATATCTGCCTGCCGAACAACATGCACGCGGAGGTGGCGATCGCCGCGGCCAAGGCCGGCAAGATGATCCTGTGCGAGAAGCCGCTCGCCCGCAACGGCAAGGAGGCCGAAGGCATGGTCAAGGCCGTCGAGAAGGCCGGCGTGCCCAACTTCGTCTCCTTCAACTACCGCCGCATCCCGGCGGTTTCGCTGGCCAAGAAGCTGATCGACGAGGGGCGCCTTGGGAAGATCTTCCATTACCGCGCGAAGTTTTTGCAGGACTGGACCATCTCGAAGGACGTTCCGCAGGGAGGCGATTCGCTGTGGCGGCTGGATGTGAAGGCGGCTGGCAGCGGCGTCACCGGCGACCTGCTGGCCCACTGCATCGACACCGCCCTTTGGCTCAACGGGCGGATCGAATCGGTGACGGCGATGACCGAGACCTTCGTGAAGGAGCGCAAGCACCAGCTCACGGGCAAGATGCAAAAGGTGGGCATCGACGATGCCTGCGCGTTCCTTTGCCGGTTTGCCAACGGCTCGCTGGCGACGTTCGAGTCGACGCGCTACGCCCGCGGCCACAAGGCGCTTTACACCTTCGAGATCAATGGCGAGAAGGCGAGCATTGCCTGGGATCTGCACGATCTCCACCGCCTGGCCTACTTCGATCACCGCGATGAAGGCAAAGTCCGAGGCTGGCGCTCGATCCACGTGACAGACCACGGCGGCGATCATCCGTACATGGACAAGTGGTGGGTGCCGGGGCTGAACATCGGGTTCGAGCATTCGTTTGTGCATCAGCTCGCGGATTTCCTGACCGGCCTGGCCAAGGGCAAGCCAGCCAGTCCCACCTTCGCCGAGGCGCTCGAAACCCAGTACGTCTGCGACGCCGTCCTGCAATCCGCCAAAACCGCGAAGTGGGAGAAGGTCAAGAAGACCAAGTAGGGCGCGCCGGGATTTCGGTGGCACCCATCGGTCTACCGAGTTGGAGACGCGCGCCGACTCGAAAGTCGGCGGGACGAACGTGGGCGTGGGAAGCGCTGTCATTCGCATGAAGTGCAATTCCATCCTTGTCGCGCTTGCACTCTTGTCCCCGGCGTTTGACCCGACGCTGATCGCCGCGTCGGAGTCCTCGGCCGTCAAGCGCCTCTTCGCCGAACCGCCGCGCGAGTACGCCACGGCGCCCCTCTGGGTCTGGAACGACAGGCTCACCGAAGCCCAGGTCCGGGGGACGCTGCGCGACCTGGCCGGGCAAAGGGTCAACCAGGTCTTCGTTCACCCGCGTCCGGGTCTGATGACGCCCTATCTGTCGGAGGAATGGTTCCGCTTGTGGAAGATCGCCCTCGATGAGGCGGAGCGTCTCGACATGAACGTCTGGATCTACGACGAGAACTCGTATCCGTCGGGCTTCGCCGGCGGTTGGGTGCCCGAGCTGATGCCCTCGGCGCGCGGACTGGGTTTGAAGCTGGTCGAAACCAAGGCGGCCCCGGCGTGGCACGAACAGATTCTCAAGGTGTTGCAAGTCCAAGACGACGCCTACACCAGGACCGAAGACATCACCGCCTCGCTCAAGGAGGGAAGATCCCTGCCCGAAGGCCGGTATTTCGTCGCATCGGTTCAGGAAGCGGGCAACTCGCCGTGGCACGGGAACAGGTGGTATGTCAACCTGCTCACGCCGGGGGTGACCGAGACGTTCATCGAGGTCACCCTCGAGGCCTATCGCACGAATATCGGCGAGCACTTTGGCAAGCGCGTGCCCGGGGTGTTCACCGACGAACCCAACATCTGCCCGGCGGGCGGGTTGCCGTGGGCGCGCGACCTGCCGGAGCAGTTCGAACAGCGTTGGGGCTACTGCCTGGTCGACCAACTCCCGAGCCTGGTCCTCGAAGTGGGGGATTGGAGGCGCGTTCGACACAATTACTTCCAGACCCTGCTCGATCTGTTCATCGAGCGTTGGGCAAAGCCGATGTACGACTGGTGCGGGACGAACGGACTCGAATTCACGGGGCATTACTGGGATCACGAATGGCCGCGGTGCATCGGCGTGCCCGACAACATGGCGATGGCGGCGTGGCAGCATCGCCCGGGTGTTGACACGCTCATGAACCAGTATGCCGAGTACACGCACGCCCAGTTCGGCAACGTGCGGTATTGCCGCGAAGTGTCGAGCATCGCCAACCAACTGGGCCGCAAGCGCACGCTGGTCGAGCTCTATGGCGCGGGCGGGTGGGATCTCCGGTTCGTCGACATGAAACGGATCGGCGACTGGCTGCAGGTGCTGGGCCTGAACACGCTCGACCAACACCTCAGCTACATTACCCTGCGCGGCGCCCGCAAACGCGATCACCCGCAATCGTTCTCCTACCACGAGCCGTGGTGGGAAGCCTATCACCTCTCCGCCGCCTATTTCGCCCGCCTCAGCGCCGCGCTGTCCCAGGGCGCGCAGTACAATCGCCTGTTGGTGCTCGAGCCGACGACCACCGCCTGGATGTACCAGGGGGACGAAGCGAGGCTCAAGGAGATCGGCGATTCGTTCTCGAACCTGCTGATGGCGCTCGAAGCCGCTCAGATCGAATACGATCTCGGCTGCGAGTACGTCATGGCCCGGCATGGGCAACCCGCGGGCGAGACGGTCGCCGTCGCCGCGCCCACCCACCGCATCCTCCACAAGGAACTGCGCGTCGGCCAACGCACCTACCACACCGTCCTCCTCCCGCCCGCCCTCGAAAACCTCAACGCGGCCACGGCCAGGCTCCTCGATCAGGTGACGTGCGTCCGCGCCTACGGCCGCGCCGAATCGCCACGCATCGACGGCCAGGAACGGACCTCGACCGCCCCAGCCCGCGGCATCGACCGCGCCGCCCTCGATCGCTACCCGGCCCGGATCGTGGCCGAACTCGCACACTGCCTCCCGTCCGATGGCTTCGCTCTGCACCGCGACGACGGCGATCGGGGCATCCTGTTCCATCATCGCCGGCAGCTCGACGACGGCGAGTTGGTGTTCCTCGTCAACACAAGTCTCGAGCACCCCGCGCGCGGCACTCTGATCAGCGACCGGCAAGGCATCGAACGGTGGAACCTCGATACCGGGGCGGTCGAGCCCTACGCCTTCGTCAAGGGCAGCGGCGTCACGGCCCGATTTGACCTCCCGCCCGCCGGCAGCCTGCTCCTTTTCCTCTCCCGCGCCAGCCGCTCTCCGGAGACCAAAGTCTGGGGCGCTCCTCTGCCCGTGCCTGCCGCCGGGCCGATCGAGGTCGCCCGGCTCGAACCCAACGTGCTGACCCTGGATTACGTGGACGTGACCGCCGGGGGCGAGTCGCGGACCAATGTCTATTTCTATCAAGCGAACCGGTTCGCCTGGCAGAAGCACGGAATGGACCGTAACCCGTGGGACAGCGCCGTGCAGTTCAAGGACGAACTGATTGCCAGGACATTCCCGTCCGACAGCGGTTTCAGGGCGAGCTACCGGTTTGTGATCGGGGGCGCGGTGCCGTCAGATCTGACCATCGTGATCGAGCGGCCCGATCTTTATCAGATCACGTGCAACGGGCATCCCGTGAAGGCCAGGGCAGGGGCGTGGTGGCTCGACCGGGCTTTTGGCCGGATCGAAATCGATGCCGTCGCCCGGGTCGGCGAGAACGTGGTGACGCTCGAGGCATCGCCTTTCACCATGAATCATGAGATCGAGCCGGCGTATCTTCGCGGCGCGTTCGCGCTCGAGCCAGCCGCTTGCGGATTCAGCGTGGTTCCCGAGCAACCTCTGCATTTGAAGGACGGGGCCGGCTGGAACGACCAAGGCCATCCCTTCTACAGCGCCGGGGTCGCGTATCGCCAGGAATTCTGCGTCGACTCGAAGGCCCCGCGATCGTTCATCCGGCTCGGGCGATGGAACGGGAGCGTTGCGCGCGTGCGGGTGAACGGGGATTTGGCCGGCTACATCAGCGCCCCGCCGTGGGAACTGGACGTGACCGCGGAGCTGATCACGGGCGTGAATCGAGTCGAGGTGACGGTTTTCGGCACTCTTAAGAACACGCTCGGCCCGCATCACAACAACCCGCCACTGGGCAGCGCCTGGCCGGCGATGTTCCACGCGGCCCCCGAGCAGGGCCCGCCTCGAGGCGGCTACTATCAAACAGTCGGTTACGGTCTCTTCGAACCGTTCGCCCTGTTGCAGTCAAGCCCCCTCTAGCCCATTTCTCACCAACATTTGATGTCATCTGACCGGTCGTGAGAAATCCGGACCAGCCTCCCGTTTCGCCGATTCTTGACCACCGCGGAGCCTGAGCCTCCGCCAAGGTGTGCGTCGGACTGTTGTCGATGTTCTGTCGCCCGGTGAGGGCACCGGGCCTACAGAGGATGGAGACTCAGGCTGTAGGCCGCGTGCCCCCACGCGGCGCGGGGACAGACATCGGTCCAGGCGCCGGGTCAGGGGACCCGGCCTACAAGCCGATGATGCCCATTCTGTAGGCCGCGTGCCCCCACGCGGCGCAGACTCGCTTCCCACCGACAAGGGCGTTTACTCATGCGGGCTCATGCGGCCTTGCTTTTGTGCGAAGGGTGAGGCAATGTGCCGATTAACGGTCGGAAACATCAGAAACTCGATAAACCAAATGAAACGATCTCTGCTCAGTCTCACAATCATCGCCGTGTCCGCTCTTCTGGCCGTGACCGGCTGCTCGAAGCCAGATTCCGAATCCAGCATCGAAGGCGCCACGACGGCTCCTGCCATCGACGTTGCCCAGATCGAATCCGCATTCTCGGGGGCTGCCGAGGAAGACACGGGCGATGTCAAGAAGGCGATTGCCGCGGTCAAGGCAGGCGACTACGCAGGGGCGGTCGCGTCGCTGAAGGCCGCTGCCTCGAACCTGAAGTTCACGCCCGAGCAGCAGAAAGCTGTGAAGGATCTCCTGGCCCAGGTGCAGGCCAAAATTGGCGCAGCCGCCGGCCAGGCCGTCGATGCCGTCAAGAAGGTGGGCGAGGATGCCGGCAAGGCCGCAGGCGAGGCGGTCAAGGCGGTCGGAGACGCTGCCAAGGATGCGGCCAAGGACGCGGGCGACGCTGCGAAGAAAGCCGTGAACCCCTAGCCCGGTCATTTTGCACGCTTCGCGAGGAACCGCAACCGGGCTAGATGGGCCCATCTCGAAGCCAACCGATCCCGTGGAGCCCCCGCCTCTCATGGACCCGGGCTCGCATCAACCGGTTTCGGTGCGTTGCGATCCGCGGGGTGTGTTGTTCGAGCCGGTGGATGCCGATGTGCTGATCCGGCAGCGCAACTGCCACGTTGTCCTCACCGAACCTGGGGCCGTGCGGGGCAACCACTGGCATCGGCGCGCCACGGAAGTCTCGGTTGTTCTGGGGCCCGCCCGGGTGTGCATCCGTCGCGAGTCGGGCATCGAGGAAATCCAGGTGCCGGATGGCCAGGCCTGGAGGTTTGTCTTCCCGCCCGGCGTTCCGCACGCGATGCAGAACACCGGTGCCCGCCCGATGGTGGTGATCGCATTCTCCGATCAAGTGCACGATCGCCAAAGCCCGGATGTGGTATCCGACATCCTGATCGAAACCCCCTGACCCGCATGTTTTACGCCCCGTTCGTACACAGGGCGGTCAGACCTCGCAGGATGTCTGCTATGCGGGTCAGGAGAGCAGACTCAGGCACAACATGAAGTCCATCCAAAAGAAGTGTCGCAAGCTGACGCAGCCGTTTCGCGTGACGGACGGCAAGGAGTTCCGTCTCAAGAAGATCGATCCGGATGACACCCTGTGGCTCAAGCGCGAGGACAAGTCCAGGGTGGCGGAAGCCCTGGAGGAGGGGATTCAGGCCCTGGCGGAGTTTCAGGACAGGCTTTACGCGGACAATCGCTGGGCGCTGCTGCTGATCTTCCAGGCGATGGATGCGGCCGGCAAGGACAGCGCCATCAAGCACGTGATGTCGGGCGTGAACCCGCAGGGATGCCAGGTGATGTCTTTCAAGGCGCCGAGCGCCGAGGAACTGGATCACGACTACCTCTGGCGCTGCTTTCAACACCTGCCCAACCGCGGCCACATCGGCATCTTCAACCGCAGTTACTATGAAGAGACGCTGGTGGTGCGGGTGCATCCCGAGCTGCTCGAGAGGCAGCGTCTTCCAGCCGAATTGGTGACCCGGCGAATCTGGGACGAACGTTTCCAGGATATCCGCAGCTTCGAACGCTACCTCACCCGCAATGGCATCGTCGTGCGCAAGTTCTTCCTCCACGTCTCGAAAGAGGAACAGAAGCGACGGTTCCTCGAACGGATCGAGAAGCCGGAGAAGAACTGGAAGTTCTCGTCGACCGACGTTCAGGAAAGGGGATTCTGGCGCGAGTACATGGCGGCGTACGAGGAGATGATCCGCCACACCGCGACACCGGAGGCCCCGTGGTATGTGGTGCCGGCCGACCACAAGTGGTTCACACGCGCCGTGGTCGCGGCGGCGGTGATCGAGACGCTTGCCTCCCTCGAACTCGCCTACCCGGAAGTCGACAAAGACAAGCGCAAGGAACTCGTTGCGGCGAAACAGGCGTTGCTCGAGGAGTGACGGCCCGGGCGCCGCGCCCTTCCGCACCCCTCACCAGTCGAGCGCGCTGCGGCGCGTCCCGGTTTCCTTCCGGGCGCGCTGGCGGCGCCGATCCCACTCGCCCTCGCGTTCCTGCTGCCGCTCGCTGGCCTGGCCCAGCAGCTCTTCGAGTGTCGATGGTTGTCCGTCCCGCAGCGTGCGTTGCCGGGCGGCCTGCTCCGCCTCGAGGGCGACCCGCTCGCGCAAACGCGCGATCCGGGGCTCGACTTCTTGCAGACCCTCGCGGGCGGGCTCCTGCCCGGGCTCGAGCTCCAAGGCCTGTTCAAAGGCCGTCTGCGCGTCCTGATAGTGCCCGAGGGCTTCCCCGGGGCGGTGTTCTTCCGCCCGCTGCCCTCCGGCCAGGGCCCGCTGCCCGGCAAGCACCAGCGCCTCGGGCAGCAAACGGCGCGCCTCCGCCGCGCCAACGTTCGCCTCGGTGTTGTCCGGATTCAGCCGTCGCGCGGCCTCGAAGTTGTCCAGCGCCGCCATCAGCCTCGGCGCCGCCTCCGGACTCTTGCGCGCCAACCGGTCGCGTCCTTCTTCGAGTTCCGTGTTGCCGAGGCGCACGTGCAGTTTCTCGAGCGCGGCGCGCACTTCGAGTTGGCCCCGCCGGGCGCCGTCGTGATCGGCCCGAACTTCGAGGGCTTCACGGAAATGGCCGAGCGCGGCCTCGTAGGGCTCGATCGCCGATCCCGTGTCCCACTTCGAGTTCTCATCTCCTGTCTTCTGTTCCCGTCGCCCCATTCGAGTCAGGAGATTCGACAGCTTCTCGCGCACGCGCGCTTCCCCCCGGACAGCGGCCTCGTCGAGCTTTGCCGTTTGGGAAGAGGCCGGGGCAGACTTGCGATCGTCGGGTCGCGCCCTGGCATCCGCTCGCGTGCGCACCGCTCCCAGATCCTCGAGCGCGGCGCGGTACCGCGACTCGGCTTCCAGGTCCCCCCAACTCGTATCGCGCGCCGCCTCAGCGTCGCCTTTGGCTTCCGCCCCCGCGGCGCGCTCGATCCACCGCTCCTTGAGAGCCGCCTCGATCCGCTCCAAACCGACGCGCAGCGACTCATCCTCGGGATTCCACAGGACTGCCTCGTCGGCCTTCGCCAGACCGTCCTCGAGCAGGTGGATTGCCGGATCGAGGGGCTGCTTCTGCGCCGCCACGAACGCCTCGATCCCAAGCCGATGCAACACGCGGGCCAACCGGCGCCGCACCAGGTCGAAGTTGTGCCGCGCGGCGCCGTAGCGCGGACTTCGTTCGAGAGCGGCGCGATACGATTCGAGCGCGCGACGCCACCATTCGACCGCCTGCTCGGGCGCTTTGGTCTCATGCGGTTCGCCGAGCCGAAACTGGGCGTTGCCCGACTGGAACCAGACCGCCGACCGGAGCCGGCGCGGCAGCGGTTGGGAGGCGAGATTCCGCCAGCCGTCAAACGCCGCGGAGTATTGACCTGCCGCATAGGCGCGGACGCCCTGGTTATAGGCATCCCAGGGCGATTGGGAGATGTCGGCGCCCGCCGAGAGCGAGCCAGACGCCATCAGCGCCGCACCGACCAACAGCAGCCTCAGGATCGGACCGACTCGTTGTGTGTCAACCATGCCTGCGAATGGATCAAGGCTTCATTCGTTCCCAGCCGCCACCGCTTCGCCGGTCGCCCAGCCACCATTCCGCCCCGAGCAATGCCAGCGCCGCCGCCAGCGGCCATTGAAAGCGCTCCTGCGGTTCATCCAGGATTCGCTTCGCTGTCGACCGTGGCAAGCCGGCAGCGGTTTGTCGAAACCACCCGCTCAATGCCGCGCTGCGGCGCGCGTCCAGACGCGTGTACACGCCGCCTCCAGCCTCCGCAATGCGCTGCAATTGCAGTTCATCGCGCCGAGAAACCACCTCGCGGCCCAACGGGTTCCTGACAAAGTCCGCCCCACCCCACGCTCGCGCCGGCACGCGCGCCCCCAGTGCGGATCCGACTCCAGCCGTATGCACACGCAGGCCTGCCGCGCGCGCGGCGCGCGCAGCCCCGATCGCGTCGCCCTGCAACTGCTCGCCATCGCTGACCAGCAGGAGGGCGCGCGGACCGCGCGTCTCACGATCGAAGCCCTTGAGCGATTCTCCGATCGCTTGCTGCAGGTTGCTGCCGGGAGCGGACACCGTGCCGGGAACCGACGATTCGAGAGCGCGCGCGATGACGCTGTGGTCTCGGGTCAGGGGAGCGACCGTAAAGGCCTCTCCCGCGAAGATCACCAAGCCGACCCGATCCCCGCCCAATCCGGCCAGCAGGCGTTCGATGGCGTCTGTCGCCACGGTGAGCCGGTTCGTCCCGGCGGCATCCGCGGCGAGCATCGAGCGTGAAACGTCCAGAGCGATGACCAGATCGATGCCCGTTTGCTCGAGTTCGATCTGCCGGCGCCCCCATTGCGGTCGGGCGAGCGCCAGGCCGAGCGCAAGCACCCCGGCCATCAGCAGAGCCAGCTTCCATCCCCGACGCCGCGAACTTACCGAATCGAGCAGGCGCGGCAGCAACGGGGAACGGAAGCTCGCCTCCAAATCGCGGCGGGCCCGGCGCCCCGCCCAAAGCCGGAAGAGCAGCAAGCCCGCTGCGAGGAGAGGCAATACCCACAGGCAGATGGGTGCGCTGAATGTCATGGCAGCCTGCGTCCGCGCGTGTGCGAGTGGGCTTGCTCGATGAATAACAAGCCGAGCGCCGCCCACCCAAGCCAAGGAAACAACTCGCGCCATCCCTTCTGCCGCACATCGCTGAGCTTCTGCTTCTCGAGCCGATCGATGGCCCTGGAAACGGCACGCAAATCCGCCCCGCTCCGCACCCGGAAGAACTCGCCGCCCGTCCGGGCGGCGGCGCGAGTCAACGCCTCGCTCAATTCATCCCTGAACGCGGCCTGCTGCGGGCTGAGGAGTTGGATGCAATGCAGCCGGATGCCCAGCCCGTGAAGCGCTTCAGCCACGGCTTCCGGCTCGGGTCCGGCGCTGATGTTTTCGGCATCGGTGATCAGGAGAACGACGCGGGTCTCGTTGGTGTGGCGCTGGAGATGGTGGGCGGCCACGACGAGCCCCGACCCGACATCGGTTCCGACGCCGTTGGTCTCGCCGGCCAATCGTTCAAGCAGCCATTCGTGATCGAGCGTCAGCGGGCTGGCCAGGTAGGCGTCGCGGTCAAAGCAGACCACGCCGATGCGATCGTGGGGGCGCGCGCGGATGAACTCGGCGGAAATGCGCTGCAGGGCGGCCGAGCGGGTGACCTGGCGCCCGTCCAGAAAAAAGTCCCGAGTCCGCATCGTACCCGAGAAATCCAGAGCCAGCATCAGATTGATTCCGCGCGCGTCTTCCCGCATCTCGGCTTTTGGAACCTGCGGGCGTGCCAGAGCCAGGATCACCAAGGCCAGGACGCCCAGTCGCGGGGCCAGCACTGCGCGTCCCGGGGCGCGGCGCAGCGCCTGGGCGGCAGAACGCAACAAAAGGACCGAACTGAAGACGAGGGCCGCGCCGGGTCCGGCTCGCCCGCGGCGCCAGGCGAGCAGCGCCAGCAGGGTCAGAGCAAGCAACCAGGCCGGTGAGGCGAAACGGAATCCATCGCTCATGAGCGCGTCCTTCCCCGAACTGCATTCACGGCGGTCAGTTGGCCCGACGGCCCGCCACGATGGCGCACCGACCGATCACAGCGGCCCGGCTTTGCCAGATCACTCGACATGGGTGATTCCCTCGATTGGAGCCGCGGCGGACTCCGGACGCGACCGCAGCACAAACGCGAGAGCGGCCGCGTGCAGTTCCTGCAACTCGCCTACATCTGCCAGGTAGCGTCCGAATTTGCACAGATCGCACAATTGAAGAAATCGCCCCAGGTGCTGCCGGTCCGCCGCGGGAAGGGCGTCCGACGCCCCCGCCGCCGTGAGGAACTCCTCGGTCGTCAGGCGCGGGGCGCGCAATCCATAGCGCGCCTCGACATAGCCGCGGAGAACGCCGGTGGCGGCGATGCCGTAGTCGCGCGACCGATCCGTTCGCAACAGACCGGTGAAACGTTCGAGCTCGGCCAGGGCCCAATCCCACGGCGCGGGGGCGTCCGGCGTCCCGGGGGGTGATGTCCGCTCGCGCCGCGCCTTGCCACGGAGGGCCAGAGCCAGAAGGAGGCCGCAGGCCGCCACCGCCGCCGCGGCAAGCGCCCAACCGAAACTGGGGGGCGAGAGCAAGCGCAGATCCTCGATGAGGTTCGTCTCGTTCATCCGTCCGCGGGGGGCGCCAGTCGGAGTCGGCGCAGGCGTTGTTCGAAGAACTGAAGCAGGGCGCGCTGATAGGGCTGATTGGTCTGACAGGTGACGCTCTCGACGCCGGCACGGCGGAAGATGTCGGTCAGACGCGCGGTTCGGGCCAGGCGCTGCGTCTCGAAGGCGTGCCGCACGGCGGGGTCGCGGGTATTCAACTCGACCACCTCTCCCGTTTCCGCATCCTCGCACACGAGCCACCCGACCTCCGGCAGGCGCGCCTCGACGGGGTCATGGACACACATGGCAACCACGTCGTGGCGCCGCGCGGCCAGACGCAGCGCGCGCTCGAATCCGTCGTCGCAGAAATCCGACAGCACAAACACCGTCGCGCGCCGTTGCAGCGCGTTGCCGAGGATCTGGAGGGCCTGGCGCAGCGAGGTGCGGGGTGAACGGGCCTGGTGTGTGAGGATGGCCGAGACAATGGCGAGGGCCTGGCGGCGCCCGGTGCGGGGCGCGAGATAGCACTCGACGGCGTCCGTGAAGAGCAGCAGTCCCACACGGTCGTTGTTCAGGACCGCGCTGAGGGCGAGGACCGCCGCCAGCTCGGCGGCCAGCTCGCGTTTGCTCTGCGGCACCGACCCGAAATCGCCCGAGGCGCTCACATCCACCGCCAGCATCACCGTCAGCGATCGTTCCTCGACGCTCTGTTTGATCTGAACAGCCCCCGTGCGGGCTGTGGTGTGCCAGTCGATGCTGCGCACGTCATCTCCCGGCTCGTAGGCGCGGACCTGGTCGAATTCGAGCCCCCGACCCCGAAACACCGAACGGTAGGGGCCGGCGAGCAGATCTTCCACGAACCGCCGGGCGCGCAGCTCGACCAGGCGCACCCGCCGCATGATTTCGGTCGCGCCGTGCGAGGCGGGCGCGCGGCCCGGTGACGCGCTCCCCTCGGTCCGAATCGGCGGCGGGAGGTGATGTGACGGGGCGCGCTTCATGGGGAGGCGCTGCGATTCAACGGTTGAGTGCGCACTGGGGACCATGAACCGGTTTGTAGCCGCCGACGTGAGTCGGCGCTGATTCCCGTCTTTGCGGAGCGAGATGGCGCGGACTTACGTCCGCGGCTACGGATACACAGTTCACGGGACGGGTTAAAACTCAACAGTTGAATGCGCTTGAGGACCATGAACGAGAAACTTCAAGGCACCGGCACCTGGGCGAGCAACTCCGCCACAATGTGCTCCGAGGTCATCCGGTCCGCATCGGCCTCGAATGTCGTCAGCACCCTGTGGCGGAGGACGTCCGCCGCGACCGCCTTGACGTCCTCGGGCGTGACGTGCGGACGCCCGCGGAGGAACGCGAGCGCTTTGGACGCCAGCGAGAGGTTGATCGAGGCCCGGGGCGACGCGCCGAACCGGATGAACGGCGCCAGGCGCGGCGCCACCGTCGACGGATCCCGCGTGGCGAACACCAGCCGCACGATATAGTCCGACACCTGCTCGTCGACGAACACCTGATCGACCAGCGCGCGCATGGCCAGGATATCCTCGGGTCGCACCACGGTCGTCAGCGGCGGGCGCGGAGCCGTCCGGGCCATCAGGGCCATGATCTGCCGTTCCTCGGGTTCGGTCGGATAGGTGACCACGACCTTCAGCATGAAGCGGTCCACCTGCGCTTCCGGGAGCGAATAGGTTCCCTCCTGCTCGATCGGATTCATCGTTGCCAAGACCAGAAAGGGAGAGGGCAGAGGGAAGCTCTGTTCGCCAATCGTGACCTGTCGTTCCTGCATCGCTTCGAGCAGCGCGCTCTGCACCTTGGCCGGGGCGCGGTTGATTTCGTCCGCCAGGACCAGGTTCGCGAAGATCGGCCCCTTGCGCGTGTGGTAGCTGTTGTCGCGCGGGTTGAAGACCAGGTTGCCGATCAGATCGCCCGGCAGGAGATCCGGCGTGAACTGGACGCGGGCGAACTTGAGGTGGAGGCATTGGCCCAGGGCATTGACGGTGGCGGTCTTGGCCAGGCCGGGCACGCCTTCGAGCAGGACGTGGCCGTTGGCGAGCAGGCCGACCAGGAGCCGCTCGATCAGCGTCTGCTGCCCCACAATCGAACGCGCCATCTCCGCGCGCAGCGCCTCCAACCGCGCTTGATGCCCCCCAATGGCCGCTTCGAGCGGCTGCAAGTCAGTGTGCATCGCGCCTCGCCAGAAAATACTCCCCGCCCCGTTTCGTGGCGAACTCGATCGCCTGGGTGGCTAGCGGCCTCGTCTTTACCACGGCGCCGCGCGCCGACCCCGAGCGCACGGTGACCGGGACCGGACACCGGAGCCGGCACACAGCCCCGTCGAGCGATTCGATGCGCCCCGACTCGAATTGTCCGCCCCGCCACGCGAGATCGACGGCGAACCCGCCCCGGGCGCGCAATCCGCTGACGTGCCCATCGGCCCAGGCGGACGGTTTGGCGGGCAGCAACTCGATTTCCCCGGCGTGGCTTTGGAGAAGCATCTCCGCGAGGCCGGCCGTGCCTCCGAAGTTGCCGTCAATCTGGAAGGGCGGATGCAGATCCAGCAGGTTGGGCGCCGTGCTTTGGCGGAGCAATGCCAGCAGATTCTCGTGCGCCTTGTCGGCGTCTCCCAGCCGCGCCCAGAAGTTCAGAATCCACGCCCGGCTCCAGCCGGTGTGGCCGCCGCCGTGCGCGAGCCGGCGTTCGAGCGTCTTCCGGGCCGCCTGGGCGAGTTCGGGCGTGCCGGTGCGGGTGATCTCTCTGCCCGGGTGCAGGGCAAACAGGTGGGAGATGTGCCGATGCCCCGGCTCCGGTTCATCGTAATCCTCGGACCATTCCATGATCTGGCCGTGGCGTCCGATCTGAGTGGGCGGCAGTTTGGCCAGGGTGGCGGCGAGCTGGCCGCGGAACTCGGCGTCGATCCTGAGGATCTCGGAGGCTCGGATGCAATTCGAGAAGAGATCCCGGATGATTTGCGAGTCCATCGAGGGCCCCATGCACAGTCCTCCCTTCGTGCTGTTCGGGAGGCGGTAGGTGTTCTCCGGCGAACTGGATGGCCCGCTCACCAGCCGGCCTTTCGAATCCTCGACCAGGAAATCGAGGAAGAACTCCGCGGCTTCTTTCATGGGCGGATAAGCCCGCCTGGCCAGAAACGTCCGGTCGCCCGTAAACGCGAAATGCTCCCACAGATGCTGGCAAAGCCACGCCGCGCCCATCGGCCACAATCCCCAGCCCGCGCCGTCCGCGGGCGTGGTGAACCCCCACACATCGGTCAAGTGATGCGCCACCCAGCCGCGAGCGCCGTAGTGCACCCGGGCCGTGCGCCGGCCCGACTCGCGCAGCGACTCGATCAGCTCGAACAGCGGCTGGTGGCATTCGGAAAGGGCCGTGGTCTCGGCGGGCCAGTAGTTCATTTGGAGATTGATGTTCAGATGGTAATCGCTGTTCCAGGGCGGGTTCATGCCCTCAGCCCAAAGACCCTGGAGATTCGCCGGCAGATCGCCCGGACGAGAGCTCGAGATCAACAGGTACCGTCCGAACTGAAAATAGGTGGCCAGCAGATGCGGGTCGTTCCCGCCTTTCTTCATCGCCGCCAGCCGCGCGTCGGTGGGGTGGACCGCGGCGTCCGCCCCGCCCAGATCGAGGCTGACCCGGTTAAACAACGCCTGGTAATCACGCACGTGCGCCGCCACCAGGGCGGCGTACGGCTTGCGGATCGCCGCCTCGACATCTTCGGTGGCGACCTGCAGCGCGTCGCGCCCGCCGAAGCTCGTCGCCGCCCCCAGAACCAGGGTGACCGATGTCGCGTTCCGCACTTCGAGGCGGCGCGCCGGGGCGAACATCTGGCCGCCCTGGGCGTTGGCTTGAAGAACGGCGCAGTACTCGGTGCCCTGCCCGCCATCCACCTGTCCCTGCAGCAGCACGCGATCGGGCGAACGCGTGCTGGTCCGGAAATCCTGCTCGCGATCCAGCGTCGCAAAGAACGTCAAACCGCCCGGCCTCGAGCAGGTGAGGCGCAGCACGAGCACCTGATCGGGATGGCTCGCAAAGAGCTCGCGCGTGTGCCGGATCTCCCCAACCCGGTACTGGATGCGCACAACCGCCCTTTCGAGATCCAGCTCGCGCTGGTAGTCCTGGGCCGCTTCGTGACCCGGAAAATCGAGGCGCAGATCACCGAGCGACTGGTACGGTTTGACCCTCATGGGTCTGCCCATGAGATGCTCCTGGGCCAGCTTGACGGCCTCGTCCGGCCGCCCGTCGAACAGGAGCCGCCGCACCTCGGGCAGGTGCTTGAGCGCCTCGGGGTTGGTGGTGTCGCGCGGGCCGCCCGACCAGAGCGTGTCCTCGTTGAGCTGGATGCGCTCACGCCCGGTCCCTCCGAACACCATCGCCCCCACACGCCCGTTGCCGATCGGAAATGCCTGCTTCTCCCAGTTTGTCGCCGGTTCGGCAAACCAGATTCTGAGCCCCCCAGGGGCGCCGGTTGCCGCCGACGGCGAAGATGGCAAAGATGCCGCCCCCAAAGCCGCTCCGGGGATCCCCGGCAGCCAGGCGGCCAGCCCGAGCGCAAAAGCAAGCCCGCCGACGAATCGGATGCGAATCATGGAGGCAAGGGTTTCCCAGGCCCGCCCCAGCGTCAAGCTTGTGAGGACACCGCGGCGGGTCCTTCACTGTCCCTTGACGCTGCCGCAACGGCTGGCATGATCCGGCCCGGGTATATGGCTGAGACCAGGAGAGAGAAGCTGCGCCGCGACGAACGCCGCAATTTGGACATCGAGATCGGGTTCCTCGAGGGACTCACACGACGCGATCCGTGCTATGACGACGCCCTGAGGCTCCTCGCCGACGATTACTCGCGCCGCGGGCGCTTCGAGGACGGGCTGCGCGTGGACGCGCAGTTGGCCCGCCTGCGGCCGGAAGATCCGCTGGCCCATTACAACCTCGCCTGCAGCTACGCCCTCACCAACCAGTTTGATGCCGCCTACGCGGCCCTCAACCTCGCCATCGACCGCGGGTATCGCGATTTCCGCTGGCTGGCTCGGGATCCGGACCTGGCCTCCTTCCGCAAGCACCCGCTCTACCGCAAGCTTCGCGCCCGAGTCAAAGCGCTGAGGATCGAGGTGCGGTGACGGCGGATTATGAATGTCACCGTCGGCAACCGCGCCCGCCACTACCGCACCGTCGACTTTGATGTTCGCCACAACACGGTGCGGTTGATCGAGCAACGGTTGTTGCCGCACCGGTTCAAAGTGGTCGCCACGCCCGACTACCGCGCGACAGCCGCAGCGATTCGCGACATGGTGGTTCGGGGCGCCGGAGCGATCGGGGCGACGGCTGCCTTCGGCCTCGCCCAGGGTGTCCGCGCGTTTCGCGGCGCGAACCTCGATCGCTTCGAAGTCCGTGTCGCCACCGTCTACGCGACGCTCAAGGCCGCCCGGCCGACCGCGGTCGACCCGGTCAATGCCATGGACCAGGTCCGCCGCCGGATGACCCAAGGCGGCACGGTTGCGGAACAGCAGGATCTGGCGCTGGCGGCGGCACAGGCCTTCGCCGACACGAACGTCCAGGAGTGCGAAGCCATCGGGCGGCATGGCCTGGATCTGATCCCGGAAGGGGCGCGCGTACTGACGCACTGCAACGCCGGCTGGCTGGCCTTCGTGGATGTGGGCAGCGCCACCGCCCCGCTCTACGCGGCGCAGGCGGCCGGTCGGACCTTCCACGTCTATTGCGACGAAACGCGGCCCCGCTGCCAGGGGGCATCGCTCACGGCTTGGGAGCTGGCCCAGCAGGGCATCTCGCACCAGGTGATCGCGGACAACGCCGCCGGGCACTTGATGCAGCGCGGCGAGATCGATCTGGTCATCGTGGGCAGCGACCGGATCCTGGCCCGGACCGGCGAAGTCGCCAACAAGATCGGCACATACACCAAGGCGGTCCTCGCCCGCCGGCATCGACTCCCCTTCTACGTGGCGATTCCGCTCTCGACCATCGACTGGGAAATGGGGTCCGGACGCGCTATCCCGATCGAGGAACGCGCTGAAGAGGAAGTCCTCGGGGCCTGGGGCCTTGCGGCAGGAAACAAACGGACCTGGGTCCGCGTGGCCAACCCGACCAGCGGCGCCCGCAATCCCGCGTTCGACGTCACCCCGCCCGAGCTCATCACTGGAATCATCACGCCGCTGGGCGTCTTCCGGCCTCGGCAGCTCGGACGGCTGCGTCGCAGGCTGGAAGGCTCGGAGATCCGCTGATTGGAGGGTGCCCGGGACACGCCGGGCGGGTGTGGCGGAAGTTCCCGGCACAACATCTGCTCTTTATCTGCTCCTTGATGGGTGACGCAACCAGGTTCTGTCCGAGAGCCGTTGCGGACGGAATGGGTCGATCCTGCTCCTGAAATCTGTGGTATCCGAGTGCTGTGCCAATCGAGTTAGGCTGCCAGCCCGAGCGCGCCCGGGCCGGCTCGGCGTCTCATTGGCGGCATGGTTCGCGATGGCGGCGTTGGCCGAGGCGGGTTCATCGCCCGGCCTCGATCCCCATTTCGGTCCATCTTTCACCACCACAGCCGACGCCGATTTGCGAGCGGTCGCAGTGCAGGCCGATGGCAAGGCGATCGTCGCGGGCCGGTTCGAGTTCTTTCATGGACGCCCCATCAGCGGGTTGGTCCGGCTCGATACGGACGGCGCGGTGGACACGAGTTTTGCGCTGTGGCCCGGAGTCGAGGGCGCCGTCAACTCCGTCGCACTCCAACCGGATGGGAAGATTGTGTTCGGAGGCGATTTCACGAGCGTGGCCGGCCAGGCGCGGCACGGTGCGGCCCGGGTCGACTCCGAGGGGAACCTCGATGAGGCCTTCGCGCCGCATGTGGACGGACAACGGTCGCGCAGAATCGATGTGGTGCGGGTTCTCGAAGACGGGCGCCTCTTCATCGGCGGCCAGTTCCGCACGGTCGAATCGGCCCCGCGCGCCTGCGTGGCGCGGTTGAAGCCCGACGGCGCCCTCGATGAGACATTCGATCCCGGCGCGGGAGTCGAAGACGCCTTCGGGATTGTGCAGGACCTGGCGCCGCTGCCCGACGGGGGTGTTGTGGTTGCCGGGTTGTTCACGAAGTTCGACGGGCAAACACGCCCCGGTTTGGTCCGGCTTGACGCCGAAGGCAACGTGGTGCCCGAGTTCAACCCCGACCTGGACTGGAGCCAAGGATTGGTCAGCGTCGCGTTGGTGCGCCGTCAGGAGGACGGTTATCTGCTTGTCGCCGGGCGCTTTGACCAGTTGGAGGGCCAGGCGCTCTTCGGCCTGGCCCGCTTGCAGCAGACGGGAGTCGCAGACCCCAGTTTCGAGGGCGATAGCTGGCGCGATGTCGTTGTGGACGCGGTGCGCGATCTGGCGATTCAACCGGATGGCCGGATCGTGGTGACGGGCGATTTCGATCGGTTCGGAGAGAGCCTGCACCCGGGGATCGCACGGCTCGAGGCCGGCGGCGCACCGGACGAGACGTTTGACCCGGGGCCAGGCCTGCAAACGGCCGGGAGATCGGCGGGTGTCGGCATGGCGGTCGCAGTCCAGGGCGACGGGCGCATCCTGGTGGCGGGGCAATTCTCGCAGATCGGTACGGAAGTCCGCCACAACCTCGGGCGGCTGCACGCGGACGGATCGGCCGATCCGGACTATTCGGATTCCAACCGAATCGTCGAGCGGGTTGGCTCGGTGAATGCGATCACGGTGCAGGAGGACGGCCGGATTTTGGTCGGCGGGGATTTCGAACGCGTCGATGGCCAGCCCCGCCAGGCCCTGGCGCGAGTCCTTCCGCATGGGGCGCTGGATGAATCGTTCGACGCCCATGTCAGCAAGGGCGGCGTGGTCAATGCCATCGTTCTCCAACCGCAGGGCGAGGTGATCGTGGGCGGACGATTTGCCACCGTGCAGGCCAAGTCTCGAGCCAACCTGGTTCGCCTTGCGGCCAATAGCCAACTCGACGCGACATTCGATCCGGGCTTGGGGCCCAATGGCGAGGTCTACTGCCTGGCGCTTCAGCCCGGCGGCCACATTCTGGTCGGGGGACTGTTCGACGAAGTCAACGGCGTGCCCCGCTTTCGGCTGGCGCGCCTCGACGCCTCGGGCGGCGTCGATCCCGGATTCGATCCTCATGTGGCCTCGTGGGTTGCCGCGCCGGATGTCTATTCCATCGTTGCGCAAGACGACGAACGCCTTGTCATCGGAGGCTACTTCGACACCGTGAATGGGCAAACGCGATCGGGTCTCGCCCGGCTGCGGCCCGATGGCTCGCTGGATTCCGACTTCGGCGGGTTGTCCCTCCTCGATGGCGATCTGCCGATCGTCACAGGCATCGCCCTCGAGGGCGATGGACGCCTGCTCGTCACCGGCACCTTCAGCACGGTCGAGAGCGAACCGCACCGCGGCATTGCCCGCCTTGACCCCGAGGGAACACTCGATCAGAGCTTCGATCCGGGCGCAGGCATCGCGGGGGGCGACCTGCCGGCTGTCTACGGCGCGGCGCTCGGACCGGGCGGGTGGTGGGTCATTGTCGGCGAATTCGAGTCATTCAACGGCACGACGCGGCTCAACCTGGCCGTCGTCCGCGCCGATGGCTCACTCGATCCTGACTTCGCACCAAAGGGTTGGATGGATCGTGGGGCACTCGCGGCCGCGGTCGACGCCGACGGCAATATCCTGGTGGGCGGCCCGTTCACCACGATCGACGGCAAGGCGCGGCAAGGGCTCGCTCGATTCCGATCCGCGGACCCGGCGCCCGCGTCCGTCACGATCGAATTGGACCAGGCCACGGCCGTGGTGTCCTGGAAGGGACCCGGCACTCTCCAGTCGAGCGATTCGCCCATCGGCCCTTGGCGAGACGAGCCCGGGCTCGACAGCCCCGCCACCGTGTCCCCCAGCCAGCCAGCTCGGTTTTTCCGCGTTGTCCGCTAATGTGTTTCACGGAGCCTCGATCATCTCACCTCGCCCCAGCGCTTCGCCCTCATGAAAGTCCTCTACATCCACGCGCACTTCGACGACTACGAATTCACCGCCGCCGGCACCTTCCATGTCTGGCGGCAGCGGCTCGGGAACGATTTCCGCGGCAAAGTCATCGTCTGCACCGACGGCGCTGCCGGACACCACTTCCGCACGCGCGAGGAAACGGCCCGCCTCAGGCTGCAGGAACAGCTCGAGTCCGCGCGGATTGGCGGTTACGAGTTCGAGTTGCTCCGGCTGCCGTGCGGACAGGTCCCTCGAGAGGCCTGTTTGCGTGTGACACCCGAGTTCATGGCCGCCCTCTGGAAGGCCATCCGTGACTTCGAACCCGACTATCTGCTGTGTCCGCCCTTGCCGGCGGATCCCCTGGCCGGCGTGCATGTGGACCACCTGGTGGTGGCACAGGCGGTGCGCGAGGTCGCCTACATGATCAATGTGCCGCACGCCTTCACGCCCGAATACCCGGCCGACGAGACGGCGTCCGTCCCCTGCACGGTGCCGGTGATCATCGCGGTCTACGACGGTTACATGTTCGGCGCGAACACCCACGACCTGGCCGTCGACGTCGAGGAGGCCTTCGACACCCTCTGCGCCATGACCTGGTGCCACCAATCCCAGATCAAGGAATGGCTGCCCTGGGTCGGACGCCATCACATGGACGTGCCCCGAGACCAGGCGGAATGGAAGGCCACTCTACGCCGCCGGTTCGACCGCAAGAACCGGGAACTCGAGATCGCTTCCCCGCACGCGATGGAAGTCTTCACCGTGACTGCCTGGGGCGAGATTCCGCGGATCGAACGACTGCTCGAGGAGATCCCCGGCTTGTGCCCCCAGACCAGCCACATCGATTCACTCCGCGAGCGTTTGACCCGCTGGCACGGCAAGGCGTGACAACGGGTCCATCCAAGACCTGGTCTTCAATCTATGAGCCAACACAATCACGGCAGCAATGATCAGCGGGGTATGGCCAGCGCATGGGGCCATCGGCTTCGGTTTTTCTTCGCGTTTTTCGTCACCGTCGGCATCGGCCCGGGAAGAGCCGAGGAAGTGCCCTACGGCGTCGGCGACTGGCCCGAGGCCTTGGGCAACCACCGCGCCCGCATCCGCGTCGAGCAGCCGGCCGAGGCGGTGTGGGTGCGGCTGCCCTGGCGCCGGCGGGACACGGCGCCGGAGCGGACGGAGATCATCGTGATCGATGCCGCGACGAACCAGCGCATCGAGAACGTGCTGCGGGTGAATGTTCAGCGGCAGTTTGGAGATCTGTTGTTCCAGCCGCTCACCGTGCCCGGTGAGTGTTTGGTCTACTACATGCCTTACAAGACCGAAGGCTCAGCATACTTTCCGGCCACGGTCTACCTGCCGCCCAGCAACACCGCGCAGCCGGCGTGGGCCGCGGCCTGTGGCCCACTGGCCGAACGGCTGCGCGCGGGTGACACATCCGGACTTGAACCGGCACGGGTGCTCGAGTTTCAGGCCATCAACACGTTCCACCGTTTCGATCCCATGGAAATCGTGGCCTCACCGCACGAAACCCAGACACTCGTGGCCGCCCATCCCGGAAGTCCGTACCTGCTCTTTCCCGAGGACCGGCGGCATCCCATTCGCATGACCGACGAACTGCCGTTGCGCTGGGTCCGCGCCGGGCCGAGCGCGGCGTTTGCGGGCGAGGCGTGCCGGGGCGAGGACTACGCCTTCCAGATCGGCCTGTACGCCCACGGGCAGGCGGTCGAGGACGTCGCGGCGGAGTTCAGTGACTTGACATCGGGGGCAGGCAAAGCCATCCCAGCCAGCGCCTGGCGCTGTTTCAACCTGGGCGGCACCGACTGGCTCGGCCGGCCACTGCGCAAGGTCGTGACGGTGCCCCGGCGCAAGGTGCAGGCGCTCTGGTTCAGCGTCGCCGTCCCGCGCGATGCGCCTCCGGGCATGTACCGGGGCACGGTGACGCTGCGCGCCAGGAACGCCCCATTCACCCCCATCGCTTTCACGCTGCGCGTTGCCGACACGGTGCTCGAAGACGCCGGCGTCGGCGATCTGTGGCGGCATGCGCGGTTGCGTTGGCTCGACTCGACCATTGGCCTGGACCAGGAAGTGTACCCGCCCTATACGCCGGTCGAAGTTCGAGAACGCAACTTCAGCGTCCTCGGTCGGACCGTGGGATTGGCCGACAACGGTTTGCTGTCGGGGATCGCCAGCACCTTCACGCGCAACGTGGACGGTGCCGCAGGCACCCCGCGGGAGCTGCTGGCCGAGCCGATGCGTTGGGTTGTCCGAATGGAAAACGATCGACCAGTGATCTGGCGGAGCGACGGTCCGCGGATTGTCAGCCGCGCCCCAGGGGCGGTGCGGCTTGGCAAGATGAGCCCAGGCTCGAAAAACGAAGACTTCAGCACGCTCGGGCCTGCCGGGGTCTGCGCGATCGATGATGTGCGCGTGCTGGGGAACAAATAGCCCATTCCCCAGCGCTGCGCCAAATCAGATGTCCGGCCTGTGGCACAACCGCCTCGGGCCCGAGTCCCCGCGCTGGCTCGCCAGCGGCAGTTCACATTCCGTTGCCCAAGGGGCCGCTTTCCGAATGACGCGGAGGGCGATCCAGAAACCGTCCGCCCTCAGTTGCGCATGGTCGTGCGTTCGGCGACCCAGGCGATCGTTGCTGTCCTGCGCGTACTGAATCCACGCCAGCGTCAACTGCCGCGTGTTGTTCATGCACATGATGCCCTGCGCCTTCTGCTTGGCCTAGCTCAACGCCGGCAGGAGCATGCCGGCCAGGATCGCGATGATCGCAATCCCCACCAACAGCTCGATCAATGTGAATGCGCGCGCCCGCGCGAGGCCTTGCGCGTCCGCACTGCGGACGGAACCCATCTTTTGAGAATCTACTCGATGCGGACGCGGTAGCAGCCACCGGCGGTGCCGGGCCGGTCGTCGAACACCTCGATGGTCTGCCCGGTGCCGTTGGTGCTGACGAAAGTCTGCCACGACAGGGGAAAGCCCGAGGCGAATTCGAGGTGATTGACGAAGTTGCTCAGGCTGTTCCACGCGAGGCGCAGGCGCCCGGCGTCGACCGCGATCCGGACGCGCGGCCAGTCCGGCAGGGAGAAGTCGCTGTAGATGAGGTCGCCGAACGTCGGAGCGGGCGACAGGACCGGCACCCGGTAGAGCGCGCCGCCGAGATTGAGCGGAAAGATGCCATTGGCGACCGAGGTCCGGTTGAAGCGATTCAACAGGTTCGTTCCGACCGCCACGCGTCCGAACACCGTGAAGCCGCCGTCGACCGTGTCGAGTCCGACGTTGTCCGCCAGGTTGAGGAACCACTGTGAGGTGGCGGAGTTGGTCTGGCCGCCAGCCCGGGCCATCGCGATCGTGCCGTAGGTGTTACTCAGAGTCGGGCCAACGGAATACTCGTTGGTGATGCTGCCAAACGTCGGCACGGACAGGATGGCCGGATTCGATTTGAACCGGTTGGTCACAAAGAACCCGCCGCCTTGGATGACGAAGCCCGGTTCCCACCGCTGCACGAACGAATCGCGGAATCGCCCAGTGGCGACATACTGCTTGAAATTGGCGACTGTCACGGGCTTGTCCGTGTCGAACAGGACAAGGAGCCAGTCTCCGAGGGGCGTGTGAACCTGGGCCAGGCTGTCGGCGGCGCGCCCGGCGGCCAGCGAGGTCCAGAGCACCGCGAGAATCCAGGAAAGCGAGCCAATCCGGGTCATGCGATTCGATGCGGATGAGTTCCCAGCCTGCTTGCTGATTTCTCTTGTGAACTCCGGCTTTGCGGTGGCAAGAAAGTGGCGAGAAATGCAGGCTAGCATGGGGTCTGTTTGAGCTGGCGTTCGAGGGGCCGATGCAGCGGGCCGTTGCTGGCGATCACCTCGAAGGCGTGCTCGCCCGCGAGCGGGCGGGGTCGGTAGACGCCGCCGGCGCACTCGACAATGAGCCCGCCGGCTGCGATGTCCCAAAGGCTCAAACGCGGCTCGACGTAGGCGTCGAATCGGCCCGACGCCACGTAGGTCAAGGCCAGCGCCGCCGAGCCCATGATGCGGATCTTGCGCACGCGATGCACCAGGCGCTGCAGCATCGGCAACATCCGGCTCAGCGCATCGGCATCCTTGCCGAACCCGACCGAGACAATCGTGTCGGCCAGCTTGCGGCGGTCGCTGACGCGGATCGCGCGTCCGTTGAGCCGCGCCGGCTTGCCGCGGATCGCGGTCCAAAGCTCGACGGCGAACGGGTCATAGACGACGCCGACAACGGTCCGATAACCGCCGGCGGAATTCGGGTCGCGCAGGTCCAGGGCGACCGACACGCAGGCGTGCGGAATGCCGTATGTGAAGTTGACGGTGCCGTCGATCGGATCCACGACCCAGCGCAGCGGAGATCGGGCGTCGCCGGCGACTCCCTCCTCGCCGAGCACGGCGCTCGTGGGGAAGCCCTCGAGCAAACGGCGTTGGATCAGAGCCTGGCAGCGCACATCCAGTTCGAGTTTGATGTCGTGACGGGTCGCGGCATCGACCTTCTTGGCGACATGCGCGTTCCGGCGCATCAGACGGCCCGCTTCGAGGGCGGCAGTCACCGCCGTTTGAAGAGCCCGATGTTGTTCCTTTTGGTTCATGGTCTCAGAGAATCATCCACCCCGGACAAAATGCAGCTTGTGCGCTCGGGCGTCCAGACTTTCCACGCGGCGTCAACGGAGGGATTCAGCAGGCATCGCCGCGTCTTTGGCGCTGCGCCCGCGGCGCGCCGAATCGCCTTCTATGTCTGTCAATTCGATCGCCAGCGCACGCAAACGCCGTCGGTCGGTCTCGGGCAATCCGCGCGGATCGAACCGGAGTCGATAGTGCAGTCCGACGGCCTCTTCGAGCGAGTCGGACGCGGCCTGGCTGCCCGGCGGCGCCAGGCCGCGCACCCAGGCGCGCAAGGTCTGGTGGCCCGGGCGCGGCCCGTGACGCTTCTCGAGATGGCGGGTCACGGCGTAGAACTCGGAATCCAGGCCGGGGCGCGCAGGCGGGCGTTCGGAAGCTATCATGGGGCGCTCGCGGGTCCGGCGCCAGCGGCTGCCGCGAATCTGCCGCCAGGCCAGCCACGAGAGGGCGAGCACGCCGGCCGTGAAGACGAAGATGCGCCAGTTGCCGCCGCGCTGGCGCCAGACGGCGACGCGATACCATGCCTGGGAGAACCAGTCGCCGAGCCTCTCGAACGGCCCGGCCCCCGACGCCTCGCGTTCGCGCCAGATGCCCGGCGTCGTGTCTACATCGCGCCAGCGCCCGTCGATGTAGGCCAGGCACCAGGCGTGCGCATCCCGACCCCGCGCCAGCCACTGGTCGCCGCGGCGTTCGCCGGGACTGAACCCGACGGCATAGCGCGTGGGGACGCCGGCGACCCGCAGCAGAAGCGCGGTGGCCGTGGCGAAGTACTCGCAATGACCCGCCCGCGACTCGAGCAGGAACCTGGACAGCGCGCTGGTGTTGGTTCGGGATACCACAGGCCCTTGCCATCGGGTGTAATCGAACGCAGTGGCAAAATGGCGTTCGACGGCGGCAACCGCGGCCTCGGGCGTCCGCCCCGCCAGGCCCAGCTCCCGCGCCGTCCGCGCGATCGCCTCGGCGTCCGGTCCGTTCATCGAGTCGAGATCCGTGTCCTCGGGCTCCGGCGGGCCGTCAAACCCCCCGCCTGCGCCGTGTTCGACCGTGTAGATCGCCAGGGGCGGGCCCTCCTGCATGCGGGCCGCGGCGAGGTAATTGGTTTCCACATCCAAGGCCGGCAGGTCGCGGATGCTCAGCGCGTCGCCAGGCAAGGCAAGCGGCGCCTCGCCCCTCGAAGTGTACCGCGCGATGGTGATGAGCGGCCCCTGGCCCGGCGCCGCGGCCAGGCGCCACACATGGCCCTCGAGCGGCAGCCCGACGCTTTGAAACTCCCGGTGCGATGTTCCCCAGATGTTGGCGCGGAACCGATTGAACGCCGCCTCGCGCAGCAAGCCGGGGGCCACGCCATCGTCCGTGCGTATCCGCAGAACGATTCGACCGGATTGTTTCAACCGTCCCACTGCGCCAAGGGCGGTGGCGCCGCGGATTTGGTCGAACCGCGCCTGGCCGACGCCTTGGAACAAGCGGGTTTCGAGTGAAAGCCACGTCTGGCGCAGGCCCTCGAGTCCGCGCTGAGCCAGCAGCGCTCCCGCCAGCAGCATCAGAAACATCCCGATCCAGACCGGCGCCGGATAGCGCGGACTGCGCCAGGGCCAGAGCGCCCAGGACATCACGCCCAAAAGCATCGGCAGGTAGAGTCTCGAATGGTCCGCGCTGGCGGAGGACGCGAAAAGCACCACGGCGAAGTACACGTAGCCTGTGTGAACGCGGCCCACCGCCCAATCCGGCCCCGCGCGCGGGCCGGCGGAGGGGTCCGATGTCTTCGAGCGGAACGAGAACGTGGCCCATGGGAGGGTTGTCGTGCGACTCAAGGCCTGAGCGAGCAGGAACGGGTAGAGGACGAATGGCAGCCAGCGAAAGAGCGCGACCACCGTCTGGGAGATTCGCCGCATTTCCTCGAGCCGCGTCGCTGGAGAAGCCGTCGTGACAATCGCTCCCACCGTGCCGAGCCCTTCCCGGGCCAGGAACAGGTACAAAGCGGCGCCGAGAAAGAGCAGCGCTGTGAAGTTCCAGAGGCGCACAAAGTCCTCCTGCCGGAGTTCGAAACGCTGCTTCGAGAACCGGATCGCCTCGAGCAGCGCGCCCAGGGCCAGCGCCCAAGGAAACAACCCGGTCTCCCAGCCCCAAAGGGCAAGAGCCAGCAGCAGCGGCGGCCTGGGCGCGGCGGCGTTATCCATGCGGCTGGTCATCGCATTTCACCCAGGTGTTGCAGCCCCTCGCCGACACGACCCGACTCGAGCCGGAGGAGGCGATCGGGCTGATCGGCCGCCGCGCCGGGATCGAACGTCTGAACCTCCCCGGGCCGCATCAGGATCATGGCCAGGACAGGCACGCGCAGGGCGCGCAAACGCCGGACCAAGGCGCGCCGCGGCTCATCCCACTCGAGGAGGACGAGCAGGCAGCCGCTGAGCACCGGGCTGTGATCGAGCACCAGGGATTCGAGTTCGGCCAGCCGCGACTCGCGGCAGGGCTTGACCGCCGCCAGCACTTCGAGCATCTGCTGCACATGGCCCACGCCCCGCCCGCTGGTCACGCAGACGGTCTTGGGCCCCACAAACAGCAGGTCCAGCAGCGAGTCCTGGTCCGGCACGGTGCAGGCAAACGACGCCGCAACTGCGACCGCCTCCTCGAAAAGGGCATCCCGCGACGCCTCGCAAAACGTGTCGAGCACCAGAGCGTGCCGCACGAAATGCTCGTCCTGGCATTCCTTCACGATCAACTGCCCGCGCCGCGCGCTGCTGCGCCAATGCACCCGCCTCAGCGAATCCCCGCGCCGATACTCGCGCAGCGCCACGAACTCCTCCGACTCGCCCACGCCCGCCGCCATCGACACTCCGCCACGCTGGTATTGCGACTGGCCGGGCAGCGACAGCGGAGGCAGGGGATAGCGCCGCGGCAGAACGAGCACCGTTTGGGGCGTCGCTGTGCGGCTGAAGGCTCGTACCAGGCCGAACGGGTCCGCCCGCCCCAGCCACCCTCCCGTCAGCACCAGCGGCCCGCGACGGTACGCCACAATCTCGACCCGGAGTTCGATGCGGCCGCGCGATGGCAGCACGGGGATTGCCTCCACACGGACACGCGCGGGCCGGATGGGGGGAAGCGGCGACTCGAGGCGGAAGCTGCGGTTGCCACGACCGGGGCGCAGGCGGGCGGCGAACTCGGACGCCGTCAGCGGGGGATCGCGCACGTTTTCCAGATACTCGAGCCCGCGTTGCGTCCGGTTCGAGAGATTCTGAACTCGCACGCGCAGTGTAAAGGGCTCGCCGGCCGTCACAAACCGCGGGGCCTGGCGCTCGACGGCAAAACGGGCTCGAAACAATGGCGCCGCGAGCCAGGCTGCCGACAGCATCGCGGCCAGCAGCACAAACGCCGACAGCCCCATCGTCTCCGAATCCGACGCGCCCGCCGTGAGGGCCAGTCCGGCCAGCACGAACCCGCCCGCCGGTGTGAACCGCCGTTGGAGCCAGGCGCTGACTGTGCGCAGGCGAAGGTAACTGCGATGCAACAGACCGATCATGCGCGGAACGGCCCCGCACCGCACGCAACGGGGCCGTCCGCAAGATGCAAGAGGCCGTCCGCCCGGTCAAGGCAGGCGCGGTTTTGCGTACCTAATGAGGCGCGCCTGACCAAATCCAGTCCTCCCCTCCATGAACCGAACCTTGGAGGGCGGACGCCTGCCTGCCCTGCCTGCCGGCAGGCAGGCGGCAGGCAGGGTCTCGTCCCTCGGCGAAGAGTGTTTTTGAAGGCGTTTGGGGCGACGAGGCCCTCGGCCATCCTGCGGCTTCAGGTGCATGTTCACTGGGCAGCTCCGCAAGATTTGGGATTCAAGGACTCTAATAGCCGTCGGCGCGGTAGTTCACCGACCCGTCGTCATTGGTTGGCGGAATCTCCGTGGACCGGTCGATCTGGGCGTAAGGGTCTCCTTTGCCACGCCCGTCGTCGTACTTGGGCGGGTAGAATCCTGTCTTCGGCAACTGAACAGGCGGGTTGAACGAGTAATCCGACACGATCGCCCGGCGCTGTTCGATCCGGTCCGGGAACACCCGGAGCACCATCAGGTCGAAGGACCAAATGATGTCTTTGCCCATCTGGATGTCGGGACAGTGATTCGTGACGCTCTGGAAAGCGGATGCCACCGTGTCATCGGCCACCGGGAAATGCGTGGCGACGGTCAGTTTGGGTTTGGGCTCGATCTGGCTGAGGAGGTAGCCGAAGGCGCCTTGCGGCGTGTGCGAGCTGTTCTGGACGGCCACCAACTGGGCAACCGTCGCTTGGAAGCTGGCGTAGATCGGGCTGTTGGTTGGCGGTGGCGCGTCAAGCCCCATGTTCTTGTAGGCCCAGACCTCGGCCGGCACGACCATTTCGTGGATAAAGACATCGACGCCCTGGCCGCCGTTGACGGCCTGGTGAATGCTGTTGGTTTCCGGTTTTGTGTCGCTGCTGTAGATCATGGTCAGGGCGTTGGTCGCCCCGGGAGGCGTCCATTCGAGTTTGTAGCCCATCGAACCCTTGCGCGCGTGAATGACCGGGTAATGAGTCACCTTCACACCGGTCTCCTGATTGTGGTAGGCAACGCCGCCGATGCTCCTCCAATCGAGCGTGATCGGGACCAGGGCGTAGGCGTCGTCCCGCGCATCGTCGCCCACCGGGAGAGGTTCGTGGGGGAGTCCCCACGTCTCCTTGGTCGGAATGGCATAATTCGTGTAGCGGGTCGGCTGGAAGCTGAAGCTCTCCGAGTGCCAGCGCCACGCCGTGCGCGCCGCCGCGCAGAAATTGCTGATACCGTCGTCGTAGATGACTCCCGTGACAGGATCCGGCACCCCAGACTTGCTCTGCCCGAAGACGTAGAGGGGCGACTTGCGATCTCCGGCCGGGCCGAAGCAGTAGATGTGGGTGAGATCGTTCATGTGGTCGCCGTGCAGGTGGTTGATGAACACCTTGTCCATCCGGCGGAATCCGACCACCGCAGCCGCGTAGTTGGCCGACACCCCGGCGCCGCAGTCAAAGATGAACTGGTCGACCGCCCGGCCCTGATACACTCGGTCGTCCGGATCCGGCTTCCAGCCCACTTCGACGAATATGCTCATCTCGGCCTGGGCCCGGCGCACGGGCAGGGGAATCATCGATCCCATGAACGTGATACGCATTTCGTTCGTTTCCAGTGGCGTCCGCGGGTCGAACGGTTCGAGCCTCTGAAAGTAGGTGTAGCTGGCGGTCGGTTGATAGGTCGGGTCCGGCGTCACCACGCGGTAGAACATCGGCACGGACGCCGTCCCTGCGGGCCCCAGGCCGGTCAGATTGGCCACGGCGTCGCTCCAGTTGTACCACGGGCCATCGATCGAGGAAGCCCATTGCACCGCATAGTGCGTCCCGGTCCCGCCCGGATCGCTCCAGCTCAAGAGTCCGTTTGCACCCAAGGAATCAATCTGCAACTGCCCGAGCGCCAGGGGTGTGAGAAGGACCGTTGCGGCGGCGAGCGCCGCGAATCCCGTGCGAGGTGTGTGGGAGGTTCTGTTTTCGCAGGTTTTCATTCGATCAAGCAGACTGCGTCGTTCCATTTGGTGATGACTCTATGATGATGGCCGCCAACCGCAAGAGGTTTTCCTTCAGGACACACGCGCCAAGGTTTTTCAGAATCCACGACGAATTCGCGCAGGGCTGCCGCGGGATTGATTTGCACAAGGCTGGCGTTCGCCTAAGATCGCCTCCGCAACGAATGCCCTGCCAACCGCCAAACACTTCCTCTCACACCTCATGAAAACCATGCCGCTCCTGCTCGCATTGATCGCGTTCCCTCTGTGCGCCGCGCTTACCCAAAGCGCTCCTGTCAAAGTCTTCACGATCTTCACCTCGGGCGGGTGCGGCTGCACCGGCTCGGGAGGCGCCCCAGCGAGCTTCATGACGCATGACGAGGTTGTCAGGAACCTCCAGGCCGCATGCACTGGCGTCGACTTCGTCCGGTGGGAGGGCGCGGCCCCGGCCGGTTATGACGAAGTGAAGAATCACCCCGGGAAATACGATGGCATCCTGATCGTTGGCAGGATGTCTGGAGACTACCGCCTGGCCTTCACGGGATTGCCGACCATTGTGGTCTACAATCTGTTCGAGTTCATGGACGCCCATCCTTATCACTTGTTTGCCACCGGCCAAACCGATGAACAGAACAACGTCCTCAAGAACGGAACAAACTACTCGAATGGGCGAATCCTGACGGCCCAACTGGACCGCAGGAACCTCTCGGCGCCATCGGTCCGGGAAGCGATGTTCCAGGACCTGGTCTACAAGATCAGGCTCATTCAGGTGGTGGTCGAGTTGAAGAAGACAAGAATCCTGATGGTGAAGAACCAGACGAACGAGATCATCGCCAGCGTCAATTACCGCGGAGATGTCAACCAGACCTTCCCGCCCGATCACAACGAACGTTACGCCCGCAACCTCAAGGAGCTTTTCGGCGTTGAAATCGTGCCAGTCGAAGCCGATGAGTTTTTTGAAGCCTACAAGAACGTCGACCTCAAGCAGGCTGAAGAGGTTGCCGAGGAATGGATCAGGGGCGCCCGCAAGGTCGAAGCCGGCAAATCGGAGATTATCAAGACCGCGCGGGGATACCTCGCCCTCGACTTTCTGAGGACCAAGCACCAGTGCAATGCCGTGTCCACCCACATCAGGACTGTCACCGGCAGCGGGAAACGCGAGGACTTGTTCAATCCCGGCCTCGGGCTCGAACTGGGCTTCAAACGAAGGGGAATTCAGGCCGTCTGCCAGAACTATCCCGACCTCCTGGTAGGCCAGGTGCTCGGTCATCTGCTCACCGGCCGCCCCAGCATGCTGGGCGATTTCTTCTACGACACCTACAATTTCGTCGAGGTCATCCTGCATTGCGGAATCCCGGTCAATCCTTATGGCGACGACCGCATCATGCCCTACACCATTCGCCCGCATGCCGAGAGCCCGGTCCGGGACAAGCCGGACGAGCCCGGCTCCTCGACAGGAATCACGGCCGAATGGCCCGTCGGCGAGCCTGTGACCCTCTGGGAGGTGCATGCGCTCAACCGGGAGATCCGGTTGCACACCGGCCAAATCGTGAACGGCAAGGAGGTCTACGGCGGGTCCGAGGATTTGGACAACGTCATGTGCACGGCCAAAGTCGTCGCGTGCATCGAGAACGCGGAGAAACTCCAGCGCGAGTTTCGGCCTTATCTCTACGGGATTCACCGCAACGCAACCCTGGGTGACCTGCGCCAGCAGATCAAGGACGTCGGCGTGTTCCTGGGCATTCCGGTCGTGGAACGGGACCGGTAACACAGAACATCAGAACCGTCACAGAGGCCGGGTCGAGGATCGAGTCGGTGGCTTGTCCGCCTGGTTGCTAAGGGTCTGTGCCAAGGACCTCTTCGATCGTCGTCATGTCATTCCTCGCTGTTCCCTGAGCATCTCGGCTGGGGTGATCGCTTCGATGCCGAAGCGACCCGCGCCGCCGAAGTTCCGGACATTATGCGACACAAGCTAGATGACCTTGGTCTGTCCGGGGATGGCGATGGGGTAGCGTCCGTTGGCGTCGGGCAGGACCGGGGCATCGGCGTCCATGGTCAGTTGTTCCAGGCCGGGAGCCAGTTCAAGATTCGAGGCGAAGGCGTCGTCCCAGGTGATCATCTGCCCTGATTCGCAGGCCATGCGTCCCATGATGGCGGTGAAGCACGACTTGGCGCAGTGCTCGGTTTCGTTGTAGGGCTTGTCGGTGCGGATGGCGTCGAACAGGAGGTCGTGTTCGACCTGGTACTGATCGCACGGGGGGCCCTGGTACTGCCAGGCGAGGTTTTCGGAGGCGAGGTTATGGCCTTTGAAGAGGCGCGGTTTGGGCTGGCCTTCGCCGAGGATGCCGCAGCCTTTGGCCCCGTGGATGATGTCGCCGAAGAAGTCGTAGCAACGGGTCATATGACGACCCTGCGCGAAGAGGCGGGTGCCGTCGGCGAAGGTGTACTCGGCGGCATAGTGGTCGAACAACTGGTCGGCGTCGGTGCGGACCTGGCGTCCGCCCATGCCCTGGGCGGAGACGGGCCAGGCGTTTTTGACCCAGCAACAGACATCGATGTTGTGGATGAGCCAATCGACGATGAAGCTGCCGTTGAGCCAGGTGAAGCAACTGTAGTTGGCGATCTGGTAGGCCAATTCGCTCATGCCGGCCTGGCGTGGGCTGACGCTGACCGGACCATGCATGCGGTAGGCCCAGGCGGTGATCACCTCGCCGATGAGGCCGTCGTGGATCTGCCGCACGGCTTCTTCGAGCGGTTTCGAGTGTCGGCTCATGAGGCCGCCGGCGACCTTGAGGTTCTTCTCGGCGGCGCGCTTGCCGATCTGCAAGACGAGCCGGATGCCTGGGGCGTCCACGGCAAACGATTTCTCCATAAACACATGCAGCCCTTTCTCGACCGCGTGGGCGAAGTGAATCGGGCGGAACGCGGGCGGTGTGGCCAGCAGCACAACATCCCCGCGACTGAGCGTGTCCATCGCCCGCTTGAAACCGTCGAGCCCGACGAAGCGCCGCTCGGGCGGGACGTCGACCTGTTTAGGGAACTGGGCCGAGAGGCCCTTGAGGCTGTTGTCGAGTCGATGCGGGAAGAAATCGGCCATGGCCCAGAGCTGAGTGGGACCTTTGGTCGACAAGGCCTGGCCGGCGGCACCCGTGCCGCGTCCGCCGCACCCGATGAGGGCGATCTTGATCGTGTTGTTCTCGGCGGCGTAGCCGGGGCGAGCGATGGCTCCGGTTGCTACGGCCCCGGCGGCGAAGGCGGCGGAGGTTTTGAGGAACTGGCGGCGGCTGGGGCGGGTGGCGGGCGAGAATAACGGGGTGTTCATATGAGGATTCACGTTGTGCCTTGGCGCGGATGGTCTCCCGGCTCGATACGGATGGCAAGGATTGTTCTTGCAGGATTGTTCTGCTGGGCCAATGCGTGAAGTGGAGCGGCGACAGCCCGTCGCCGGCAAATACCGTCTTTGCTCGCGTTGGCCGGGAACGAGCCGTCCCCGCTCCGGGCTTGGCGGCTTCATGAATTCGCGCTGAGTGTTCTGTCGGGTGTTCTTGCTTTCAGGTGCGTTTTTCCCTTTCATCGACGGATGTCTTGGCTGCGTTCGACCGCTCGAGTTTGGCTGCCGGTGCTGATCTGGGCCGCCCTGATTTTCACCGGCTCAGGCGATCTGTTGTCGGAAGGCCGGACCTCGCGCTTCATTGGCCCGGTTCTGCGCTGGTTCAAGCCGGATTTAAGCGATGCGACCGTGCGGCGAATCCAGGTAGTCGTCCGCAAAGGCGGGCATCTGACCGAGTACGCGATCCTGGCGTTGTTGAGTTTTCGGGCGCTGAGCCGCAGCGGCGGCGTGTTTTCTCCCGCGTGGTCTTGGCGTGCGGCGTGGCTGGCACTCGGCTTTTGCGCCCTGTACGCAACCGCGGACGAGGTCCGTCAGTCGTTTGTCCCGTCCCGCTACGGAAGTCCGCTGGATGTGCTGATCGATATTGTGGGTGCGGCGTTCGGGCTTGTGCTGGCCTGGTCGATCGATCGGTGGCGCCGGCGCGGTTCGCCGGTCGAGCAGTCCGGGTGTCGCGGCTGAGGCTGTGGGCCCAGTCGCGCTCCCGCCGAGAACTCGTGAATTGCGCTATCCCACCGACCTCTGGTCGGTATTGGGCTTTTCAAAGCTGCCCTGTGCGGGCAGCCTCGGTGCCATGAACATCCCGATCCTGGCGCTGTTGGTCACATCGAGTCTGGGTGTCCTCCGGCCGGTCGCGGGGGAGTATCCGCCCGAGGTCCCGACACGATCCAACGTTTATGTCTCAGGGTTCGAGGGCTATCACACCTACAGAATCCCCTCACTGCTCGTGACGTCACGCGGCACGCTCCTCGCCTTTGCCGAAGGGCGCAGGGGAGGACTTGGCGACACGGGCGACATTGACTTGGTGCTCAAGCGCAGCGTGGACCGGGGGCGGACGTGGGAGACGATGCAGACCGTCTGGGATGACGGCCTCAACACATGTGGGAATCCGTGCCCGGTGCTCGATCGCGACACGGGGACGGTGTGGTTGTTGTTGACATGGAACCGCGGCGATGATGCCGAGCCTCAGATCATCGCGCAGCAGAGCAAGGACACGCGTCGCGTGTTTGTGACAAGTTCCGGAGACGACGGGCTGACGTGGTCCGGGCCGCGCGAGATCACGGCCTTGGTGAAGCGAACCAACTGGACCTGGTACGCCACGGGACCGGGAGCGGGAATCCAGGTCGAGCGCGGCGTGTTTCGAGGCCGTCTTGTGATCCCGTGCGATCATATCGAGGCGGGCACGGGGCGGTACTATTCCCATGTGATTTATTCCGATGATCACGGGCAGACGTGGGCGCTGGGGGGATCGACACCGCAACACCAGGTCAACGAATGCGAGGTGGTCGAACTGACAGATGGGCGGCTGTTGCTCAACATGCGCAACTACGACCGCAGCCAACGGACTCGACAGCAGGCTTCGAGCGCCGATGGCGGTTTGACGTGGTCGGAGCAGCGCCATGTCCCCGAACTGATCGAACCGATCTGCCAGGCCAGCATCCGCCGTTTCTCGTGGCCCGGGTCCGATCGCCGGAGCGTCATCCTCTTCAGCAACCCGGCCAGCGCCAAGCGGGAGAACCTCACCGTGCGCGCGAGTTTCGACGAAGGACAGACATGGCCCATGTCGCGACAACTCGATTCCCGCTGCGCCGCTTACTCCTGTCTGGCCGTCCTGCCCGATGGCGTCGTATGCATCTTCTACGAAGTCGGGGAGCGGAGTCCTTACGAAAACCTGGTTTTCGCCCGGTTCCCATTGGAATGGTTGACCGGGCCGAGGTAGAGCGCTTCGAATCCGGATAACACCCTCATTCAACCGGAAACGTGCCGAATGCGATCGGCGCGCCGTGTTCTCGCTGTGTGCGGCCCTGTGGCATCTCTCGATCTGCGGTTCCGCCAGCGCCTCCGGTTTCGTTTGGGAGACTCTCCCGCCGCTGCCGGATTCGCATGGTTTCGCCGGCGCTTATGCCGGTGTGACTCGGGGCTGAGTCGGGAACCCGTTCGTCAGTCGTGCGGATTCGTGTCTGCGGTGGCGGCCAGGCCGGTTTGGATGTCCGATCGGACGTGTCGCTGAGACCGAGCAATTCGGCCAACTCCTGACGTTGCTCCGCGAAGGCCCGAGTCCCTTCCGGCGATTCGAGCGACTGGCGTGAGGGTGATCGGCGCATCGCCCCGACCCCGTCGCCCGTCAGGAGGATGAGCGCCAGGAAGCGGTCCGCATCGGATGTGAGGTCGGGTTTCATCGCTTTCTTCCAGTTAGAGAAAGCCGAATCGCATCCGTTTTATTGCGAGTTTCCGGTCGAATCCATCCAACACGGGAGGGATGAGGTCACCGGATATGATCACACTGAGCTTGGGAGCCCGTGTATTCCGAGACCATAGAAGCTTCTTGAACAGTTGCCGAGCTTGCAGGTCGTGGCTGTTCCTGCCAGCATTGCCCCATGCCCGCTCAAGACTCTCCGCCCCGGTCTTCCTGGCTTGCGCTGCGCGCGCTCGCGATCTGTGGATTGCTCCTGACGCCTCCCGTCCGACCGTCGGACGCGCCTGAATCCAGAGCGCGGCTGACCCCTGCCCGCAACACGGCTGGCATCGCCACGCGCGAATCCGGAAGGCCCGAGGTTGCTCGTGCCGAGGATTCTCTTCCGTCAGGACTCAGCGTCGTCCCGGGTCCGGTGAACGGCGCTTTCATCGAGCGGGGCGGAAAGTCCATCGCCGTCTACGGCGATCCGTCAGGCCGGCGAGCGCTATCGGACATCGTGCTGCTCAGCGAGGCGCGGCGGGACGTGACTTGGGCGGCGCGCAGCCTGGCGGAACACGGCGCCAGCATCGTTGCTCCGGAGAAGGAAGCCGAACTGTTGTCCACTCCCGAGAAGTTCTGGGCAGAATTGCGGGAGAAACGCTTCCACGATTACACCCAGCAATCCACGAAGGTCCCGACCGAGCCGATTCGGGTGAGCCGCACCGTGAAGGGCGGCGAGACGCTGACGTGGGAGGGCCTTCCCATCCGGGTGATCGACACTCCCGGCTACACGCGCGGCGCAGTGAGTTACCTGGTCGAACTCGACGGCAGAACCGTAGCCTTCACTGGAGACCTGATCCGCGACGACGGGAAGTTGCAGGACCTCTTCAGCCTTCAGGACGCGATCCCGGAGGCCAAGATTGGCGGTTACCACGGCTGGGCAGGGCGTTTGGGCGATCTCATGGCGAGCCTGGACCGGCTGGCCGCCGAGAAGCCGGATTTGCTGGTGCCCCTGCGTGGCCCGGTCATTCGCGATCCGACTGCGGCGATCGCTCGTCTGCAGAACCGTATTCGTGCCGTATACGCCAACTATCTGTCCATTGACGCGCTGCGCTGGTATTTCAAAGACGAACATATCCGCGTCAAGGCGCGCCGCGTGCTGGGTCCCGAGGCGCAGGTTGACTGGATGACGATGGCGAAGACCGTGCCGCTGCCCGGGTCGATCATCCCGATCTCCAACGCGCGGCTGATTCTCTCAGCGGATCGCTCGGGGTTCCTGGTCGATTGCGGGAGCATGGAAATCATCGAGCAGTTGCGCAAGCTGCGCGCCGCCGGGACGCTCGAGTCTCTCGAGCACGTGTTCGTGACTCACTATCACGACGACCATACGGATGCACTGCCGGCGTTGGTGGCCGAGTTTGGCGTGCGCGTGCACGCATGCGGCAGCCTGATCGACCTGATCGAACGCCCAGGCGACTATCGGTTGCCCTGTTTGACCAGGAATCCAACACCGGTCACCCGCAAACACCGCGACGGCGACGCCTGGCGTTGGAAGGAGTATGAGATGACCATTCTCGATCATCCCGGACAAACGCTCCACCACAACGCCTTGCTGGTCCGACGCGACGGAGACTGGTCGGCCTGTTTCGTTGGCGATTCCTTCACGCCCTCCGGGATCGACGATTACTGCCTTCAGAACCGCAACTTCATTCATGAAGGCCAGGGACTGCTCCGCTGCCTCGATCAACTCGACACGCTGCCCGGCGGTTGCCTGATCATCAATCAGCACGTCGAACCCGCGTTCCGATTCTCGGCGGCCCAGGTGACACGAATGCGCGAGATGCTCAGGCAACGCAGGCCGTTGCTGGCCGAATTGCTTCCCTTTGACGACCCGAATTACGGTCTGGACGAGAGCTGGGCCGTGCTGCATCCGTATTGGGTCGTCGTGCGTCCGGGCCAATCCGTCGAGCTGGCATTGCGCATCACCAACCATTCGCCTTGCGAACGCACCTTTCGCGCCGTCGCGCGCGCCCCGGCCGACTTCACCGTATCCAACGCGGGCTCGGTTCTCATCCCGCGACACTCGGAAGGCCATCTCCCGATCACGGTCCGGGTGACTCCGGACGCCGCTCCCGGCCTGCGGGTGATCGTCGCGGATGTTGCGTGGGACGAGGCCGAACTGCGCGGATGGACCGAAGCCGTCCTCGAGGTCGTGCCGTGAAGGGTGAAGCGCGTGTTTCAGGTCTTCGGCAAACCGGCTTCCCGACAAACCCGCTCGATCCTGGCACCTCGTTAGCTCCCCGCACGATGCGGCATCGAATTGGCATCGAATTGGCATCGCCCCGTCCGGCCACTCTGACTACAAGGGGCCACTAACCCTATCGCTGTCGGTCAACCTGGAATCGTCATGGACCGGAATGTCATGCAGATCGGATACCTCACAATTGCGCTGCTGCCCTTGACTACTAGCGCTACCAGGCGCCGTCGACGAGGCGGGCGGTGATATTCCGGGCGAGATCGGCGGCGAGAATGGGCAGCGTCTGACGCTCGACGCTGGCCTGATCGCCGGCCAGAACCGGGGGCATCTGACCGTCAGGCAGCGGGTTCCGGGCGCCGATGCGCACCGTGGCCCGGCCCCGGACCTTTTCATCCAAAACGACGCGTCCGGTGGACCGCTCCTCGGCGACCACGTGGGCGCGGAGCGTGATCTCGTAGTCGCGCACGGTGGTCACGTCGCCGGGCTGGTAAGCGACCGGTGAGCGTTCGTAGGCGAGCAGGACGCCGTTGACGACAATATCGCCGTCGTTGTGTGTGGCGAGCGTGTAGGTGCCTTCCTGCTGGAGCTGCTTCCGCAAGGCATGCGCAACCGCCTCGCTCAGGCGCGGTTCGGGCGCTTCGTTACGGAAGAAGTTGACCTGGACGCTTCTCGATCGGGCATCGTTGCCGCTGGTGGGGCCCAGTCGGTAACCGGCGCACCCCGCGAGGAGGATCGCCGCGCCGCACCAGCCAAGGCCAAGGAAGCGCCGCGTGTTCATGGCGTGGGTGCCGACGCGGTCTTGGCCCGGGAGTGCCGCGCGACGGTTTCGAGCCGGCGCTTCGCCTCGATCGCGTAGGTCGATTCCGGATCGAAGCTAACGGCCTCGTTGTAATAGACCTTGGCGCCATCCCATTGGCGCTTCTTTTCGTAAAAGCGGGCGGTCTGGAAAGCGCCGCGGGCCTGCTCGGTTTTGAGCGTGCGGATGTAGCCCCGGACATCGGCCACACGCGAGTCGTCGGGATAAAGCGTGATGAGATCGGTGAAGGTCGCAATGGCCGAGGCGGCGGCGCTCTGATCGTATTCGGCGGTCAGGGCCGCCTTCCTGTAGGCCATGCCGGCGCGGTAGATGGCCTCGGCGGCGATCTTGGGACGGTTGTGGTAGATGTCGGCCGCTTTTTCGTACGCCTTCACGGCCAGCATGTACTCTTTCTGCTTCTCGCGCGCAGCGCCGATCTTGAGCTGCGCGTCGGGGGCGATCGCGCTGTGTGGCCCGCTCTGAACCACTTTCGTGAACATGTCCGCGGTCTTCTCCATCGACCGGAAGAACGGGATAAAGCCCCACAGCTTGAACCACTGCCCGCCCAGGAAGCGATTGGCGATCTCGTACTGGCGCTGGAGCACCGCGTCGTAGTCGGCCGCTTTCGGGTACTTCTCGATGAGCTTCTGGTACTCCTTGAACGCCCGCTGGTCGTACCTCCGCGCCTCGTACACCCGGCCCAGCAGATACTGGGCCTGGGGGGCGTAATCCGACAAAGGCCAGCGCTTGACGGTGCGGCGGGCCGCCTTCTTGGCGACGCCGTATTGCTTGTTGTCGAATGCCTCCTGGGCAACCTCGAGCTGGTCTTTGGCCCGCGCCCGAACCCACTTGCCGCCCCCCACCGACTCGTACGTCCACCCTTCACCCGGTCGGTAAACCAGTGGCGCCGGACAACGCAACGGCACGGACAACAAACCCAGCACGATCAGTGAGATGAGAACGACCCGGCGCTTCATGTGTCACGGGACCGTATCGGAGGCTTTCGGCCAAGTCAACCGGGCATCGGCTGACGTGCCCCCCCGCAGAGCTTCGAGCGCGCCCCGGAAGTCCGCCGGCCAGGGCGCCTCGAATGCGACGCGTTTGCCGCTCTCCGGATGGGTGAAGGCGAGGCGTCGGGCGTGCAGAAGCTGGCGCGGCGCGGCGAAGCCGGTCAGCTCTTCGAGCCTGAGATTCTGGCGCCTGCCGTAGACCGCGTCGCCCACAATCGGAAAACCAAGATGCTTGAAATGCACCCGGATTTGATGCGTCCGCCCCGTGTGCAGCCGCACCTCGACCCACGTCGCCCCCGCCAGGCGTTCGAGCGTGCGATACGTCGTCCGAGCGGAGCGTCCGCCGGCAAGAACAGCCATCACCTTGCGGTGCGTCGGGTGCCGGGCAATCGCCGCGTCAATCTCCCCGGCGGCGGACGCGAGTTCCCCGCAGACAATGGCGTGGTAGATTTTCTCGATCTGCCGATGAGCGAACTGGCGCGAGAGCGCCAAATGGATGGCATCGTGTTTGGCAACCACCATGACGCCGCTGGTGTCCTGATCCAGCCTGTGGACAATGCCCGGACGCGCCACGCCGCCGATGCCGCTGAGCTGGCCCTGGCAATGGTGCAGAAGGGCGTTGACCAGGGTGTCGTTCTCCGTGCCCGCGGCGGGATGCACCACCATGCCGGCTGCCTTGTTGAGCACCAGCAGGGCCCGGTCCTCATAGAGGATGTCCAGAGGCAACTCGCGGGCCTCGACCGTCGCCCGCCTGGGCGCCGGCCATTCCACCACAATCGTGTCGCCCGCCCGCGGCGCATGCGTGGGTTTGACCACGCGCTCGTTAACTCGAATGGCCCCTTCGCGAATCAGGCGCTGGATGGCGTTGCGCGACACGCAGGGGAACTGGTCGTGGAGATACACATCCAGTCGCGTCGACGCCAACGCCAGCGCGGGCTCGACGACCAACGTCTCGACGCGCGGCAGCCCTTCCGGATTCTCGTTCGAGCCGCTCATGAACGCTCGGCGATGGCATCGGACCTTCGCAACCACTGATAGAGGCCCACACCGCACCCGAGCACCGCCAGGCTCACCAGATGGCCAGCAGTCGCCCACCCGCCCAGATACCGGACCTCGTAGTCCCCGCGGAAAAACTCGACCAGGAATCGCAGCGCGCCGTAGGCGATCAGGTACGATGCGAAAACCCGTCCGTCGAATCCCTTGCGACGGTACAGCCAGGCCAGCGCCGCATAGAGCGCGAGGTTCCCTATCGCCTCGTAGATCTGCGTCGGGTGCACCCCAGCGCCCTGGGTAAAGTGCTCGGGCGGGAAATGGATGGCCCAGGGCAGAGAGGTCGGCAGACCGAAGCAGCATCCGTTCATCAGACAGCCGATGCGTCCGAACACATGGCCGAGCGCGATGCTGGGTGCGAGGACGTCGGCCAGCTTCCAGAGCGGCACCTGATGGCGCCGGGCATAGAAGATCGTCGCCAGCGACGCCCCTGCGAGCCCGCCATAAAACACCAATCCGCCATGCCGTATGGCAAACATTTCCCACCACGGTTTGCCGGCGAAATCCTCCTCCCAGTAGACGACGACATGCCACAGGCGAGAGCCGACAATGGCGCCTATCATGAGCCAGACGCCCAGGTCGGCAACCACCTCGCTCGAAATGCCGTTGCGCAGGCTGCGCCGGCTCGCCGTCCACAGGCCGGCGACGAACCCGGCGACGACCAGGAGTCCGTACCAGGTGATGGTCAGCTTACCGATGGTCAACGCGATTTGATGCATGGGAGCGGCTCGAAGCAAATGCCAATCGTCAGTCCGCACGCTGCTGACGCGCTTTTCTGTAGGGCCTCGATTCCGAATGTCAAAACAATCCGTATCCTGGATTTCGCGGGCGCGGCAGGCTAATTGTTGGGCGTGCGGCAAGTGTCTGAAACGATCGCGGCGGGCCGGGACGGCATCACTATCCACGGCGCGCGCGAGCACAATCTCAGGAATCTCTCGATCACCATCCCCCGTGGCCAGTTCGTGGTAATCACCGGCGTGAGCGGCTCGGGCAAGAGCACGCTCGCCTTCGATCTTCTCTTCGCCGAGGGCCAGCGCCGGTTCCTCGATTCCATGAACGCCTACGCCCGGCAGTTCGTCGAGCAACTGGCCCGCCCCGATGTCGACCTCATCACCGGGATTCCCCCCACGGTCAGCATCGAACAGCGCAATTCCCGCGGCGGCGGCAAGAGCACCGTCGCCACCATCACTGAAATCCACCACTTCATCCGCCTTCTTTTCGCCCGCCTCGGTGTCCAGCACTGTCCGGACTGCCGTCAGCCGGTCGAGCCGCAGACGCGCGACCGGGTGGGCGAGGCGCTGCGGGCCGAGGCGCGGCGGCGCGGCGAGCTCTCGCTCCTGGCGCCCATGGTGCGCGGACGCAAGGGATTCCATTCCGAGGTCGCCGACTGGGCCGCGCGGCACGGATACGAGCGAATCCGGGTCGATGGCCAGCTTCGATCCAGCGCGCAAGGGCTCCGGCTCGATCGGTTCCGCGAGCATCACGTCGAAATCCTCGTCGGCACCGTCCGCCGCGACGGACGCCAGGCTACACTGGCCGGGGCGGCGGCGACTCTGCAGAAGCTGGTTGACGAGACCCTGCGGCTGGGACAGGGCACGTTGCTGGCCCTGGACCGCGAGGGCCGTGTGACACCGCACTCGATCGAGCGGACCTGCACAGGCTGCGGCCGGTCGTTTCAGCCGCTCGATCCCAAGCTGTTCAGCTACAACTCCGCCGCCGGCTGGTGCCCACGCTGCCGCGGTTTCGGGGAGCTGTTCTACCTCCCCGAGGATGTGGATCGCGGCGCGCGGGCCGACGCCATCGAAGAATCGTGGTTCGGGTGGCAGGAAGGCCAGCGCCAGATGTGCCCCGAGTGCGGCGGACATCGCCTCAACCCCATCGCCCGCGCCGTGCGCCTCCCTTTTGACGCTCCGAACTGTCCAACCGCATCCCTCCGCCAGAACCCCACCATCGACGACTTCGGCGCGGCAACGGTCGACAGCGTGCGGGCGTATTTAGACTCCTTGCGGGTGTCCGGCCGCGCCGTTCTCATCGCTCGCGACATCGTGTCGGAGATTCGGGCGCGCCTCTGGTTTCTCCACGAGGTTGGCTTGGGCTACCTGCAATTGGGCCGCGCCGTCACGACTCTCTCCGGCGGGGAAGCCCAGCGCATTCGCCTCGCAGCCCAGTTGGGCTCGAACCTCAGCGGCGTCCTCTACGTCCTCGATGAGCCCACGATCGGCCTGCACGCTCGCGATAACCAGCGCCTGCTCGCCGCCCTGGCCAAACTCAAGGCCCGCGGCAACTCCCTGGTCGTGGTCGAGCATGACGAGGCCACGATGCGGTCCGCTGACTACATCATCGACCTGGGGCCCGGCGCCGGGATCAACGGCGGACGGCTCATCGCTAGCGGCTCGCTCGATGTGTTGATGCGGCATCGCGACTCGATTACCGGTCAATGCCTGCGCGCCCGGAAGACGTTCCCCGCCCGCGGCGTGCGGCGGTTGGTCGCGCCACCGCCCGGCGGAACCCGTCCCAGGCGGAAACGCGCGCCTGCCGGCGCGGGTGCGCCGGACGCCGACGCGGCCTCTCTGCCCGCGTTCCTGGTGCTTGAAGGGGCGGCGGCGCACAACCTGCGCAACCTCACCGTGCGGATTCCGCTCGGACGCCTCGTCCTGATCACCGGGGTGAGCGGATCGGGCAAGAGCACGCTGGTGCGCGAATGCCTGTTGCCCGCGATCGAAGCCAACCTCAAATCCCGCGTCTCGAATCCCAAATCGGGAGCCCGATTGACAGGGGGACAGCAGTTCATCCGCGCCGTGCACGAAGTGGATCAATCGCCGATCGGGCGCACCCCCCGCTCGATCCCGGCAACGTACGTGGGTTTTTTCGACGACATCCGTCGGCTCTATGCCCAGTTGCCCGAGGCGCGGTTGCGCGGGTACGGCCCGGGGCGGTTTTCGTTCAACAGCCCACAGGGTCGCTGCCCCGAGTGCGAGGGGGCGGGCGTGGTCAGGATCGAGATGAACTTCCTGCCGCCGGCATTCGTGCGTTGCGAGAGTTGCGGCGGGATGCGGTTCAACCGCGAGACGCTCGACATCACCCTCCACGGCAAGAACGTCGCCCAGGTGCTCGACCTGAGCGTCTCCGAGGCCCTCGAGTTCTTCGCCGCACACCCGCGCATCCACCGTTCCCTCGACGCCCTCCGCGACACCGGACTCGATTACCTGAAGCTCGGGCAGACCAGTCCGACCCTCAGCGGCGGAGAGGCCCAGCGGGTCAAACTCGTGACCCACCTGCTCGCCGGATTGAGGGAGCGCGAACCGCACCCCCAACACACCGGAAAGCGGAATCTCTTTATCCTCGAAGAACCCACCATCGGATTGCACATGGCGGATGTGCGTCGGCTGGTCGAGGTGCTCCAACGCCTCGTGGACGCCGGCCATACCGTTCTCGTGATCGAGCACAATCTCGACCTCATCGCCGAAGCCGACTGGATCATTGACCTGGGGCCCGAGGGCGGCGAGGGAGGCGGACGCGTGGTGGCCGAAGGCACGCCCGAGCAGTTGGCCCGCCTTCCGCGCTCTCATACCGGCCGTTTCCTGCGGAGCCACCTCTCAAACTGACGAACGTTACCCTTTGTAACGCTCGCCCTCCCGTCGCAGACGCGCCAGCAACCCCGAGAATCGATGCCGGGTGCGGTTGTTCCGCACGGCCAACGCCAGGGCGTTGGCCTGCCCCACCAGCACCACAAGCCGTTTCCCGCGCGTGATCCCAGTGTAGAGCAGGTTCCGTTGCAGCAGCAGGTAATGCTGCATGGCCAGCGGCATCACCACGGCCGGAAACTCCGATCCCTGCGACTTGTGGACGGTGATGGCATACGCCAGCACGACTTCGTCCAGCTCTCCAAAATCGTAGATCACATCCCGCTGGTCGAATCGCACCGTCATCTCGCGCTCGATCATGTCGATCCGCTCGACCCGCCCCAGATCCCCGTTAAACACCTCCTTGTCGTAGTTGTTCTCCGTCTGCATCACCTTGTCCCCAATCCGGAATTGCCAGCCGAATCTCTCGATCACCGCCTGGTCCGGCCGCTGCGGATTGAGCTCGGCCTGGAGTCGCACGTTGAGCTGCCGCATCCCCAACAACCCGCGGTTCATGGGACAAAGCACCTGCACATCCCCGACCGGATTTAGATGAAATCGCGTCGGGATGCGCCGTTTCACCATCTCGATCACAGTGTGCAGAATGGCCTCCGGGTCGCTGCGCTCCACAAAATAGAAATCCGAGGCGGTATTGGGCGGCAGCGGCGGCGGGAGTTGGCCTTCGTTGACGCGATGGGCCGTGATGACGATCTGGCTGTGGGCGGCTTGGCGGAAAATCTCGGTCAACCGGGCTACCGGGATCGCCCCGCTCTCGATCACATGGCGCAACACCAGACCCGGGCCGACCGATGGCAGTTGGTCCGCGTCGCCCACCAGCAGCAGGCCGGCCTGACGCGGCAGGGCGCGCAGCAACTGGTGCATCAGCGGCACGTCCACCATCGACATCTCGTCGACGACCAGATAGTCGCAATCGAGCGGATTGGCCTCGTTACGCAGGAACCCGCCCGAGCCCGGCTGCGCCTCGAGCAGGCGGTGAATGGTCTTGGCCTCGAATCCCGTGGCCTCCGCCATCCGTTTTGCGGCCCGCCCCGTGGGCGCGCACAACAGGCAACGCACTCGTTTGGCCCGCAGAATGAGCAGTATCGATTTAACCAGCGTCGTTTTGCCTACACCCGGTCCGCCCGTGACAACCAACACGCGGGCGGACCAGGCCTTGCGCAGCGCCTCCCGCTGTGTAGGAGCCAGTTCCGTTCCGGTCTTCGCCTGGCACCAAGCGACGGCTTTGTCCAGATCGATGCTCGGGAATGCAGGTGGCATGGCCGCAAGGCGGCAGAGTGAGTTGGCGATCGCCTCTTCCGCCCTTTGCAGCCGGGGAAGGAACAGCAGAGCTTGGTCTTCGATGGTCTCTTGCGCGAGGTTGCCTTGCGCCAACGCACGGTCCAAGGCGGCATCGACAACCGCCGGACCAACCGAGAGCAGCTTCTCCGCCTCCTCCTTCAGCGCCTCGTTCGGCAGTGCACAGTGGCCGTCGTTCGTCGCTGTGAGCAGCACATGATCCAGACCGGCGCAGGCCCGCTCGATCGAGTCGTGCGGCACGCCAAGTTTCCGGGCGATTTCATCTGCTGTCTTGAATCCGATCCCATGGATGTCACGGGCCAGGCAGTACGGATCGCGCCGAACGGTTTCGACGGCCTGAGCGCCATAGGTCCTGTAAATGCGGACGGCGCGACTGGTGCTGACCCCGTGAGAGTGGAGGAACACCATGATCTCGCGCACCGCCTTCTGTTCGGACCAGGCCTCCTTGATCCGATGGCGTCTCTTGGGACCGATCCCCTCGACCTCCTCGAGTCGCGCCGAGAAACGATCGATGATGTCGAAGATTTGCTCCCCGAACTTCGCGACCAGCTTCCGTGCGTACACGGGACCGATCCCTTTGACCATGCCGCTGCCCAGGTACTTCTCGATCCCCTCGCGCGTCGTCGGAGCCGTGCTGGTCAGCACATCGGCCCGGAATTGAAGCCCATACTCGCGGTCCTGCACCCAACGCCCTTCCCCGTGGATGTATTCGCCTGCGGCAACCGATGCGAGCGCGCCAACCACACAGACCAGGTCGCGGTGCCCACGCGCCTTGACCTTCAGCACGGCGAACCCGGTGTCTTCGTTGAAAAACGTCACCCGCTCGATCAAGCCGGCGAGGCTTTCCGGAGGCGTGGCGGGCGAGGCGGACTGCACGGATGCCGATCATGCGCAACCGGCCCACGGCTGGCAAGCAGGGCGGATTCAGTATTCAGTAACCAGTGCAGTGACACCTGCCTGCCCACGCTCTTTTCATATGCAAGGGTGCTTGAGTAGTGGTTGCAGGGGGATGTGTGGGGTGAGTGCGTCCGGCACACCCTGAACCGCCAGTCGCTGATTCCGCCGGATGGCCGCGTTCACAGCGTCGAGCCCGGCCTTGCCTGCCGCGACGGGCACTGCGCCTTGCCCTTCGGCGGGCGCGCGCCTAGAATTGGGGCGTGTCAGATCAGACCGATGCCATAACCAGTGCAATGCCTGTTGTGCGAGACCACGCGCGGGTGTTCGATCGTTTCCTCTTTGTTTACCCCGTCATCTCACGGCGTTCGGGCGGCCTCTCGCTGGGAGTCAATCTCAACCCGGACAAACGCTGCAACTTCAACTGCGCCTACTGTGAGGTCGATCGCCAAACACCCGGACCAGCCAAAACAGTCGATCTCATCCGCTTGCGCGCCGAGCTGAGCGCATTGGCCCAATCAGCTCTCCGCGGACAGTTGGGTCTGACGCCCAAGTTCGCCGAGGTCGCGGCCCTCACCCGCCGCATCCGGGACATTGCCTTCAGCGGGGATGGCGAGCCGACTATGGTCCCCAATTTCGCCGACTGCGTGCGTGCGGTGATCGAGGTGAAGCTGGCCCTGGCGTTGGCCGACACCAAGATCGTGCTGATCACCAACGCGACGGGCTTGGATAAGACCGACGTCAAGCGCGGCTTGGCGCTGCTGGACGCCCATCAGGGGGAAATTTGGGGCAAACTCGATGCCGGCACCGATGCCTACTACCGGTTGGTCAACAGAAGTCATGTTGCCTTCGACCGTATCCTGCACAACCTGACCATCACAGCGCAGGCGCGCCCAATCGTGATCCAGAGCCTCTTTATGAAAGTGCGCGGCGAACCGATGCCCGCCCCTGAACTGGAAGTCTATTGCGGGCGGCTCCGCGACATCCTTGCGGCGGGCGGATCCATTCGCGAGGTGCAGGCCTACACCATCGCCCGCCCCACACCGGAGCCGTGGGTCGAGCGCCTCGATCGCGCGGATCTCGACTCCATCGCCGCGGTGATCCGCGCCCGCACCGGGCTGCCCGTCATGACCTTCGCGTGATGGTCCATTCCCCCGCCATACTCTGATGAATGCCGCCGTCATCGTCGCCGCGGGACGCGGAACCCGGATGGGACCGGAGGTGGACAAACTCTTTCTCGAAGCGGCGGGGCGCCCGATCATCGCGCACACCTGGCAGCGATTCCAGGATGCCGACTGCATTCACGAGATCGTGCTTGTGGTGCGCGCGGGCCTCGAGAAGGCCTTTCCCGAGATGGCGACTCGCTTCGGCTTCCAGAAACCGTGGCGCGTCGTGACAGGCGGCGCGGAGCGTCAGGATTCCGTCTGGAACGGCCTTCAGGCCGTGTCCGATCAAACGCAAGTGGTGGCCATCCAGGACGGGGCCCGGCCCTGCACGACCGCCGCGTTGATCCGCGCGACCATCGACGCGGCGCAGGTAACGGGCGCGGCCGTCGCCGCGCAGCGGGTGACCGACACGATCAAGGAATCCGACGACGGCGTGATGATTGTCCGCCATCCGGAACGGTCGAGGTTTTGGGCGGTGCAGACGCCGCAGGCATTCCGAATCGGTGTGATCCGACGCGCGCTGGCGGCTGTGCGTGAACGGGGGGCGCGGGTGACCGACGACACAGCCGCCTGCGATCTGATCGGGCAGCGGGTTCAATTGGTCGAAAGCAGGTCCCCGAACCCCAAGATCACGGTGCCCGACGACCTCGCGCTGCTGGAATGGCGCCTGAGCCGGATGAACGACCCGTCCCGGACAGCGGCCGATCGAGGCGGCTCGCATGCTTTGCGGGAAATCGCGACGATCTAAACCGGGCCGCGACTCGACGCGATCTTCCTGGCTGATCCCCCACGCTTGCTAACGGCTCACACGACCGTTACTTTCCGGCACATGGCTTTTCTTTGAAGGGACTATGACAAAGAGACTGATGTATTCGGTGTTGTTGACGGCTCTGGCGGTCAACCTGTTCTTCGGCGCCCAGGTCTATTTGCGTTCGGCCGAGGTCGCCGAAAAGAACGACGTCTACGGGAACCTGCGCCTGTTCTCGCTCGTCCTCGAGAGAGTTCGCAACGATTACGTGGATGGCGAGAACCTGACGTATCAGGACCTGATCTATGGCGCGCTCAAAGGGATGCTCAGCACACTCGACCCCCACAGCGAGTTCATGGAGCCCCAGAAGTACGACGAGCTCAAGAAGGACACCGAAGGCAAATTCGGCGGCGTTGGAATCCAGGTTGGGCTGCGGGGCGAGTACCTGACCGTCATCGCCCCGATGGACGACACCCCGGCCTCGCGGGCCGGAATCATGTCAGGCGACCGAATTCTGAAAATCGACGGCCGAAGCACGGAGAAGATCAGCCTCACCGAGGCCGTCAATAGAATGCGCGGCGCGCCCGGCACCGAGGTCGTCCTGACCGTGCTCCGCCCGTCCACGGGCGCCACGAAGGATCACAAGCTCGTCCGCGCGGACATCGCGGTCGAGACGGTCAAGGACATTCACGGGAAGAGGGAGTTTTCTGTCGACGACGACAAGCTCGGCTACGTGCGATTGACGCAATTCGGAGAAGCGACAGGGGAGGAACTGGACCGCGCCCTCAAAAAACTGCATGACCAGAAAATGCGCGGTCTGGTCCTGGATCTGAGAAACAACCCCGGCGGCCTCCTCGACCAGGCCGCGCACGTCTGCGAACGGTTCGTTCAACCGCGCCAACTGGTCGTCACCACCGAGGGTCGCGATCCCTCCGAACGGCGCGAGTACCGCGCCGGCCGCCGGGGAGAACGGACCACCGTGCCGATGGTCGTTTTGGTCAACGGCGGCAGCGCGAGCGCATCGGAAATTGTCGCCGGCTGCCTCCAGGACCTCAAGCGCGCGGTTGTCCTGGGCGAAAAGACATTCGGCAAAGGCTCCGTCCAGAGCATCATTCCGCTCCAGGACGGAGCCGCGTTGCGGCTGACGACGGCCAAGTACTACACGCCCAGCCACAAGGTGATTCATGAAAAAGGGATCGAGCCCGACATCGTGGTGCCGGTGCCGATCGAGGATGCCGATGCGCTCTTACTCCAGCGCACGCCCGGCCTGATCGAATCGCTCGATGCGGAACGTCAGGAACGGTTCGGCGCCGTGCGGGATATCCAACTCGAACGCGCCCTGGATCTCCTCAAGGGAATCACCCTCTATACCCATCGAGCGCCCGACTCCGACCGGAGGCCCGACACCAAGCCGATGGCCGCCAAGGCGGACTGACCGGTGACCCTGCTTGCCATCGAGACCTCCTGCGATGAAACCGGGGTCGCCGTGGTGCGCAACGGCCACGTTCTGGCGAACCTGGTTTCCTCACAGACCAGCCTGCACGCGGAGTACGGCGGTGTCGTCCCCGAGTTGGCGACTCGTGAGCACTTGCGCAACCTCCCCGTGCTGATCCAGGCCGCCTTGTGCGAGGCAGGGACCGACCCGCCCGCGATCGAAGCCCTCGCGGCGACGCAGGGTCCCGGCTTGCCCAACGCGCTCATGGTAGGATTGAAAGCCGCCCAGGGAATCGCGTGCGCGCTGCGGCGGCCTTTCCTGGGCATTCACCACCACGAAGCCCATCTCTATTCCGCATGGGTCAAAGGGGACCCGCCGCACGCCGACTTCCCCGCCATCCAACCGCACGTGGCGTTGATCGTAAGCGGCGGCCACACGCTCCTCATCCATGTCCCCGAAGGCTTGCGCCATCGCGTCCTGGGCTCGACCCTCGACGACGCCGCGGGGGAATGCTTCGACAAGACCGCGAAACTGCTCGGCCTGCCCTACCCGGGCGGACCGGTCATGGACCAGCTCGCCGCTGAAGGCAACCCGGCTGCGTTTCCTTTCCCGCGTCCGCTGCTGAACGATGCGGCATACGATTTCAGTTTCAGCGGCCTCAAGACCTCCGTGCGCTATTTCCTGCGAGACCACCCGGGTTTGGCGGACGACCCACAAGCGCTGCGCGACCTCTGCGCGAGCGTGCAGGCGGCGATCGTCGAGGTGCTCCTGGCCAAGACCACCCGCGCCGCCCGCGACCTCGGCGTTCGTCTCGTCACCGCCTCGGGCGGCGTCACCTGCAATCGGGCTTTGCGCCGCGATCTGGCGTCCGCGTGCGCCCGCGATGGCCTCGACTTGCGCCTGGCGCCGACGGCCTTCTGCACGGACAACGCGGCTATGGTCGGGCTCCTGGCCGAGTGGAAGCTGGCGTCGGGCGTTCCGCCTGATGATCCCGACGGCGATGTGCGCCCCGCATGGTCGCTCGAATCGATGCCGGCCCGAGGCGGGTGAAATCGAACTTCGATCTCATCTCGCGCACCAAACGACCCTCGATCCGCTTCATCCTCCGTCGCCAGCCTGGCGTAACGTCGTCGTAGCCGCGGAGGTGGAGCAATCCGTGGAGCAGGTAGCGCACCAGCTCGGATGTCCAGGTGGTCCGATACCGGCGCGCCTGAATGCCAGCCTCATCCAGACACACAAAAACCTCGCCGCACAGCCAGGGATCGCCGGGCCGGGCGCCCGGTGGCGGGCCATAGTCGAATGCAATCACATCCGTCACACCCGCGTGGGCCAGATAGCGCCCATTGAGCGCCGTAATCTCGTCGGCGCCCACCAGGAAACAGCCCAGTTCGTAGCAAATCCGGGCGCGGGGGCTGTCGGATGCGCCAGACCGCGGCGTCCGAACTTGAAACGCGCGGCGCCCGCGCCGAGGCGCGGCTTCGGGGGCTGGCCGCGAGAACACAGGGTCGGCGAGAGCCGCGCGCAAGATGCGGCGAAGTAACCTGCGGTCGACCCGGATTCGGGGATGCCGCTGAACGAGCGTCAGTTCACGCCGGCTGCGAAGCGCGATGCTGTTCGTAGGCATGCACGATGCGGGCGACCAGAGGATGGCGGATGACGTCCTTCTTGCCCAACTCGATGACGGCGATCCCCTCGACCTGGGCGAGGGCCTGGCGGGCTTCGATCAAGCCGGACGGCTTGTGCCTGGGGAGGTCGATTTGGGTGATATCGCCGGTAATGACCGCCTTCGAATTGTGGCCCAGACGAGTCAGAAACATGAACATCTGCTCGGTCGTCGAGTTCTGCGCCTCGTCGAATATGATGAAGGAATTGTTCAGCGTGCGCCCGCGCATGTAGGCCAGCGGCGCGATCTCGATCGTGCCCCGCTCCATCAAACGCTGAATCTCCTCCGCGGGCAGCATGTCGTGCAGCGCGTCATACAAAGGGCGAAGGTACGGCGCCAGTTTCTCCTGCAAATCCCCCGGCAGAAAACCCAGCGCCTCCCCCGCCTCGACCGCCGGACGGGTCAGAATCAGCCGGTTCACCTTCGCACCGCGTAGCGCCGCCGTGGCCATGGCCATCGCGAGGTATGTCTTACCCGTGCCGGCCGGGCCCACACCCAGAGTGATATCGTGCTGCCGAATCGCCTCGATGTAACGCCGTTGCCCCGTGGTCTTCGGGGTGACAGTGGCCTTCTTCGGCGAGGTTTGGATGCGCTCGGCCTGGAGGCTCTCGAGAGCCGCAACGCCCTCGTTCCGCACCACGCTCAGGGCCATCGCGAAGTCCTGGGTCCGCACATGCCCGCCCGTCTTGAGCGTCCCTTCGAGCAACTGAAATAAATGCCGAGCCCGCGTCACGGCCTCGGTTTCCCCCTCGAGTTTGATCCAGGCGTCCCGAGCGGTGGCCTTCACCCCCAGTTGCCGTTCTAACGCCGACAGGTTCCGCGCGTCGTTGTTGAACAACTGCTGTGCAAGACGGGCGTTGTCGAAATGAAGTGTTTCAGTAGGCATTCGAAAAGTGCGCGCTCAAGACCGATTCCCGATCTCTCCCCCGCCCGCCCCAATGACAGGCGCGTTCGGGGCATGGGACGTTCGGACACCCTCCTCCTTGTCCATGGCCAGGGCAGCGCGAAGCCTGGCAGCCACATCGTCAAGCGCCTCCGGCATGACGGTCGTCTGGGCCACCACAGGCATGAAATTGGTGTCCCCGTTCCACCGCGGTACGATGTGGATGTGGAGGTGGTCAGCCACGCCCGCCCCCGCGACCCGCCCCAGGTTGATTCCCACGTTGAATCCCTCCGGCTTCATCGCCCGGGTGAGTGCATTCAGACACCGACGAGTCAGAACCATCAGATCGGTGAGCTCCTGCTCGGTCAGATCGTTCAGATCCGCCGTCCGCCGGTACGGGACGACCATCAGATGCCCCCCGGTGTAGGGGTAGGTGTTGAGCACGGCAAAACAGCTCTTCTCCCGCACGAGCACATGGTTGGCTACGTCGTCCGCCGCCTGCGCGATGTGCGTGAACAGCGATTCATCGCTGGGCGGCGGCTTGGGCGCGCGTATGTACTCGATACGCCATGGGGCATGGAGGTGTTCCATGTTCAGACGCTAGCGATTGAGGCCATGCCTGTCAAAGCCAGAGGTGTTGACGCTCGAACACGACCCCGCCCACTCCGGTCCGATGGCGTCCCGAGGGCTTGAATCGCCGCCGCCCTTTGCGCTAGGCTTACGCCATGAAATCAGTTCGACTCTTCCTCACACTGTGCGCCTCGCTCTGCCTCCTCCGAGCCCAGGACGACAACCTTCCAACCCTTTTTGTCGCCCCGTTCGACGGTGACAGGTCTGAGATTTCCTATTGGCAGCCCGCCTTGGGCGAAGGCCTCGCCGAGATGTTGATCACCGAACTCAGCAAGACAGGAAAGTTCCAAATGCTGGAATCGACCGCAATCGAGTCTCTCAAAGATGAAATCAGGATGGGCGAGGATGGTTGGGTGGCCAAGGATGAGCGTGTGGAAAAGGGGGGATGGGCCGGCGCGGACTACATGTTCCGCGGCAAAGTCACCCGGTTCGGCGCCAAATCAACCGGTGTCGACCTGGGCGGATTCGTTCCGGGAAGCCTCGGCGGCCTCGGCCTCAAGAAGAACAAATCGGACGTCCGCATCGACTGGCGGATCGTCGACGTCGCGAACCGAAAGATCTTCAAGACCGGTCAGGCGGTGGGCTCGGAGACCGGACTCGGCTTCAAGATCGGCGTCGCTGTGACCGGACACGGCGGGAACATCGGTTTCGACAACAAGGAGTTTATGGAAAGCGCACTGGGCAAAGCGACCGTGAAAGCTCTCAACCAGATCGTCAGCGAGATGAGTCGGTTGACGGTTCGCCCTGGAGCGCGCCAAGCCCAGAAGATCAATGCCGCGGCAGCGGCTCAAGAGTCTGTGACGGCAGCCGCCCAAGCCTTGCGCCAAACGCCAGGTAAGGTGCTCGCAGTCCCCGCCAAAGGCGTCCTCATTGTATCCCTCGGCTCCCAGCATGGGTTCAAGGCTGGCGACAAACTCAAACTCTACGAAACCGTCGACCTCAAAGACGACAAGGGCGCTGTCGTTTTCACCGAGGAGAAACTGGTCGGCGAAATCACCCTCGATGCCGTTCAGGAAGATCGCAGCAAAGCCGCCTTCACCGGCTCCGCAGACGTCAAAACAGGCTGGGTTGTTAAAGCCAATTGATGCCCCTGGACAGCTTGGCGCCAGAATGTCCCCGGTCCCCATTCTGGGCGCGGTGTTGCCACAGCCTCCACGCCGGGATCACGTCCCAGGTGGTAGAATGCAGGGCTAACGCGCTTCCGATCCCGCGGATCCGAGTCCGACGCCAGTCGCCGAAGACGGGCCGTCGTCAGTCACTGCACGGAAAAGGCCGTTGGCCTGGGCCTTGGTGGATTCCTGCTTGATGACAATCGGCTCCTTGTATCGCAGAATCATCAGGTCCGTCCATTTCTCTCCAATCAGCGACGCGGAGGTCTGGATGCGGTACCACTGACCGATGGTGGCGTTCTGAAAGGTGCAACTGAAACCCGCGTCCGGCGTGTAGGCCAACGCGCTGAATTCTCCCCCAATCACTTTCTCACCCTCGTCGATTCGCGCTTCGACGGCATAACCGGAGGCGTGCGTGCCGGCCATGGTGAAGTCGCCGCCGATAATCAGGCTCTTGCCGGACAACACAAAGGCCTCGACACCTCGATCCATGCCCAGCCCAAGAGCCGACCACGCCCGTCCATCCCACGTGGCAATGCGATTGGCCTCGATGCCGCCCGCCTTCGCAAACGATCCTCCCGCGTAGAGAGCGTTTCCGAACACGGCCAGTGCGCGAACCTCTCCGTTCATCCCCCCCCCCAGAGCCGACCACGCCCGTCCATCCCATTTGGCAATGCAGTTCACCTCAATGCCGCCGGCTTTCGCGAACCAGCCTCCCACATACAGATCATCGCCCAACAGCGCCATTGCCCGCACTCCACCATCCAAACCCGCCTCCAAAGCCGACCACTTGGCCCCGTCCCATTGCGCGATCGAGTTGACGACGAGCGCGCCTGCCCTGGCAAAATTGCCCCCCGCGTACAGGCTCTTGCCTGAGACCGCCAACGCGCGCACCTCGCCGTCCAAGCCCGCCCCCAAAGCCGACCACGTGGCCCCGTCCCATTGCGCAATCGAGTTGGCCGGCACGCCTCCGGCCGTCGTGAACACGCCGCCTGCATACAGCGCGTTGCCCGATACTGCCAGGGCATGAACCGGGCCGTTCATGCCGCTTCCCAAGGCCGACCAGGTGATGCCATCCCACTTCGCAATGGAATCGGCCGGAACACCCCCAGCCATGGTGAATCCGCCCCCCGCATACAAGTCTGTGCCCTGCACCGCGAGCGCCCACACCGCATCGTTCATCCCCGATCCCAAAGCCGCCCAAGCCTTCCCGTCCCATCGGGCGACGGCTCTGGCCGCAACCCCGCCCGCCGTCGTGAAACTGCCTCCGACATAGAGATCGTTGCCGGACAGTGCCAGTGCACTCACCGTATCGTTCATCCCCTGACCCAAGGCTGACCATCCGCTCCGGTTCCAACGGGCGATGTGACTGACACCAACGCCTCCGGCCTGCGTAAATACGCCCCCCGCATACAGGTCGGCGCTCGGCGACAACGCAAGTGCCCGAACAGCCGGATACTCCACCCCCCCGACCCCGGAATCCACGGCCGACCACGCGGTTCCATCCCACCTCGCAATGTGATCCGCCGGCACATCGTCCGCCATCGTGAACCGCCCTCCGACGTAAAGGTCGGTGCCGGACACTGCAAGGGCATAGACCATCGTGTAAAGATCCGTGCTCATCAGCCCCCACCCCAGACCCGACCACGCGTGCCCGTCCCACTTCGCGATGTGACCCGCATAGGCGTCACCCACCATGTAGAATTGACCTCCGACGTAGAGATCGGTGCCCGACACCGCCAGCGCGTGGACGGAGGCTGAGAACCCCCCGCCAACGCCCGGCCCCAGCGCCGACCACGCGCTCCCATCCCACTTGGCGACGTAGTTCGCCTCGATCCCGCCCGCCGCAGTGAACCAGCCTCCGGCATAAAGATCGCTGTCGGATGCCGCCAGAGCGTACACGCTCGGTGACTCGGTGCCGCCCATTCCCGATCCCAAAGCTGACCAGGCGCTTCCGTCCCATTTGGCAATCGAATTGGCCTCGACACCGCCAGCCAAGGTGAAATCGCCCCCCGCATAGAGGTCCGTGCCGTTCAAACACAGGGCGTGAACCCACCCATTCACCCCGGAGCCCACGGCCGTCCACGCGCTGCCGTCCCACTTGGCAATATGGTGCGCCTCAACCCCGCCGGCCGTCTCGAACGAGCCACCGACATAGAGGTCTGTGCCCGATACCGCCAATGCATAGACGGCGACGAATTCGGTCCCCCCAAGCCCGGAGCCCACGGCCGTCCACGCGCTGCCGTCCCACTTGGCGAGGCCGTTGGCCACGACGTCCCCCACGACGGTGAACTCACCGCCTATGTACACGTTGCCCGAATCGTCGGCTGCAACGGCGTACACCTCGTCATTGGCGCCGCATACACCTCCAAAACTCGCCCAATTCGCATCGCTGAACACCGGGTCAATCCGCACCGGATACACAGCCGCCGCATCCTCTACAACAACCGCCAGACAGCTCTCGCCCCGCACTTCCATTCTTGCATCAAGTTCCTGCCCCCGGGCGTCGACCACATGCAGGCGGTTGTACGTCAATTCGCGCCCCGAGCGATCCGCCACCAGCCGAGCCCCATCCGCCGCCGCCTTCACCCGAGCCCCGTCGACACCCAGTTCCACACGCAATCGGCCCGCACCCCCGGGCCTCTGCTCGATCACAAAATCCTGCCGCACTCCCTTGATGCTCACCGAGTATTCCTCGGTCAAACCCGGACGGATGAAACGCGCCGTCGAACCCGCCACCTCGACACATCCGACCGACGGGAGCACGCCACCGCCTCCTTGCAGTTCAATGTCCGAACCAGCGCTGCCCGACCCCATGTCGCCCCCGCGTCCCACTTCGAGCGCGATAACACGCAGCCCCTCCTCCCCGAACTCTCGAGGCAGCGAACTCAGCCAGAGGCCCTCGCTCGTCGCCTCCCCCTCGATGCGCTGAAACGCGCAGATCAGCCGTGCCCCCTCGAGGGTCGCCTCAACCGATGCGCCGGCCCCCCGATACTGTCTCTCAGCCACCATTCCGACCTGCTCCGCCGGTATCGGGGCGGACCTGGCCGCTGCATGCCCCTCGAGCATCTGTGCATGACAACCGACCACCAAGGCGGCCAGTGGCAGTCTCAACCATCGATCCGGGAGCCAACGAGTGCTGAATAGGGTCATATCCATCATGAAATGCAACAGGCGCGCCGCCGCGTGTCATTCGTTCTCACCCAAACGGAGCGGGCAGCCGCAAGAACGGCATTTGCCAAGAACTCTCTTCCACCTGTCGCTCATTACACAATAGCCACCCTACGCTGTTCGCTGGCTCAGAAGCAAGCCCCGCAATCTGACATCCTGCCAAGGCGCTGAACGCCCAGCACGTACTTCGAACAACGGACCAACCGAAAAGGAAAGCCGGCTGTGACAGCCGCGGCGTCGATTGCCCAGGTGTCAGCATACTTTACCTCGGCAATCACGCCATGGTCCTGACCCGACAGCGGACTCAGAGAAGCTCGAACTCCCCGCAGATCGACAAACTCGAGTCCCCAGTCAACCGTCAGACGGATCGCGTCGTCCGCGGTGCGGAAATACCGCCGCCGGTACCTGTTGCTGAGCACCGGCTGCACTGCATGCAGGCGGAATATGCGGGCTAGAGGGCCAGGCCACGGTCCTCGATGTAGCTGATCCTCACACCCTCGCACTGCGCCCGCAAACGCCGGCTTAACTCCTCGACCTTCCCGACATCCGGAAAACTCACACGAAACATGGCCTCGATCGACTCCGATGTGTCGTCCATTCTCTTCAAACTCGCCGTCGCTCCCACTTGCGCCAGTTCCGACAGAATCTGATTCGCACTCAGTTTCTGACCGGCACACGAATGCACGGTCAGGAAAAGATTGGGCTGCTCGCGCCGCGGCGTGACCAAAGCCCGCAGGAGAATCAAAACCACAATCACCCCAAACGCCAGAAGCGTCACGGTCATCTGACCGGCGCCCAGGCCCAAGCCAATGCTGATGGCCAGAAACAGGTACGTCAGCTCCTCCGGCTCCTTGATCGCCGCCCGGAATCGCACGATCGACAACGCCCCCACCAGGCCGAGCGAGAGCGCCAAGGACGATTTCACGATGCTGATGATCAGCGTCGTCGTCACCGTCAGCAAAAGAAAGTTGCGTGCAAACAAATGCCGATTCGACAGCGACTCGCCAAAGCGCCGATACACCAGTCCAAGCACATAGGCGAGCAGGGCCGCCACAACCAGACTCAGAGCGAAGTTGGGCAGTGTGGCTGCCGTATGAGGCGTCCAAAACAAGTTCAGGGGGGAAGTCGAGGTTTGCATGAAAAAGAGACGTTGTTCGAGACGGTCGCGGCTTGCTCTGAATGAGAATTCCGATTTCGCTGACCGGGCACTCCCCGATGTTCAGCAACAAACGGCGCCACCTTCGCACCGCCCCGCCAACAATGTCGAGCGCCAAGAACGCCCCACCAGCAGTTCTCATTTTGGCCTGGGCCTCCGGCGAGAACCGGCTGAAGCCCGAACACCCAACCACGTCCGACGCTTCGGCGCGGTGTGCGGTGTACCGCATTCAGACTGCTCGTGGCCAAAATGAGAACCGCTAACCCCCACACCTCTGGACCCCTGGCCCCTGGGTTCCGCAGCGGACGCCCCGCCGTGTCCCAGCCTCCCTAGAACCGGCGGCCGACACGGAAAGACGCAACGGACCGCTTTTTCCCCTTGTCCGGTTCCCGTCGGGCTGGGTTAACTCAACCCGATGAACATCCTGGATGATCTCAAGTGGCGGGGTCTGTGGGCGGACTGCACCGACGAGGCCGAACTGTCAAAACGGCTCGCGTCCGGCCCGATTGTGCTGTATTGCGGTTTCGACCCGACCGCCGACAGCCTCCACGCGGGCAACCTCGTGCCTCTGATTGCCTTGCGCCGGTTCCAGATCTTCGGCCACCACCCGATCGCTCTGGCCGGTGGCGCCACGGGATCCATCGGCGATCCCAGCGGCCGCACACAAGAACGCCAATTGCTTAACGCCGACGTCCTCGCCCGCAATATCGCCTCCGTCAAACAACAACTCCGCCGCCTGCTCGATTTCGACTCCCCGGTCAATCCCGCGCTACTCCTCGACAACAATGACTGGACCGCGCCGGTCAGCTACCTCGATTTCCTGCGCGAGGTCGGGAAGCACTTTTCGATCAATATGATGGTCAGCAAGGAGAGCGTCCGCGCACGCATGGAAGACCGCGAGTGCGGCATCAGCTACACCGAGTTCAGCTACATGCTCCTCCAGGCATTCGATTTCTATCACCTCTGCAAAGAGCGCACCTGCGAACTTCAAATCGGCGGCAGTGATCAATGGGGCAATATCACCGCCGGCACCGACCTCATCCGCAAGAAGCTCGCGCGATCGGCCTTCGGCCTCACCCTCCCGCTTATCACAAACGCCGACGGGTCCAAGTTCGGCAAGACGGTCGCCGGCGCCGTCTGGCTCGATCCCAAGCGCACCAGCGCATACCGATTCTACCAGTTCTGGATTCGCACCGACGATCGGGATGTCATCCGTTACCTCAAGTACTTCACGTTCCTCAGCCACGAGGAAATCAATGACCTTGATCGACAACACCTCGAAAGGCCGGAAACGCGCATGGCTCATCGGGCCCTCGCCAAGGCCGTCACCGACATGATTCACGGCCCGACCGCAACGCAGGAAGCCCAGCGCGCCAGCGAAATCCTGTTCGGCGGCGGTCTCGAGGGTGTGTCCGAGTCGACTTTCAACGAGATTGTCGGCGAAGTGCCTACACAGACCATCGAGGCGTCACGCCTCGTCGGGCCGGGCCTGCCACTGGTCGAGGCCTTGGTTCACGCCGGCCTCTGCGCCAGCAAAGGGCAGGCCCGAAAGGACCTCGACGGAGGCGGCATCTACATCAACAATGTCCGCGAAGCCGGCGCCACACGGGCTCTCACCGCCGGCGACCTCCTTTTTGGCAGGCATCTCCTGCTCCGCAAAGGCAAACGCAACTACGTCGTGCTCTCCGTGGCCAACGGATAACAAAAGACCGGCCGTTGCGCTCTCCCTGTGCACAACGGCCCCTGAATCCTGACGGTCGTGGACATCACGCCCCCGATGCGCCTCAGCGGCTCACCCGAGGACCTGGGCCCCTATCCCACGACATTCACCTTCAAATCCCGCATCGTCGCCAACTCCCCCAACGCTTCCAAGCCCCGCATCGGTCGCGCCCCGTCACGCCGCCTCGCCCCAAACCGATCCCGGAACTCCCGGAATACCTCGTTCACGTAGTTCCGCGACCCCAGCACCACTCCGTCGCTGAAATACCTCACCCGCAGCCGCAACACCTGTCCCAGCTTCAACTGCCCCTTCCTCTTCAACTCACGCCGGATTCCCTCCGCATCCAGCACCACCTTGCCCGCACTCCCAGCACTCCCGCTGCTCACCAAAAGCACCTGCCGATATTCCCTCCCCACCCTCTCCCAATCCCCCCACCCATAGATGCTCCCCAACCCCTTGCGCGCCAATCCATTCCCCCCAACGGCCTCCGCGTACCCGCACCACCGGTACTCCTTGGGATCCTTCACCAGCCCTCCTCGCACACCATTCAAGTCCACGTACGCCGCCACCGCCTGCACCGCGCTGGGTTGATCCTCCACCAACACGCTCTTGAACCGCTCCGCCCACAGCGTCCCGTACCGGTTCTGTTGCCGGTTGTACCACTTGCTGAACCGCTGCTTGAGTTCCTTCATGAACGCCGACACATCCCCCATCCGCTCCCGCAACCCCTCCCGCAAATCCTCGGGCAGCGCTCCCTGCTCCTCCAACGCCTTGCGCAGCGTTTGCACGTAGAGGCTCTTCTTGCCGTAGAACTTGAGCGCCCGATCCACCAGTTGCGCGTCGCTGGCCCTGTTCTGGGCCCCTATGCGCACCAACAGATGGATATGGTTGGACATCAGGCAGTAGGTGATGATCTCCACCCCGCTGAAAGCCGCCTGCTGCCAGAGCATCTCTCGCAGCTTCTCCTTCTCCGGCGGCCCCAAAAGCCTCTGCCCGCCCACCACATGCGACATGCAGTGATATACCGCCCCACGCCCGCCGATCTTGATCCGCGCCATCCGCATACATTGCCTCTCTTTCAAGCCACTCCATCGCCCGTCCTTGTCATCGTCGCGGACACTTGTACATCAACGCGTAAGGGATGTCAATAATTAAGAACCTGTCACTTCATTAATATGTCACTTAATCTTGAGATTCTTCACCAGCCCCTTCGCACCCCATTCAAGTCCACGTACGCCGCCACAGCCTGCACCGCGCTGGACTGATCCTCCACCACCACGCCCTTGTGTCTAACGACGCCCACATTGCAGCCTGCGGATTTCGGCGAAATCGGACACGCGTTTCGGAAAATATTCGGACAGCCGTTTCGGACTCAATTCGGACACTTTCCGGAGCGGAGCGACGCTTGACCAAGACTCCTAATCCACTGTCCGAATTGAGGTCAAGTATTTCACGCTGCAATATCTGATCGGAGCCGAAGGCGACGCTCAGGCTTGGGAGGGGAGCGAGCAGCCTGGGCCATCCCCAAACGGGGTAGCGCCGCTGCAGACCGGGTCGTTGGAGCTCTGGCTCGCGGTCTGCAGCGTGCGCCTGGGTCCCGTTTGGGGGAGGCCCAGGCTGCGGTCCAATGGACCGGAAGGTCCGAGCAAGCGGGGGCTAATCCGCAGGAGCGGACTTGAGATCGCGCATCGACTTGCCGTCCAACTCGATGCGATAGGCGTTATGCACCAGGCGGTCGAGCAGGGCGTCAGCGACGGTGGCGTCGCCGATCGTCTCGTGCCATTGGGCGACGGGGTATTGGCTGGTCAGGAGCGTGGCGCCGCGGCCGATCCGGTCATCGACGACCTCCAGCAGGTCGCGATACTGCCGAGCCTTGGCGACTGCCAGATTGAGGTCATCGATGATGAAGAGGTCCAGCCGGGCCAGGGTCTTGAGCAGGCTGGCCAGGCTGCCGTCGGCGTGAGCCGCCTCCAGGGCGCGAAAGAGCTTGGGGGCATAGAACTAACGCGTCCGCAGGCCCTCGCGACAGGCTTGGTGTCCCAGCGCGCAGGCCAGGTAGCTTTTTCCGACCCCGGTGGGTCCGGTGATGATGCAGTTGCGATGTTCCTGGACCCAGGCCGAGGCGCGCAGCTGCTCGATGTGGGCGCGTTTGAGTCCGCGCGGATGACGGTAGTTGATGTTTTCGAGGGTGGCGTTGGCGATCTTCAACTGGGCGTTCTTGAGCCGCGCGGCCAGCGCGCGATTCTCCTTCCAAAGCCACTGCCGTTCGACCAGCAGCCCGAGGCGTTCCTCGAAGTCCAGATCGCGGATGGCGCTTTGGCGGCGTTGTTCTTCGAGGGCTTCGAGCATGCCCTCCAGGCGCATGGCCCGTAATCGTTCTGATGTTGGATTGGTAAGCATAGACACAGAGGTCGGAGGTTTAGTTGTAGTAGTCGGGTCCCCGCACATTGGCATGGCCGGGGCTTTTGAGGGGCAGTTCCTGTTCGAGCGGCTGCTGGTCGAGCCGGTGTCTGAGGATCGATTCGACGCTGCGATAGCAACATGTGCCAAAGTGCAGGGCCCGGCGGCAGGCGGCTTCCAACCGTTGTTGGCCCGCCACTTTGCCCAAGCGAATGATGCCCAGACACGAGCGGAAGCCTTGCTCGGGATGAGGGCGCTCATCCATGATCCGCTGCACCAACTGGGCACAGGCGGGGCCGGTCTTTTGCGCCCATTGCACGATCCGGCCCGGTGTCCATTCCAGGTGTTTCTGGTGCGACTTGGGGCGGTGTTCGTCCAGGGTGGTGAACAATCCCGGTTGAGAGCTGCGGGCGTGAACCGCGACCCGTTTGCCATGGTGGAAGAGCTCGACCGTGGAGGCGCTCAAGCGCACGTCCAGCACCTGGTGGATCAGTTGATGGGGGACGCTGTAGTAGTGCTTGTCGACCGCCACGTGATAATCAATGTTCACGCCGGCCTTGGTCCAGGTGGCCAGTTCGAAGGGCGTGGTGGGCAGCGGCAGCAGTTTGGGTTTCTCGTAGGTGTCAAACCAACTGTTGCGCGAGCCGTCGAGCTTCTGAAAGGGCTGGGCGTTGAGCTGGGCCAAGAGCGGCTCGAGGGCTTGATTGACCCCCGCGACGTTGAAGAAGGTGTGGTCGCGCAAGGCCGCCAGAATCTGCCGTTGGGCAATGAGCACACCGCCCTCGACTTTTGCCTTACTCTCGGGTGCAGACTGCACCCGATCCGGACCAAGCAAAGCAGTTCTTTACGATCACACACCCGTTTCATCCGTGGCGGGGTCGGCGTTTTGAACTGATCGAGTGCCGGCGGCGGTGGGGTCACTGGCGGGTCTACTACCTCAACGAAAACGGCCAACTGGCCTATTTTCCCGCTTCGTGGACCGACGCTGGCCCCAAGGATCCGTTCGTTGAACAAGCCCAAGGCAGAGCGGTGGCGCGGACGGAGGATCTGCTCAAGCTGGTGGAAGTCATGGCCGGATGCTGTAAAGGAAATTCGACCGCAAGTGTAAAGTCAATTCGACCGTAGTAATGCGCTTGCATTCGGAAGAGACGACGAGAACAGCCGCTATATTGCGGATGAGTAGCGGTGTTTTTGCGTTGACACCAGCCGTTCTTTTGTCATTGTTCGGCATAAATAGCATTACAAGTATGCCACCCCGCTCGCCAACCAAACGCCAGGCCCTCAAAGCCTCGGGGACCTTCAATCCCCGCGCCGACCAGGTCCACACCCAGCTCTTTGAGCAATCCGTCTTTTTCGATCCGGAGGACATCCTCCAGCTCAAATACGAAACCCTACGCGCTCTGGAAAAGGAGGACTATTCCATCGCCCAGGCGGCGAGAGAGTTCGGTCTATCGCGACCGACGATCTACCACGCTCAAGACCAGTTCGCCCAGGGTGGGCTCGAAGGGTTGCTCCCGCGCAAGCGCGGTCCCAAGAGCGCCCATAAGCTGACGGCGGAAGTCCGCCAGCATCTAGAGCAACTGCGCGCCGCCCAGCCCGAACTCGACTCGACTCAACTGGCTCGGCGCGTTCGGCAGCGGTTCAAGGTCAAGCTGCATCCTCGGACCATTGAGAAAGCACTGAAAAGCAAAGGAAAAAGGGGGCTTCAGACGACGCCATGAAAGCGTGCGTGTCCCACGACACCGCTCACGGGGAGTATACCGGGTTTGCTTACGGGAAGTTGATCAGTTGGTGGGACCGGCGAGTAGTGCT